>NZ_LXEU01000072.1 GCF_001654985.1 Kluyvera georgiana ATCC 51603
TTGATAGGTCGGATGTGTAAGCGTAGCGATACGTTGAGCTAACCGATACTAATGAACCGTGAGGCTTAACCTTACAACGCCGAAGATGTTTTGGCGAAGAGACGAAGATTCAGCTTGATTACAGATTAAATCAGAACGCAGAACGCGGTCTGAAAACAGAATTTGCCTGGCGGCTGTAGCGCGGTGGTCCCACCTGACCCCATGCCGAACTCAGAAGTGAAACGCCGTAGCGCCGATGGTAGTGTGGGGTCTCCCCATGCGAGAGTAGGGAACTGCCAGGCATCAATTTAGCAGTATGGCACTAAAATTCGGGGCAGTTCGCTACTCGACAGAGAGTAGGACAAAAGCGAAAGCTTTTGAACGTTGCAAAGCAACGGCCCGAAGGGTAAATCACGAAGTGATTTATAAACTGCCAGGCATCAAATTGCAGTAAACCGGGATGAATAATCCGGGTAGTGACAAAGAAATTCGGTGGAGCGGTAGTTCAGTCGGTTAGAATACCTGCCTGTCACGCAGGGGGTCGCGGGTTCGAGTCCCGTCCGTTCCGCCACTTATTAAGAGCCCTGAGCATTTGCTCAGGGCTTTTTCTTTGCGTATCGTTTGATTATTGCTGTTTGAGCAAAAATCCTCTGCATTTCACGATCTTTTTCTCGATCCTCACCTTCGTCATAATGGTTCCAGTTAACCCATTTTGATAAATAAAGAGGAAAATCATGACAATCCCTGCATTTGGTCTCGGTACCTTCCGCCTGAAAGACGACGTTGTTATTGCATCTGTAAAAACCGCGCTGGAGCTTGGCTACCGTACTATCGATACCGCACAGATCTATGACAACGAAGCGGCCGTAGGCCAGGCCATTGCCGAAAGCGGCATCGCGCGTGATGAACTGTTCATCACCACCAAGATCTGGATTGAAAATCTGAGCAAAGACAAGCTGGTCGCCAGCCTCAAAGAGAGCCTGCAGAAGCTGCGTACCGACTATGTTGACCTGACGCTGATCCACTGGCCGTCGCCGAACGACGCCGTGGCGGTTGAAGAGTTTATGGCTGCGCTGCTGGAAGCGAAAAAACAAGGTCTGACTCGCCAGATCGGGATCTCTAACTTTACGATTCCACTGATGAAGCGCGCTATTGCTGCCGTAGGCGCAGAAAACATCGCCACTAACCAGATTGAGCTGTCACCGTACCTGCAAAACCGTAAAGTCGTTGATTGGGCTACCGAGCACGGTATCCATATCACTTCTTATATGACGCTGGCATACGGTAAGGCACTGAAAGATGAAGTGATTGCAGACATAGCGAAGAAACATAATGCGACGCCTGCGCAGGTTATTCTGGCCTGGGCAATGGGTGAAGGCTATGCGGTCATTCCATCTTCTACCAAGCGTGAGAACCTGGCAAGCAACCTGCTGGCGCAGGATCTGAAATTGGATGCTGAAGATAAAAAAGCCATCGCCGCGCTGGACTGCAATGACCGCCTGGTCAGCCCGGAAGGTCTGGCGCCTGAGTGGGACTAATGACCCTTTAACCCTCTGAAGCCCTCTGGTAGCCCGGACGAAACGATCATGTCGATTCCGGGCCTCCCAATCAGCCGTGCGATTCGTTACCGATTTTCCTTCACATACTCGCTCAGAAAATCAATAAATGCCCTGATACGGGTGCTCACTGCCCGGTCACTGTAGTAAACCGCGCTAAACGGCATCTCCACGGGCAGCCGCTTGTCGGCCAGTAGCTCAACAAACTCTCCGCTCGCAATCTCTTTATCCACCATGTAGTCCGACAGACAGGCAATACCGTTGCCGTTCAAACACAGCTGTTTGATCGTTTCTCCGCTGTTGGATGTAATTTCGCAGCTGACTTCCATAAACTGCCCATCGCAGCAGTACACAGGCCACGTGTTCAGTGAAGAGGGCTCGGTGAAACCAAGACACTGGTGCTCTTTCAAATCTGCAACGTTCTCCGGCTTGCCATGGCGGGCAACATACTCCGGCGATGCGATGATCTTACGATAGCTGTTAAACAGGGGGCGCGCGCGCAGGCTGGAGTCGGTTAATGTTCCCGCCCGGATAGCCACGTCCACCTTACGCTCAATCAGGTTGATGAAGGTCTCAGACGACACCAGAGAGAGCGTCATCTCTGGATAGCGTTCGCGAAACGGCTTAATCAGCGGCATCAGGAAGTGCAGCATGACCGGCGTGGCCGCGTCGACCCGCAGCAGACCCCGCGGTGTATTGCGCGTATCCAGCAGCTCATTTTCCGCAGCGGCCATCTCTTGTAGCACGACCTGCATGCGGCGGAAGTAGCGTTCACCCTCTTCGGTCAGACTCAACTGACGCGTGGTGCGGTTTAGCAGGCTCACGCCGAGCTTGGATTCCAGCTTCTTAACCGCCCGGCTCACCGCCGAGTTAGCCAGGCCCAGTTGCTCTGCTGCCCGGCTAAAACTACCGCTTTCAACCACCGCCACGAAAATGGCGATCTCTTCTGATGTTGCTCTCATTGTTGCACCTGACGCAAAATTCTATTGAGATTTTGAATATTTTTGTTATTTAAACACCCCGGCATACTACGTGTCATCTTAATACTGATGATGTGGAGTAAATTATGCCGCTGGCGCTACTTGCCTTAACGATCAGTGCCTTCGCTATTGGCACAACCGAATTTGTGATTGTCGGACTGGTTCCGACGATCGCTGAACAGCTCGCCATCTCCCTGCCTTCCGCTGGGATGCTGGTTTCCATTTATGCTCTGGGCGTGGCTATCGGCGCGCCGGTGCTCACCGCGCTGACGGGCAAACTGCCGCGTAAGCAGCTGCTGCTGGCGCTGATGGTACTGTTTACCGCCGGAAACCTGCTGGCCTGGCAGGCGCCGGGATACGCTACCCTGGTCGTCGCGCGTCTGTTGACCGGCCTGGCTCACGGCGTGTTCTTCTCCATTGGCTCAACCATCGCCACCAGTCTGGTGCCGAAAGAAAAGGCCGCCTCGGCGATCGCTATCATGTTCGGTGGTCTGACCGTGGCGCTGGTGACCGGCGTGCCGCTGGGCACCTTTATCGGCCAGCATTTTGGCTGGAGAGAGACGTTCCTGGCTGTTTCTGTACTGGGCGTGATTGCGCTGATTGCCAGCGCCATACTGGTGCCTGGCAATATCCCGGGCCGCGCGCCTGCAAGTTTAGCCGACCAGTTGAAAGTGCTGACTCACCCGCGTCTGCTGATGATTTACGCGATTACCGCGCTGGGCTATGGCGGCGTCTTTACCGCCTTCACCTTCCTGGCGCCGATGATGCAAAATCTGGCGGGCTTTACCCCGAACGCGGTCAGTTGGATCCTGTTAGGCTACGGTGTGGCGGTCGCAGTAGGGAATATCTGGGGCGGTAAACTGGCCGATAAACACGGTGCGGTACCGGCACTGAAATTTATCTTCGCCGCGCTGGCGGTGCTGCTGGTCGTCTTCCAGTTCACGGCGTCAATTCAGTATGCTGCACTGGCAACGGTATTGGTGATGGGCGTGTTCGCTTTTGGTAACGTGCCCGGTTTGCAGGTCTACGTGGTGCAGAAAGCCGAGGAGTATACGCCAGCTGCCGTTGATGTGGCATCGGGTCTGAACATCGCTGCTTTTAATGTCGGAATTGCTATCGGCTCCGTCGTGGGGGGCCAAACCGTCGAACACTATGGCCTGGCACAAACGCCGTGGATTGGCGCGCTGATTGTCGTGGGGGCGCTGCTGTTGACCGGTTTGAGTGGCCGCCTGGACAAGCCCACTCGTGTGGTGCCTGGTTAGAATTTTGTCGGTAAGCACAGGCTTACAGAAGTTCACCCAGCTTTATCACAAATAGCGTTGAAACCGCGGGCAAAAGCCCCTATAACTGAGGAACCTTCCTGGAATCAGGCGGGTTCTTTGCTTATTGAGGTTATAAAAGAAAGTGCGAAAAAATACCTACGCCATGCGCTACATTGCCGGACAGCCAGCGGAGCGGATCCTCCCGCCACCAGGCACGTATTCCGGGTTGAGCGAGGCATTATCGGTGGGTAAGCCGTTAAGCACTGAAGAGAATATTCGCATCCTGGTGTGGAATATCTTTAAGCAGCAGCGCGCTGAATGGCTGTCGGTGCTGAATAAGTACGGTAAAGATGCGCACCTTGTACTACTGCAGGAAGCGCAAACCACGCCAGAACTGGTAAAGTTTGCGACCACTAACTATCTCGCGGCCGATCAGGTTCCCGCGTTTGCGCTGCCGCATCATCCCTCCGGCGTGATGACGCTGTCCGCCGCTCAGCCCGTCTACTGTTGCCCACTGCGTGAACGCGAGCCGATTCTGCGGCTGGCGAAATCGGCGTTAGTGACCGTTTACCCACTTCCTGATTCGCGGTTGCTGATGGTCGTGAATATTCACGCCGTTAACTTTAGCCTTGGCGTTGATGTCTACAGTAAACAGCTGATGCCCATCGGCGAGCAGATTGCCCAACATAATGGCCCGGTGATCATGGCCGGGGATTTCAACGCCTGGAGCCGCCCACGTATGAACGCGCTGTATCGTTTTGCGCGTGACATGTCGTTGCGTCCGGTACGCTTTGACGACGATCAGCGCCGCCGGGCGTTTGGTCGTCCGCTGGATTTCGTCTTCTATCGTGGGTTGAACGTGAATGATGCTTCCGTACTGGTTACTCGCGCATCGGACCACAATCCGCTGATCGTAGAATTCAGCCCCAGCAGGTAGGGCTAAAGACATAAAAAAGGCACCGGGGGAACGGTGCCTTTTTTATTGTATGCCTGTCAGGAGTCAGGACGGTCGCTATTCTTAACAAACAGCGTGAGCTGATCGCCCGGCTGCAGGTTGCCAGCGTCACTGTTCCAGCGCATCACATCTTTGATGTTAACGCCGTGACGTTTTGCAATGCTCGACAACGAATCGCCTTTACGTACGCGGTACGTAATGCTGCTGTTATCAGCAAGACGCGCAGCGCTGCTGCCCGCACCTACCGTTAAGCTCTGACCCACTTTCAGGTTGCTACCACGCAGGTTGTTCCACTGCTGCAGGTCCTTCGTCGTCACGCCTAAGCGTGATGCGATACCCGACAGCGTGTCGCCTGAGCGAACCTGATAGCTGCGGCTGGACATCGGTGTATTGTCAGCAACCAGCGTAGGCTGGAGGTCGGAAATTTCACCGGAGGCCAAGGATTCACGCAACTGGTCTGCATGCTTCTGTGGCACCATCACGTACTTCGGACCGCTTGCGCCGAGCGTAGAGCCTTTGACGCCAGCATTGAAGGTCTTCAGCTTGTTGACCGGCATACCAGCCATGTCTGCGAGCTGAGAGATCTCAACCGGGCTATCGAGGCGAACGCGCGCCAGCGCACGGCTTTCGTCGGTTGTTGGCAGACGAACGCCATAGCGTTTGCTGTTTTTGAGGATGTCGCTCAAAGCCAGCATCTTCGGTACGTAGACCTTAGTTTCCTGAGGCAATGGAAGAGACCAGAAGTCCGTAGGCTTACCACGGGCTTTGTTCGCCTTCATTGCTTTCATTACACGGCCTTCACCGCTGTTATACGCCGCCACGGTTAATAACCAGTCGCCGTCGAACATTTTGTTCAAACGCTGCATCATATCCAGTGCTGCCGTTGTGGAAGCAACGACATCACGACGTGCGTCATAACTGCGGGTCTGTTTCAGACCATAATTGCGCCCTGTGCTCGGAATGATCTGCCAGATGCCTGCGGCATTGGCGCCAGACGTTGCGTGCGGGTCAAAAGCGCTCTCCACTATGGGTAGTAATACCAGTTCCATAGGCATGTTACGTTTCTTAACTTGCCCGGCTATCCAGTACATATACGGCTCTGCCCGTAAAGTTACATCGTGGAGATAGCTCTTATTTCGTAAGTACTTCTGTTTCTGTTCGCGAACCCGGGAGTTATCCGGGATTCCCATCTTTAGCTCGTCGCCAATATAAGCCCACAGGTTCTGATTCTGCATGTCGAATGTCCCATCGTCCATCCAACGTGCTTGACTTGCGAACTTACTTGCTTCCCCTTGACTAGCCGCAGAAAGGCTCTGTGCGTGCTGTTGGACGTTGCCCTGCTGTGACGCCTGGCACCCCACGAGCAGGACAGAGGCGAGTAATATCGCTTTTGCCTTCATGTGTGTGTCAATAGTTGCTTAAAAGACGACCGATAATAACGACGAACTTTCGAAAACGCAACCCGGAAGTATCAGAAGTTATCTTTCTTTGACCGTAACCATGCAAAACGCTCTTCAGATTGTAGCAATTTTGTTTCTTTGTTTATTTTATTAATTAAATCAATATCATCCGTTCTTAAAAAGAGATTGATTTGGCGCTCATTTTTCAGAGTTGTGGGGAGTGTCATTTGGTTTTTTGCGCGTAACTCCTTCACTTCTCGATAGTATTCGTTAATGAACAAATCATGCGGTAAAACGCTCAGGGCGAACTTCATGTTGGAGAGCGTATATTCATGTGCGCAACAAATTAGCGTCTCTTCCGGCAGGGTGTTAATGCGCTGCAACGAGCGGTACATCTGGGCTGGCGTGCCTTCGAATAAACGTCCGCAGCCCCCGGAAAACAGGGTATCGCCGCAAAAAAGCCACGGCGCGCTGTAGAAACAGACATGTCCTAAAGTGTGCCCCGGTGTAGCGAAAACGTGAAATTCCTGGTCGAGTACGCGGATCCTATCGCCATCGGCGACAATTTTTGTCGTTCCTTTGTGACGCGTCTCTTCCGGACCGTAAACGATCAGATTCGGATAATGCCTATGCAGATCCGACACGCCGCCAACGTGATCGTTGTGGTGATGGGTTAAGAGGATCGCTTCTGGCTGCCAGCCGTTTTCGGTAATTGCCGCCAGCACCGGGGCCGCTTCACCGGGATCGACAATCAGACAGCGGCCCGTTTCATCATTAAGAACCCAGATGTAGTTGTCCTGAAACGCCGGAATACTGTTAAGATTCATTAGTTACCTCTTAAGCGTAGGGAAGGTGTGATGAAACCGGCAAGGATACCTCAAACAGTGTCAGCGCCTGTCTCGTGGGCGCAATTGCCCTGGGGTGAATATTATCGCGAGGCTATCGATCGTCAACTGAAACCCTGGCTCGGAAAGCTGTACGGCTTTCACCTGCTCAAGATCGGCAACCTGAGCGCGGAGATCAATACTGAAGCCTGCGCGATCTCCCATCAGGTCAATATCTCGCTGGAAGGCAGCCCAATGCAGGTGCTGGCCGATCCGCTGCATCTACCGTTTGCTGAGAAATCGGTCGATGCCTGCCTGCTTGCTCATACCATGCCCTGGTGTAGCGATCCGCACCGTATGCTGCGCGAGGCCGACCGCGTGTTAATCGATGATGGCTGGCTGATTATCAGCAGCTTTAATCCGGTGAGCCTGATGGGGCTGCGCAAGCTCTTTCCCGTGCTGCGTAAATCCGTCCCTTACAACAGCCGAATGTTTACCATGACCCGCCAGCTCGACTGGCTGGCGCTGCTGAATTTTGAAGTGCTGCACCAGAGCCGTTTTCAGGTGCTGCCCTGGGCGAAGCAGGGGGGCGTTATGTTGAGCACCCATTTGCCTGCGCTGGGGTGCTTGCAACTGATTGTCGCCCGAAAACGCACCATTCCGCTGACGCTGAACCCGATGCGGCAAAATAAGGCAAAAAGCCGTATCCCGCAGGCGGTCGGTGCGACCCGCCAGTACCGTAAACCGCCGGACGCTTAAGCTTCCGGCTGGTAGCCGACATCATCGTGGGTGGGGGCGGAGGCTGCCGCTCGCGCCAGCTCATCGCAGCGTTCGTTCTCCGGATGCCCGGCGTGGCCCTTCACCCATTCCCAGCGAATTTCATGCTGGCCAAGGGCCGCATCAAGCCGTTTCCAGAGATCGACATTCTTCACCGGCTTTTTATCTGCCGTCTTCCAGCCACGTTTTTTCCAGTTGTGGATCCACTGAGTGATCCCCTGGCGTACGTACTGGCTATCGGTACTCAGCACCACGGTGCACGGTTCTTTCAGCGCTTCCAGCGCGACGATCGCCGCCATCAGCTCCATCCGGTTATTGGTGGTCAGGCGATAGCCTTCATTAAAGGTTTTTTCCCGCTGGCGATAGCGTAAAATAGCGCCATAGCCGCCGGGGCCTGGGTTACCAAGGCAAGAGCCATCGGTGAAAATTTCTACCTGTTTAAGCATCTCTGGTAGACTTCCTGTATCTGCAATCGAAAGTAAAACGGCAAGTCTGACATAAATGACTGATATGAGCACTGCAATTACGCGACAGATCGTTCTGGATACCGAAACCACCGGTATGAACCAGATCGGCGCGCACTATGAAGGTCACAAGATCATCGAGATCGGTGCCGTCGAAGTAATCAACCGTCGTTTGACCGGCAACAACTTCCACGTTTATCTCAAGCCCGACCGGCTGGTGGACCCTGAAGCCTTCGGCGTTCACGGTATCGCCGACGAATTCTTGCTGGATAAACCCACCTTTGCCGAGGTTGCCGATGAGTTTCTTGACTACATCCGCGGCGCGGAGCTGGTCATCCATAACGCATCGTTCGATATCGGCTTTATGGACTATGAGTTTAGTAAGCTCAATCGCGGTATTCCAAAAACCGATACCTTTTGTAAAGTCACCGATAGTCTGGCGCTGGCGAGGAAAATGTTCCCCGGCAAGCGTAACAGCCTTGATGCGTTATGCTCGCGCTATGAAATAGACAACACCAAGCGTACGCTGCACGGCGCGCTTCTCGATGCCCAGATCCTGGCAGACGTCTATCTGACGATGACCGGTGGGCAGACGTCGATTAAATTTGCGATGGAAGGCGAAGGGCAGCAGCAGGTAGGCGATACCGGAATTCAGCGTATTGTCCGCGCGGCGAGTAAACTGCGCGTTGTTTATGCGACCGATGAAGAGCTGATGAACCATGAATCGCGCCTTGACCTGGTACAGAAGAAAGGTGGAAGCTGCCTCTGGCGGGCATAAAACGGTTATTTTGCTGTGAAAATAAGCGTATGGGCGAATTTTGCAGCAAACGATTCAAAAGCAGAGAAAAAGCGTTGACGGTTTCCGAGGGAATCCGTAATATTCGCCTCGTTCCCAAGGGAACACAGCGGAGCGGTAGTTCAGTCGGTTAGAATACCTGCCTGTCACGCAGGGGGTCGCGGGTTCGAGTCCCGTCCGTTCCGCCACTATTCAGAAAGCCCGAATCAGCAATGATTCGGGCTTTCGTCGTTTTAGCCTTCCAGATTTTTTCGGCACAACTTTGCCGTCCTTTCATTACCCTGGCGCAAACGGATCGGCATCCTGCCAGGCAGGGAAATTCTCGCGATACTCCTGGAGTTGCGACAGAGAAAGTTCCCCATCGATACGGGTAGCCAGGTGCGGCTCGGCGGTGGCAAGAATCTCGCCCTGTGGGGTGATGATACGGCTATCTCCGCGGTAGTGATGGCCGTTGCCGTCGGTTCCAACACGGTTACAGCCTGCGACGTAAGCCTGGTTCTCAATGGCGCGTGCCGTCAGCAGCGCCTGCCAGTGCAGTGAACGCGGCGCGGGCCAGTTCGCAACGTATAGCGCCAGGTCGTAGTCATTGCGGTTGCGCGACCACACCGGGAAACGCAGGTCATAGCAGACCAGCGGCAGAATGCGCCAGCCGCGCCACGTCAACACCACGCGCTGGTTACCCGCAATATAGTGGTGATGCTCATCGGCCATACGGAACAGATGGCGTTTGTCGTAGACGTGGACCTGACCTTCAGGTTCCACGAGCAGGAAACGATTGACCGCCCCCAGCGGCGTTTGCAGCGCGGCGCTGCCGGCAACCAGCGCATTGGTGCGCAGCGCCTGTTCTCGCATCCAGGCGACAACATCTTCCTCTGCCATCGACTGCTCGGCGGCTTCCATGGCAAAACCAGTCGTAAACATTTCCGGCAGTACAATCACGTCACGCCCGACAATCTCTTCCATCTGCCGGTCAAAGTGTCGCAGGTTGGCAGGTCCGTCCATCCAGACCAGCGGTTGTTGTAAAAGGGTAATCTTCAAGCCAGGCACGTGATGAACTCCTTTATTGCAGGACGTAAATCTAACTGTAACACCTTATCAGGACGTTGCCGCGGTGGGGACCATCTGGATAAAAAAAGCGGAGCCAGGCTCCGCTTTGGGGATAACGAATCGAAGGGGTTACGCGGCTTCAACCTTGCGCACGTTGTCCGGCAGCTTTACCGGCTTGGTCGCCAGCTCGTCCGCAGCAAAATCGTCAACGTTGATGCTGCGCAGACGGCTTTCTTCCGCTTTGATCAGAATGGCCGCTTCGGTCTGATCGATAAGCCCTTTTGCCAGCGCGTTACGCGCCAGTTCGTCCAGACGGGTAAACGGCAGGTTTTTGCCAATTTCTTTACAGATACGCTGGTGGATAGGGTCCGCCGCCATCACGTCTACCAGCGCTTCTTCCAACAGGCCCACAGGGTTATGTTCACTCGGGGTCAGGTACTGGCCGCGGCCAATGCGGGAGCGGGTGGCGCTTGGCGTTTGCAGAATCTTCGCCACGCTGTGGTCCAGCTTATCGGACGGCGCATCATAATGACGGCCGGTCGGGAAGATGGCGACGCGCAGTGCGCCAGCAACAAAGCGGTTTGGGAAGTTCTTCAGCAGATCGTCAATCGCCTGTTCCGCCTGATGAAGCGCATCCTGCACGCCCCAATGTACCAGAGGTAAATCGGCTTCATGGCGACCTTCATCGTCATAGCGTTTCAGTACCGCAGACGCGAGATACAGCTGGCTCAGCACGTCGCCCAGACGCGCGGAGATACGCTCACGACGCTTCAGGCTGCCGCCCAGCACCGCCATGGAAACATCGGACAGCAGGGCCAGGTTGGCGCTTAGACGGTTCAGATGCTGGTAGTAACGTTTCGTCGCATCACGGGTCGGCGTCGAGCTGGTTAAGCCGCGAGTGACACCTAACCAGAAGCTACGCACTTTATTGCTGCCGACGTGGCCGATGTGTTTAAACAGCAGTTTGTCGAAGGCGTTAACGTCTTTGTTCTGTGCGGCGGCCATCTCTTCCAGCACGTACGGATGGCAGCGAATGGCGCCCTGGCCGAAGATCATCATGCTACGGGTCAGGATGTTCGCCCCTTCCACGGTGATGGCAATCGGCGCGCCCTGGTAAGCACGGGCCAGGAAGTTGCCTTCGCCCAGCATAATGCCTTTGCCCCCGGCGATATCCATGGCGTCAACAATGGACTGCTGGCCGCGATGGGTGCAGTGGTACTTGACGATAGCCGACAGGACCGCCGGTTTTTCACCGAGCATAATGCCGTAGGTAATCAGGGTCGCGGCGGCGTCCATCACGTAGGCGTTGCCTGCGATACGCGCCAGCGGTTCTTCAATACCTTCCATTTTACCAATGGACACTTTGAACTGACGGCGAATATGCGCGTAGGCACCGGTGGCCAGCGCGACGGATTTTACGCCGCCGGTGGAGTTCGACGGCAAGGTGATGCCGCGGCCTACGGACAGACACTCAACCAGCATACGCCAGCCCTGACCGGCCATTTTTGGCCCACCGATGATGTAATCGATTGGAACAAAGATGTCCTGACCGCGGGTTGGGCCGTTCTGGAACGGCACGTTCAGCGGGAAGTGACGACGGCCAATTTCCACGCCGGGGGTGTTGGTCGGGATCAGCGCACAGGTAATACCTAAATCTTCCGCGCCGCCCAGCAGTTTATCCGGATCGGAGAGTTTAAACGCCAGCCCCAGTACGGTAGCGATTGGGGCTAGCGTAATGTAGCGTTTGTTCCAGGTCAGGCGCATACCCAGCACCTGTTCACCCTGCCATTCGCCCATGCAGACGACGCCGGTATCCGGAATCGCACCGGCATCAGAACCGGCTTCCGGGCTGGTGAGCGCGAAGCAGGGGATTTCCTGACCACGCGCCAGGCGCGGCAGATAATGATTTTTCTGTTCTTCAGTACCGTAGTGCTGCAACAGCTCGCCCGGCCCTAAGGAGTTCGGTACGCCGACGGTAATCGCCAGGATCCCGGAAACGCCGGAGAGCTTCTGCAGGACGCGCGCCTGAGCATAAGCGGAGAATTCCAGGCCGCCGTACTCTTTCTTAATGATCATCGCGAAGAAGCGGTGTTCTTTCAGGTACGCCCACAGCTCCGGCGGCAGATCCGCCATTTCGTGGGTGATCTGGAAATCGTTCGCCATACGGCAGGCTTCTTCAACCGGGCCATCAATAAAGGCTTGTTCTTCGGCAGTCAGTTGCGGACGCGGATAGTTGTGCAGCTTTTTCCAGTCCGGGTTGCCGCGGAACAGATCGCCTTCCCACCAGGTGGTACCGGCATCGATCGCTTCTTTTTCGGTGCGCGACATCGGCGGCATCACCTTACTGAACATGCGGAATACCGGCGCCGAAATCAGCGCTTTACGCATTGGCGTAAAGTTGAACGGCACCAGAATGATCGCCAGCGGCACCAGCAGCCACAAATTCCACAGACCCGCAGCGCCGAGCGCCGCGGTCCAGGCCAGTAAAATCAGGCTACCGAGCGTCAAACTGACGCGGTGATAGAAGAGCACACCGAGTAAAGCAATGGTTAAAACAATACTCAAAATCATCATAGAGAAATGCCCCTGTCTTGTAGGAGGTCTGACCACTTGTGATGATATGGTTTTAGTTGATGTGATTTTAATTAGCAATGTGTTTACAAAATAATTACAACATCGCTCACATTGTTGATGCTTTTTAGCGCACCAAAAATTCAAACATCTGCTGAATAGGTTGGCCCTTGCTTCTCTGCGCTGGCGCTATCCGGTACACTACTGACGACAATTTTATTAATGCTGAAGGATTATCCTCATGTACCAGGATCTTATTCGTAACGAACTGAATGAAGCGGCCGATACGCTGGCAAACTTTCTGAAAGATGAAGCCAATATCCATGCCATTCAGCGTGCAGCAGTCCTGCTGGCGGATAGCTTTAAGGCCGGTGGTAAAGTGCTTTCCTGCGGTAACGGCGGCTCTCATTGCGATGCGATGCACTTTGCCGAAGAGCTGACCGGCCGCTATCGTGAAAACCGTCCGGGCTACCCGGCGATTGCGATCTCTGACGTCAGTCATCTCTCCTGCGTGAGCAATGATTTCGGCTATGAATATGTTTTCTCTCGTTACGTTGAATCCGTGGGGCGCTCGGGCGACGTGCTGCTGGGTATTTCCACTTCTGGCAACTCAGCTAACGTGATCAAAGCGATTGAAGCGGCGCGTGCGCATGGCATGAAGGTCATCACCCTGACCGGTAAAGACGGCGGCAAAATGGCCGGTTCTGCTGATATCGAAATTCGCGTACCGCACTTTGGTTACGCCGATCGCGTGCAGGAAATTCACATTAAAGTGATTCACATTCTGATCATGCTGATCGAAAAAGAGATGGTTAAGGCATAAGTTTCACGGGGCTTCGGCCCCGTTTGCTGTGGAGGTGTGATATGTGCGAACTGCTCGGGATGAGCGCTAATGTGCCAACCGATATTTGCTTCAGTTTCACCGGGCTCGTTCAGCGCGGTGGCGGCACCGGGCCGCATAAAGACGGCTGGGGTATCACCTTTTACGAAGGAAAAGGGTGTCGCACCTTTAAAGATCCGCAGCCCAGCTATCAGTCGCCGATTGCCAAACTGGTTCAGGATTATCCTATCAAGTCCTGCTCGGTGATCGCGCATATCCGCCAGGCGAACCGCGGCATGGTGGCGCTGGAAAATACCCATCCGTTTACCCGCGAGCTGTGGGGACGCAACTGGACCTATGCCCACAACGGGCAGCTCTCTGGCTATAAAACGCTGGAGACCGGACAATTCCGCCCGGTTGGTGAAACCGACAGCGAAAAGGCATTTTGCTGGCTGCTGCACAAGCTGACCCAGCGCTACCCGCGTACGCCCGGAAATATGCAGGCGGTGTTTAAGTATATTGCGTCACTGGCGGAAGAAATGCGCGCGAAAGGCGTGTTCAATATGCTGCTGTCTGACGGGCGTTACGTCATGGCGTTCTGCTCCACCAACCTGTACTGGATTACCCGTCGGGCGCCATTTGGCGTGGCGAAGCTACTGGATCAGGACGTAGAAATTGATTTTCAGCAGGAAACGACCGCCAACGATGTGGTGACCGTGATTGCCACCCAACCGCTGACGGGGAATGAAACCTGGCACAAGATCATGCCAGGCGAATGGCGCTTATTTTGCCTCGGGGAGCGCGTAGTTTGACGCCAGCTGCGGCTGAACCACTTCGTGGCTCAGCGGCTTGCTCACGACATAGCGGCCATCGACGACCGAAACCATCGGTGGTTTGTGCGTCTGCTGGAAGTAGTCGTAGCCCGGCTTAAGCTGCTGCCAGAAATCTTTATAATAGGAATATTTATGACGTTCCATGTTGGCATCGGTCATGCGGAACGGATAGATGCTGACCTGGACGCTGGACTGCCCGAAGACCAGCGCGCCGGTCACGAACTGGAATATTTCATCAATACCCGAGTCGGTCATGGCATAGCAGCCAACCGATACGCAGGCCCCGTGAATCATCAGGTATTTCCCTTCATAGCCGTGCGCGCGGTCATAGGCGTTCGGGAAGCCGATATTAATCGCTTTATAGAAGCGGCTGTCTGGCTTTAATTGGCTGCGCTGTACTGAATAAAACCCTTCCGGGCTTTTGAAATCGCCCTGACGCTGCTTCGGCCCTAAGCCGCCGGAGTAGTTACAGATTTTATAGCTATCAAGGAGTTGGTAGGTTTCACCCATTTTCACATAGAGGTCGAGCGTGCGCTCTTCCTTGAAAATCTGGATGTAGACTGGGGAGCCCATCAATTGCTGCTTATATTCTTTGCTGACTGGCGTCGTCGGGCTGTTGCTGCTCATTAACCCAGCAAACGAAACGCACGGCATTAAAAGCATCGCAATAAATAATGCGATTTTGCGCATACTACTTGTTCCTTGATAAAAAATAACTACACGCCAGGAGAGGCAACAGAGAGAAAAAAGCAGACAAATCTGTTTTTTGTGCGCTCACCTTAGCACCACCGCATTTTTTCGCAAGTGGGGCGTTTGGCGTTTACAATTTCGTGTTGTATTCCTGCGGTGGGGCGGTGTGTTGTGCTGATCGCCCGCGCATGGGAAGCCTGTAAAAGAGTGTAGGATAAGCTGATGATTCGCTAGCTATCTTTGTCCGAATCCATAGCAGTTTGCGTCTCAGCTCGCAATTTAGTGGCTAGAAAAGCGGAACTGCTGCATCGACGAAGGATAAAATGGTAAACTTTCGTTACGTAATCATTCAGGCTGAAAATGGGTAAAACGGATACTCGCTGGATGATTCAGGTAGTAACTCTCTAAACAGTGTAAGAAAGGATGCTTCAGATTCTCATCATGCCTGGTGATGGAATACGATTGGCCTTCAGGCGAACCTCCTTTCTTTTGTCTCGTTAACCAAACGCTGGCCTCAGCGCTGAGTTGACGCCGTCGTTAACGGATACCTGCGAACAGTATGATTAAAATAACCAAAGGCCTCGATCTGCCTATAGCTGGATTGCCCGACCAGCAACGTATTGATGATGTTGCCGTGAGCCGCGTGGCGGTAAAAGGCGAAGAATATAACGGACTGCGTCCTTCGATGGCGGTAAAAGAGGGCGATAGGGTCGTAAAAGGGCAACTGCTCTTTGAGGACAAGAAAATTCCTGGCGTCCGTTTCACCGCGCCCGCCAGCGGTACGGTTAGCGCTATTCACCGTGGCGAACGCCGCGTCCTGCAGTCGGTGGTCATTGACGTCGATGGCGACGAGTCGTTGAGCTTTACGGCCTATCCGGCCGATGCGCTGACGACGCTGCCGCGCGAAGCGGTGGTTGCGCAGTTGGTGGAGTCCGGGCTGTGGACGGCTATGCGTACGCGCCCGTTCAGCAAAACCCCTGCGCCGGGTTCGGTACCGGCGGCGATTTTCGTGACCGCCATGGACACGAACCCGCTGTCCGCCGATCCACAGCCAATTATCCTCGCCCAGCGCGAGGCGTTTGATGCCGGCCTGACGGTGCTGACGCGTTTGACTGACGGTAAAGTCCACGTCTGTCAGAGCAGCGGCGGCAAATTAGGCGGCCACCCGCAGGGGCAGGTGACGTTCAATCAGTTCACTGGCCCGCATCCAGCAGGGTTAGTCGGTACTCACATTCATTTCCTGGAGCCGGTCAGCTTGCAAAAGCAGGTATGGCATCTGAACTACCAGGACGTGATTGCCTACGGCAAGCTGTTCCTTGACGGTGTTATCTGGACCGAGCGCATCATTGCCCTTGGTGGCCCTCAGGTGAAGCATCCTCGCCTGCTGCGTACCTGCCTGGGGGCGGATCTCGATGCCCTGCTGGTGGGAGAACTGCACGAAGGTGAAAACCGCATTTTGTCCGGCTCCGTACTTAACGGCACCAAGGCATCGGGCCCGCATGCGTTTCTTGGCCGCTTCCACCTGCAGGTGAGCGTGCTGAAAGAAGGGCGCGAAAAAGAGCTGCTTGGCTGGGTTGCGCCGGGGCGCGACAAGTTTTCGATTACCCGCACTACGCTGGGCCACTTCCTCAAGAAGAAGCTGTTTAATCTCTCGACGGATACCCACGGCGGCGAGCGTGCAATGGTGCCTATCGGCAACTACGAGCGGGTGATGCCGCTGGATATTCTGCCCACTATGCTGCTGCGCGACCTGCTGGCGGGCGATACCGACAGCGCGCAGGCATTGGGCTGTCTGGAGCTTGATGAAGAAGACCTGGCGCTTTGCACCTATGTCTGCCCAGGAAAATACGAATACGGGCCGGTGTTACGCCACGTCCTAACGCAAATTGAGCAGGAAGGCTAAGTGATGGGCTTAAAACAGCTACTGGAAAAAGTTGAGCCGCACTTCACGCAGGGCGGCAAGCTGGAAAAATACTACCCGCTATATGAAGCGACGGCGACGTTGCTCTATACGCCGGGGCATGTCACTAAGGGCGCAGCGCACGTGCGTGACGCCATCGACCTTAAGCGCATGATGATCCTCGTCTGGTTCGCCGTTTTCCCGGCGATGTTCTGGGGGATGTACAACGTCGGGCTGCAAACCATCCCGGCGCTGCACAAATTGTACGGCGCCGAACAGCTGCAGCAGGTGATTGCCAGCAACTGGCACTACAGCGTGGCGCAGGCGCTGGGCGTGAGCTTCGCGCCGGACGCCGGCTGGCTCAGCATGATGATGCTGGGCGCGGTGTTCTTTGTGCCGATTTACGCCACGGTCTTTTTGGTTGGCGGTTTCTGGGAAGTGCTGTTCGCGATTGTGCGCAAGCATGAGGTGAACGAAGGTTTCTTCGTTACATCAATTTTGTTTGCGCTGATTGTCCCGCCAACCATGCCGTTATGGCAGGCGGCACTCGGCATCTCCTTTGGCGTGGTGATTGCGAAAGAGATCTTTGGCGGCACCGGCCGCAACTTCCTTAACCCAGCGCTGGCCGGGCGTGCGTTCCTGTTCTTCGCCTATCCGGCGCAAATCTCCGGCGATCTGGTCTGGACTGCCGCCGACGGTTTCTCCGGGGCGACGCCGCTCTCCCAGTGGGCGAGCCATGGCGGTGAAGCGCTGGTCAACGTCGTCAGCGGGCAGCCGGTGAGCTGGATGGATGCCTTTATCGGCAATATTCCGGGCTCCATCGGTGAAGTCTCCACGCTGATGATCCTGCTCGGCGGGGCGCTGATTATCTTTGGCCGCGTTGCCTCCTGGCGCATCGTGGCCGGGGTCATGGTGGGCATGATTGCCTGCGCCACGCTGTTTAACCTGATTGGTTCCGGGACCAACCCGATGTTCGCCATGCCGTGGTACTGGCACCTGGTGCTCGGTGGTTTTGCCTTCGGCATGATGTTTATGGCAACCGACCCGGTTTCCGCCTCGTTTACCGATAAAGGTAAATGGTGCTACGGCGCGCTGATTGGCGCAATGTGCGTGCTGATTCGCGTCGTCAACCCAGCTTATCCAGAAGGGATGATGTTGGCCATTCTGTTCGCCAACCTCTTTGCGCCACTGTTCGATTACCTGGTGGTGCGAGCCAATATTAAGCGGAGGAAGTCGCGTGGCTGAGAAGAAAAGTAACGATAGCATCGGCAAAACGCTGCTGGTGGTGCTGGTGCTTTGTCTGGTTTGCTCCATTGTGGTCGCCGGTTCTGCCGTTGGCCTGAAGCCGCTCCAGCAGGAGCAGCGCGCATTGGATAAGCAACGCAATATCCTGGCGGTAGCCGGCCTGATGCACGACAAAATGTCGGCAGATGAAGTGGCTGAGGTGTATACCAGCCGCGTAACGCCGCGGCTGGTGGACCTGAAAAGCGGCGCGATACTTGATGCTGACCCGGCAAAGTTTAATCCGAGCCAGGCCCTGAAGGACCCACAGCAAAGCATTGCGCTGGCCTCAAGCGAAGATCCTGCCGGTATTCGTCGCCGTAGCAACGTCGTGGAAATCTACCTCATCAAAGATGAAAAGCAGCAGGTTCAGGAGATCGTCCTGCCGGTTTACGGCAACGGCCTGTGGTCGATGATGTACGCGTTTGTGGCGCTGGACACTGACGGGCGCACCATTAAAGGCATCACTTACTATGACCAGGGAGAAACCCCGGGGCTGGGCGGCGAGATTGAAAACCCGAACTGGCGTGCGCAGTTTGTCGGTAAACGCGTCATCAACGACGAAGGCCATCCGGCGCTGAAAGTGATGAAGGGGGCTGCGCCACAGGGCGATCTGTACGCGGTGGACGGTCTATCTGGCGCGACGCTCACGGCCAACGGCGTGCAGCACAGCTTTGATTTCTGGATGGGCGAACTGGGCTTTGGCCCGTTCCTGAAACAGGTGCGTGAAGGAGGGCTGAACCATGGCTGAACAGGGTGAAATGAAAGAGATGAAACGCCTGTTGGTGGGGCCGCTTATTGCCAATAACCCGATCGCGCTCCAGGTGCTTGGCGTCTGCTCGGCGCTGGCGGTCACCACCAAACTGGAGACGGCGTTTGTGATGACCATTGCGGTCACGCTGGTGACGGCGTTTTCCAGCATGTTTATCTCGATGATTCGCCACCATATTCCTAACAGCGTACGTATCATCGTACAGATGGCGATTATTGCCTCACTGGTTATCGTGGTCGATCAACTACTGCGCGCGTTTGCCTATGAAACGTCAAAACAGCTGTCGGTCTTCGTCGGGCTTATCATCACCAACTGTATTGTGATGGGGCGCGCGGAGGCGTTCGCGATGAAGTCGCCGCCGCTGGCAAGCTTTATGGACGGCATCGGCAACGGTCTGGGCTATGGCGCTATTTTGCTGGTTGTGGGTTTCCTGCGCGAGCTTATTGGCAGCGGCAAGCTGTTTGGCGTCACGGTGCTGGAGACGATACAGAACGGCGGCTGGTATCAGCCGAACGGCCTGTTCCTGCTCGCGCCGAGCGCGTTTTTCATTATCGGTCTGCTGATCTGGGCGCTGCGTAGCTGGAAGCCGGAACAGCAGGAAAAGGAGTAACCGATCATGGCTCACTACATTAGCCTGTTTGTCCGCGCCGTGTTCGTTGAAAACATGGCGCTGGCCTTCTTCCTCGGGATGTGTACCTTCCTCGCGGTCTCGAAGAAGGTGTCCACCGCTTTTGGCCTTGGCGTGGCGGTAACGGTCGTTCTCGGCCTTGCGGTACCGATCAACAACCTGGTCTACAACCTGGTGCTGCGCGACGGCGCGCTGGTTGACGGCGTGGATCTCAGCTTCCTCAACTTCATCACCTTTATCGGGGTGATTGCGGCGCTGGTGCAGATTCTTGAGATGATTCTCGATAAATACTTCCCGTCGTTGTATACCGCGTTGGGTATCTTCCTGCCGCTGATTGCGGTGAACTGCGCCATCTTTGGCGGCGTGTCGTTTATGGTGCAGCGTGACTATAACTTCAGTGAATCCATCGTCTACGGTTTTGGATCCGGTATCGGCTGGATGCTGGCAATCGTCGCGATGGCGGGAATTCGCGAAAAGATGAAGTATTCAAATGTGCCAGCGGGACTGCGCGGCTTAGGGATCACCTTTATCACCACCGGGCTGATGGCGTTAGGTTTTATGTCATTCTCCGGTGTGCAGCTATAAGGGCCGTTAATCATGGAAATTATACTTGGCGTAGTCATGTTTACGCTTATCGTGTTGGTGCTGTCGCTGCTGATTTTGTTTGCTAAATCGAAGCTGGTTAATGCCGGTGACGTGGTGATTGAAATCAACAACGAAGCGGATAAGCAGATCAAAACTCCGGCGGGCGACAAGCTGCTGAATACGCTGTCCAGCAACGGTATTTTTATCTCCTCCGCCTGCGGCGGCGGCGGCTCCTGCGGCCAATGCCGGGTGACGGTGAAAGAGGGCGGTGGTGAAATTCTGCCTACCGAACTGTCACACATTACCAAGCGCGAGGCCAAAGAGGGCTGCCGTCTGGCCTGTCAGGTCGCCGTGCGTCAGGACATGAAAATTGAGCTGCCGGACGAAGTGTTTGGCGTGAAAAAGTGGGAATGCGAAGTTATCTCTAACGATAACAAAGCCACCTTTATCAAAGAGCTGAAGTTGGCGATTCCTGCGGGTGAAAGCGTGCCGTTCCGCGCCGGGGGCTATATTCAGATTGAGTGTCCGCCGCATAAAGTCGCGTACGCCGATTTTGACGTGCCGGACGAATACCGCGGCGATTGGGATAAATTCAATCTCTTCCGCTATGTCTCCGACGTGAAAGAACCGACGCTGCGCGCCTATTCAATGGCTAACTACCCGGAAGAAAAGGGCATCATCATGCTCAACGTGCGTATCGCCACGCCGCCGCCGTCTGCGCCGGATGCGCCGCCGGGGATTATGTCCTCGTATATCTGGTCGCTTAAGGCCGGTGACAAGGTGACCATTTCCGGGCCGTTCGGCGAGTTCTTCGCCAAAGACACCGACGCTGAAATGGTGTTTATCGGCGGTGGTGCAGGGATGGCGCCGATGCGTTCGCATATCTTCGATCAGCTTAAGCGTCTGCATAGCCATCGTAAAATCAGCTTCTGGTACGGCGCGCGTTCACTGCGTGAAATGTTCTATGAAGAGGAGTTTGAGCAACTGGCGCGTGATAACCCGAACTTTACCTTCCATATTGCGCTTTCTGACGCGCAGCCGGAAGATAACTGGACGGGCTACACCGGCTTTATTCATAACGTCCTGTATGAGAACTATCTGCGTGACCACCCGGCGCCGGAAGACTGTGAGTTCTACATGTGTGGGCCGCCGATGATGAACGCCGCGGTCATTAAGATGCTCAAAGAGCTGGGCGTGGAGGATGAAAACATCATGCTCGACGACTTTGGAGGCTGATGATGTTAACGGTATTTCTGGCGACGTTCTGCATTTTTGCCCTCGTGATCCTCGGCATGTCGCTGGGGTATCTGGTGAAGCGGAAAAGCCTGCAGGGCAGTTGCGGCGGCATCTCTTCGCTGGGGCTGGAAAAAGTGTGTGACTGCCCGGAACCGTGCGATGCGCGTAAAAAGCGGATGGCTCGCGAGGCGCAGCGTCAGCAGAACCGCATCCTGTAGTCTCTTATCGCCCGGCTTTGCCGGGCGGTTTGCAACACTTCTCATTTGCCAAAGTTATGCTGTATACTTATCCAGTGGTAAGTGAGGGCTAACGATGCGCAAAATAATCCATATTGATATGGACTGCTTCTTCGCCGCGGTGGAAATGCGCGACAACCCCGCTCTGCGCGATATTCCTATCGCCATCGGCGGCAGCCGGGTGCAGCGTGGCGTCATCAGCACGGCAAACTATCCCGCGCGTAAATTTGGCGTGCGCAGTGCGATGCCAACGGCAATGGCGCTGAAGCTTTGCCCCCATCTCACGCTGCTTCCCGGGCGCTTTGAAGCCTACCGCGAAGCCTCCAACCACATTCGGGAAATTTTCTCCCGTTACACCTCGCTGATTGAACCGCTCTCGCTGGATGAAGCCTATCTGGACGTCAGCGATAGCGTGCACTGCCACGGCTCGGCCACGCTGATGGCGCAGGAAATTCGCCAGACCATCTTCAACGAGCTGGCGCTGACGGCCTCTGCAGGCGTTGCGCCGGTGAAGTTTCTGGCTAAAATCGCCTCCGATCTGAACAAACCCAACGGCCAGTTCGTTCTTACGCCCGCCGAAGTCCCGGCATTTCTGAAAACGCTACCGCTGGCGAAAATTCCCGGCGTGGGTAAAGTCTCGGCGGCAAAACTGGAAAGCATGGGGCTACGCACCTGTGAAGACGTGCAGAACAGCGATCTTGCGATGCTGCTCAAGCGCTTTGGTAAATTCGGGCGGATCCTCTGGGAGCGTAGTCATGGGATCGACGAACGTGAGATCCACAACGATCGCCAACGCAAGTCGATCGGTGTGGAGCGTACGCTGGAAGAGGACATCCATGAATGGGTCGACTGCGAAGCCATCGTCGAGCGTCTCTACCCTGAACTCGAACGGCGGTTGGCGAAAGTCCGACCCGATCTGCGTATTGCCCGTCAGGGAATTAAACTCAAATTCAATGACTTTCAGCAGACCACCCAGGAGCACGTCTGGCCGCAGCTTAACAAAGACGATCTGATCGCTACCGCGCACAAAGCCTGGCACGAACGGCGCTCGGAACGTGGCGTACGGCTGGTTGGCCTGCACGTCTCGCTGCTGGATCCACAGCTGGAACGGCAGCTTCTGTTAGGAATTTAACCATGCAAATTCGGGCCTATCGTGACGATGATTTTTCCACGCTATGCCAGATCTTTCTGCGCGCGGTGCGGGAAACCGCCAGCCAGCACTATTCCCCCGCGCAAATCGACGCCTGGGCTCAGGTGGATGACGCGCGCTGGCGGCAAAAAATGGCGACCTCGCGGGTGCTGGTCGCCGAAAAAGAGGGAGAAGTCGTCGGTTTTATTACCGCCGTGGATCGCTATATTGACCTGCTGTTTGTTACGCCGACGCATTCCCGACAGGGCGTTGCCAGCGCGTTGTTGGCCGAGCTGTTTGCCTTGATACCGACGGGAACATTAACGGTGGAGGCAAGTATAACAGCCAGGCCGTGTTTTGAGCGTATGGGGTTTCAGGTTATCGCAGAACAGCGGGTAGTGGCGCGTGGGGAGGAGTTTGTGAATTATCGGATGGAGAAACGCCGGTAAACTATTCCCGGCATTACGTTACATGGCCGGACTACCTGACAGGTAGACCGGCCAAGCGATGCATAGAACTTACTTCGTCGGAATCGCTTTCAGCAGTTCCGTCAACAGCTGCCAGTACTGGCCAACGCTTTCGATATGAACCTGTTCATCCGGCGAGTGCGGCCCGGTTATGGTTGGCCCAATGGAGACCATATCCATGTTCGGATACGGTTTCTTGAACAGACCACATTCCAGACCCGCGTGGATAATCTGAATGTTCGGCACCTTGTTGAACAGGCGCTGATAGGTTTCACGCACCAGCTTCATGACCGGAGAGTTCGCGTCCGGCTGCCAGCCTGGGTAGCCGCCTTTCGGTTGGGTTTTGGCGCCCGCCAGCGCACCCAGTGATTCCAGCATGCTCACCACGTAATCTTTACCGCTGTCGAGCAGGGAACGGATCAGGCAGTGAATCGTGGCGGTATCTTCCGTCATGGAAACCACGCCCACGTTGAGGGAGGTTTCGACGACGCCTTTTGCCACGTCGGAGTTACGAATCACACCGTTCGGCGTTGCGTTCAGCAACTGCGTGAATGCATCGCGAGATGCTGCGGTCAGCGCTTTACCTTCAACGGTCGTGTTTTCCAGTACCAGCGCCAGGTTCTTCTCTTTGGCAGACAGCTCGTTTTGCAGAATGCGCAGATAGGTCTCTACCAGCCCTTTCAGCGCGTCAACTTTGTCTGCAGGAATAGCGATAGCGGCGAAGGCTTCACGTGGGATCGCGTTACGCAGGGTACCGCCGGTGAAGTCGACCAGACGCAGATCCAGTTCCGCCGCGTGGGCCACCAGGAAGCGTGCCAGCAGCTTGTTGGCGTTGCCGAGGCCGAGGTGAATATCACCGCCGGAGTGGCCGCCCTTCAGGCCTTTCAGCGTCAGCTTGAAGGTCTGGAAACCGGTCGGAATAGCTTCACGGGTCAGCGGCAGGTTGCTGGTGAAGTCGATACCACCGGCGCAACCCATGTAGATTTCACCTTCTTCTTCCGAGTCGGTGTTGATCAGGATGTCGCCCTGCAGCCAGTTAGGTTGCAGACCAAACGCGCCGTCCATGCCGGTCTCTTCAGTCATGGTCAGCAGCACTTCCAGCGGGCCGTGTTCAACGGACTCATCAGACAGCACCGCCAGCGCGGAAGCCATACCGATACCGTTATCGGCACCCAGCGTGGTACCACGGGCTTTCACCCATTCACCGTCGATGTACGGCTGAATCGGGTCTTTAGCGAAGTCGTGTACGGTGTCATTGTTTTTCTGCGGCACCATATCGAGGTGAGCCTGCAGCACAACCGGTTTACGGTTTTCCATACCCGGAGTCGCGGCTTTGCGAATCAGAATGTTGCCAACCTGGTCGCGCTCGGCGTGAAGGCCTTTTTCTTTCGCCCAGCCGACGATATGCGCGGCGAGCTGCTCTTCATGATGAGAAGGGTGCGGAATAGAACAGATTTTGGCAAAAATATCCCATAAAGGCTGTGGGGATAATTGAGACAGTTCAGACACGATGAGTCTCCTTACGGCTTTCTGCAAAAGTCGCTTGCAGGTAAAGGGTTAGCATAGACATATACCACAAGCCTGGCTTGCGCGATGGGGTTGAGAATACCACTTTCTGCCCTTTCCGGTAGAACAAACCACGTAAAAAGAGCCGGGGATTCCGCTTAACACTGGTTTTTAGTGCGTCAGATCTCTATAATCTCGCGCAACCTATTTCCCCCTTGAACACTTTTTAAGCCGTATAACACAGGCTGGGACACTTCACATGAGCGAAAAATACGTCGTCACCTGGGACATGTTGCAGATTCACGCGCGCAAGCTGGCTGCACGCCTGATGCCATCTGAACAGTGGAAAGGCATCATCGCCGTTAGCCGCGGTGGTTTGGTACCGGGCGCACTGCTGGCACGTGAACTGGGCATTCGTCATGTCGACACCGTATGCATCTCCAGCTATGACCACGACAACCAGCGCGAGCTGAAAGTCCTGAAGCGCGCAGAAGGCGATGGCGAAGGCTTTATCGTGATTGACGATCTGGTCGACACCGGCGGTACTGCCGTCGCGATTCGCGAAATGTACCCAAAAGCACATTTCGTCACCATCTTCGCTAAACCGGCAGGTCGCCCGCTGGTTGACGATTATGTTGTTGATATCCCGCAGGATACCTGGATTGAACAGCCGTGGGACATGGGCGTGGTATTTGTGCCGCCTATTTCTGGCCGTTAATTCAGTCAATAAATGCGCTTCCAACGCCCGGTCATGCCGGGCGTTGTTTTTTTTAATGCCCCACGCGTTACAATGGATTAAAGATCGTATCCATGGAGGTTTTGTGATGCCAGAAGCTAATCTCAGCGAAACGCTATTTAAGCCGCGTTTTAAACACCCTGAAACGTCCACGCTGGTACGCCGATTCAGTAGCGGTGAGGCCCCAAGCATGCAGTCAGCGCTGAGCGGCAGCACCGTGCCGCATTGGTATCGCATGATTAATCGCCTGATGTGGATCTGGCGTGGCGTCTCGCCGCAGGAAATTCTCGACGTGCAGGCGCGTATCGTCATGAGTACTGCCGAACGCACCGACGATGAGCTGTACGACACCGTGGTGGGCTATCGCGTCGGCAACTGGATTTACGAGTGGTCAACGCAGGCGATGCAGTGGCAGCAGAAGGCCATGCAGGAGCAGGACGAGACCCTCAGCGGCCGTCACTGGCTGCACGCCTCTAATCTTTATAGCATTGCCGCCTATCCGCACCTGAAGGGGGATGACCTCGCCGAACAGGCACAGGCGCTGGCTAACCGGGCTTATGAAGAGGCCGCCAAACGTCTGCCTGGATCAATGCGCGAACTGGAGTTTGCGATTCCCGGCGGCGCGCCGATTACCGGCTTCCTGCACATGCCTAAAGGCGATGGGCCGTTCCCGACGGTGCTGATGTGCGGTGGGTTAGATGGCCTGCAAAGCGACTATTACAGCCTGTACGAGCGTTACTTTGCCCCGCTTGGCATTGCGATGTTGACGGTGGACATGCCGTCGATCGGTTTTTCTTCCAAATGGAAGCTAACCCAGGACTCCAGCATGCTGCATCAGCACGTGATTAAGCAGCTGCGTGATGTTCCCTGGGTGGATCACACCCGCGTCGCGGCCTTCGGTTTCCGCTTCGGCGCTAACATTGCCGTACGTCTGGCCTATCTGGAAGCGCAGAACCTGAAGGCCGTGGCCTGCCTTGGCCCGGTGGTCCATAGCC
Organism: Kluyvera georgiana ATCC 51603; assembly: GCF_001654985.1. Taxonomy (GTDB): domain Bacteria; phylum Pseudomonadota; class Gammaproteobacteria; order Enterobacterales; family Enterobacteriaceae; genus Kluyvera; species Kluyvera georgiana. Next base: position 26,426 of record NZ_LXEU01000072.1, read on the forward strand.
TGCTGAGCGACCCGCTGCGTCAGGGGCGCGTGCCGGAAATGTACCTCGACGTTCTGGCTTCGCGTTTAGGTATGCACGATGCCTCTGATGAAGCGTTGCGCGTGGAGCTAAACCGCTACTCGCTGAAAACGCAGGGCTTGCTGGGACGCCGCTGCCCGACGCCGATGCTTTCCGGCTACTGGGATAACGATCCTTTCAGCCCGGAGGATGAGTCACGGCTGATCGTGTCGTCATCGGCGCAGGGCAAGCTGATGCCGATTCCGTTTAACCCGGTGTACCGTAATTTTGATAAGGCGCTGAAGGAAATTGCCGGGTGGATCAATAATAGATTTTGTTAATATATTGATAAATTCTATTGATTTGGTAAAACAGTTGCATCACTAAAGGAGATCGCAATGACGTTACCGAGTGGACACCCGAAGAGTAGATTGATCAAGAAATTCACTGCGCTTGGCCCCTATATCCGCGAAGAACAGTGCCAGGACAACCGCTTTTTTTTCGACTGCCTGGCCGTTTGCGTTAACGTAAAACCCGCGCCAGAGAAGCGTGAGTTCTGGGGCTGGTGGATGGAAATGGAAGCTGAAGAGCATCGTTTCACCTACAGCTACCAGTTCGGCCTGTTCGACAAAGAGGGAACGTGGCAGGCTGTCGCGATCAAAGACCCGGAGGTTGTCGAACATTTGCAGCAGACGCTGCGAGGTTTCCATGAGCGGGCGAGCGAACTGCTGAAGAGCCTGGATTTGGCACTGGAGCCAGCCGACGGTTTTGCTAACGAAGCGGTGAAGCGTACGGCGTAGCGAATGCTTCATGGCGCTACGCTTATCCGGCCTACCGTTTGTTTCTTGCTGTAGGCCGGATAAGGCGAAGCCGCCATCCGGCAAAGCCCAATATAAAAGGCCAGCAAACTTCGCTGGCCTTTTATATTCTTACTGATCGCGTTAGAACTGGTAGGTCATACCGACAGCAACCACGTCGTCGGTCATAATAGCCAGACGTTTGGTCACCGCATCTTCATCGATCAGGTTGATTTTATAATCAACAAATGCCGACATATTTTTGTTGAAATAGTAGGTCGCGCCGACATCAACATATTTCATCAGATCCTGATCGCCGATCCCGTTATCCAGATCTTTGCCTTTCATCTGCACGTAGCCGAGCGACGGACGCAGACCGAAATCAAACTGATATTGCGCCACCGCTTCAAAGTTTTGCGCTTTATTCGCAAAGCCCTGATCTGCGGAAACCAGACCTTTAACCGGCGTCATATTACGGGTTTCGGTATAAATCATCGCCAGGTAAATATTATTGGCGTCATATTTAACACCGGTACCCCAGGATTCGGCATTTTTACCCCCCTTCGCCAGCGATTTTGCCTGCTGTACGTTGGTACGGTCAGAGTTGGTGTACGCCGCGCTGATCGCGAAGTCGCTACCGCCGAAATCATAAGACAGAGAGGTACCGAAACCGTCGCCGTTGGCGGTGGCGTAGGTGCTACGATCGTTTTTACCCTGATATTGCAGGGTTAAATCTAGACCGTCGACCACACCGAAGAAATCGGTGTTACGGTAGGTGGCCAGGCCGCTTGAACGCTTGGTCATGAAGTTATCGGTTTTGGCGGTAGAGTCGCCGCCGAATTCCGGGAACATATCGGTCCAGGCTTCAACATCGTACAGCGCGCCGAGGTTACGACCGTAATCAAAAGAACCAAAGTCTTTTAATTTCAGACCGGCAAAGGCCAGACGTGTTTTCTGCGAAGAAGCGCTACCGCCTTCGTCATTATTACCGGCAAATTCAGATTCCCAGCGACCATAACCGGTCAACTGATCGTTAATTTTTGTTTCGCCTTTAAAACCAAAACGCACGTAGGTTTTATCGCCATCAGCGCTGGAGTCATCGCTCATATAGTGCATTGCTTTGACTTTGCCGTAGACGTCCAGTTTATTACCATCTTTGTTATAAACTTCTGCGGCCATAGCTGAAGACGACGCAATAATACCCATCACTGTTAATGCCAGAGCTGTTTTTTGCATTTCTCAATCCCGGTTTTTTTATACTTAAAAGAGTGCTGTGAAAGACCACTGTGAAAAAACAGGAATGTTTTTATCCCGCGCGTGTTAAAAATTTATGACAAAGTTCTATTGAATATAAAAAAGTATGATTAATTTTTTCTGTCATAAAATTGTCAACATTTGCCTCCAGGCTGTCTGATCCCGCGCAACAAAAACCCGGCTTTCTGCGCTGCCTGTTGGCAAGCGGGCTGACTCCTGTTACAACGTTTGTTTGGATCGATACTTCTTCTTTTTAACGGCAGAGAATCATGAGTGATAGTCAGACGCTGGTGGTCAAACTGGGCACCAGTGTTTTAACAGGCGGATCGCGCCGCCTGAATCGCGCGCATATTGTTGAACTGGTTCGCCAGTGCGCCCAGCTCCACGCAGCCGGGCATCGAATTGTCATTGTAACGTCAGGAGCGATTGCCGCCGGGCGTGAGCATCTGGGTTACCCTGAACTGCCCGCGACTATTGCTTCTAAACAGCTGCTTGCTGCCGTTGGCCAGAGCCGCTTAATTCAGCTGTGGGAACAGCTCTTCTCCATTTACGGTATCCACGTCGGCCAGATGCTGTTAACCCGCGCTGATATGGAAGACCGTGAGCGCTTCCTCAACGCTCGCGACACCATGCGCGCGCTGCTTGATAACAATATCGTTCCGGTGATTAACGAAAACGACGCGGTCGCCACTGCCGAGATTAAGGTGGGCGATAACGACAATCTCTCCGCGCTGGCGGCGATTCTGGCCGGTGCCGATAAACTTCTGCTGCTGACCGATCAGCAAGGGCTGTTCACTGCCGACCCGCGCAGTAACCCGGACGCCGAGCTGATTAAAGACGTCTACGGCATTGACGATGAGCTGCGTGCCGTTGCCGGTGATAGCGTGTCTGGTCTGGGTACGGGCGGCATGGGTACCAAGCTGCAGGCCGCAGACGTTGCCTGCCGCGCCGGTATCGACACCATTATTGCCGCAGGCAGCCTGCCGGGCGTCATTGGCGACGTGATGGCGAATGTCTCCGTCGGCACCCGTTTCCACGCCCAGGATACCCCGTTGGAAAACCGCAAACGCTGGATCTTTGGCGCACCGCCAGCCGGTGAACTGATTGTGGATGAAGGCGCGACGGCCGCCATTCTGGAACGTGGAAGTTCATTACTTCCAAAAGGCATTAAAAACGTGACAGGCAACTTCTCGCGTGGTGAAGTAATCCGTATTCGTAGCCTTGCAGGCCGCGACATCGCTCACGGCGTAAGCCGCTACAACAGCGATGCGCTGCGCCTTATCGCCGGGCACCACTCGCAGGAAATTGACGCCATTCTCGGCTACGAGTATGGCCCGGTTGCCGTGCATCGCGACGACATGATTACCCGCTAAGGAGTTCAACATGCTGGAACAAATGGGCATTGCCGCCAGGCAGGCCTCCTATACGCTGGCGCAGTTATCCTGCCGTGAGAAAAACCGGGTTCTGGAAACTATTGCCGATCATCTGGAATCTCAGAGTGAAGAGATTCTTGTGGCTAACGCCGAAGATTTAGCCCAGGCGCGTGAAAACGGCCTGAGCGAAGCCATGCTCGATCGCCTGGCGCTGACGCCTGCTCGTCTGACGGCGATTGCCAACGACGTCCGCCAGGTCTGCGTGCTGGCCGACCCGGTAGGGCAGGTGATTGACGGCGGGCAGCTCGACAGCGGCTTACGCATCGAACGTCGCCGCGTCCCGCTGGGCGTGATTGGCGTGATTTATGAAGCCCGCCCGAACGTCACCGTTGACGTGGCGGCGCTGTGCCTGAAAACCGGCAACGCCGCTATTCTGCGCGGCGGGAAAGAGACCTATCGCACTAACGCCGCCACCGTCGGTGTTATCCAACGCGCGCTGAAAGAGTGCGGTCTGCCAGAAGCGGCCGTTCAGGCCATCGACAACCCGGATCGCGCGCTGGTGAACGAGATGCTGCGTATGGATAAGTATATCGATATGCTGATCCCTCGCGGCGGTGCAGGCCTGCACAAGCTGTGCCGTGAGCAGTCGACGATTCCGGTCATCACCGGTGGTATCGGCGTTTGTCATATTTATATTGATGACAGCGCAGAGATTGAAGCGGCGCTGAAGATTATCGTCAATGCGAAAGCCCAGCGCCCGAGCGCCTGTAATAGCGTGGAAACGCTGCTGGTGAATCAGTCCATCGCCGATCGCTTCCTGCCAGCGCTGAGCAAGCAGATGGCGGAGAGCGTCATTACGCTGCACGGCGACGACGCCGTCCTGCGCGAGCTGCAAGGCCCGGCTAAGCGGGTGCCGTTGAAGGCTGAAGAGCTTGATAATGAGTATCTGTCGTTGGATCTCAATGTGGTGCTGGTGCCGGATATTGATACCGCCATTGCACACATCCGCCAACACGGTACCCAGCACTCCGATGCGATTTTGACCCGCACCCTGAGCAACGCCAACCGGTTCATTAACGAAGTGGACTCCTCCGCGGTGTACGTCAACGCCTCCACGCGTTTCACCGACGGCGGCCAGTTCGGCCTTGGTGCCGAGGTGGCGGTGAGCACGCAAAAACTCCACGCCCGTGGCCCAATGGGCCTTGAAGCACTGACCACCTACAAGTGGATTGGCTTCGGCGACGATACTATTCGTGCGTAATTGATAGCGGGCGATGCAAAAATAGGCGGTTGATTAATCTGACTATTGACGCATCGCTCGGTTAGTCTTAACCTTTTACCCCGTGATTCACGCTCGTGAACACCTCTTGCAGGGCCGATATAGCTCAGTTGGTAGAGCAGCGCATTCGTAATGCGAAGGTCGTAGGTTCAAACCCAACAGGGGCCACCAAACAAA
>NZ_LXEU01000073.1 GCF_001654985.1 Kluyvera georgiana ATCC 51603
AAGATCAGGCAGTTCATAACAGATCCATTCGTAAGCCTCTGGGCTTTGTGTGGCGCTGGGATGGATGGATAAACAGGCGTAAATGATGGGACACTAACCGGATCGGGAAAGAATCCGGCTCTGCCACGGTAGCGATCACCGGAACACAACGATCACCTGATAAATCACGTTATTGATACATTGCCGGAACTTCTAATGAAGTCGCTACGCTCCCTTTCTCTTATGTGCCCATCACGGCACGTAAAGGTGATGTATTACCCAAAGGTTTTGTATTTGTCATTGTTCCTCAATTTTGGATAGCCTCCAGTGTACTGATCCGTATAGGAAAATTAGCAAATCGAGGTGAGAACATGGCAAATGCTACCAAAAGCGCCGCGACAAAGCGCAACAACCGTAAAATTCATGCCCGTAAATTCCTGGCTACGCCAGAGGGTAAAGCCTGGCTTGCTAAGAAGCAGGAAGAAGAGGCAGAGATTAAATTAGCGCGAGCGGCTAACGCTATGTTTTAAGGCGATCACCAATGGGCTTATTGGCTGCTATTGTCCAAAATCTGTTAGTTGCACATTTTCTGCTCTCTGGATAACCTGAGATTAATCCTAACCATCAGAGAGAAGAGACTATGCAGATCACTGTCACATCCCAGAACGTAGACACGCATAAGAAAAACATCAGACGTGATGACCTGAAAGGGTTAACTTGTTTCATGCAAATGGCACATAGTGTGCGTGTGACCGCATCGCAAGATCACCAAGCTATCGTTCAGAGTGTTTTGGGGAAACCTGATAGCGATAACCATCATCAGTTACCATCTTATTGGGTCTGGAATGATGTGGATGCCGTGAAGCTGGTTGATGTGCTGTACGCAGTCGCTAACGCATGAAGCCGTCGGAAGTTTCTTGTATTAACGGAGGCCTGGCGCTTAGCAACTTGATAAACCTGTTATGGATAATAGAGCCACTCAAACAAAGGTATTCAAATGGAAATGTTAAAATACGCAGTGTTCTCAGATTGCAAACAGTATCGCTATTCGATAGCCAGAACTTGGGATGAAACAAAGCCCTATGCGGTCTTTATAGGTCTGAACCCTTCTTATGCTGACGCTGAACAAGATGATCCCACGCTTGGGCGCTGTATCTCGTTTGCTCAAAGGTGGGGGATGGGCGGTGTACGCATCGTTAACCTCTTTGCATTCGTACATACAAACCGCTTTGAGATGATGAAAGCTGCTGATCCGGTTGGTGCTGATAATGATCTCTACATAGTTGAAACGGTAGTTAATGCTGGCGTAGTGGTTGCTGCATGGGGCAATGAGGGACGGCATTTGCAACGTTCTGCTGCAATACGTGCTTTACTGCCCGCTGATACAAAATGCTTTAAAATCAATGCAACAGGTGAGCCTAAACACCCCCTCTATGTACATGGTGACACAGCGCTAATTCCCTTTATTTAATTGGTAAGGTATCCGGTGAGTTTACCTATTCCGTATTGTGAAACAACGTCATTAACCCCATAATCCCTTTTAACCTTGGGTGATCTCAGGTGTTGAAACCTACTGCAATGGGAGATTAGAAATGGGTATGATTACGTGTGAAGAGTGCGGGGCTGAGTACAACGAAGAAGATGGTTACTGCGTAGCTTGTGATGAGTCTACACCACCACCAGGTGAACAGTGTGAATTTTGCGATAACCCTGCAACTTCTTATGTACAAGATCATCCGGTGTGTGATGATTGTTTTGATGATGCCTATCCTATTGATTGATAATTACTCTAACAATAAAAAAGGGGGCATCATGCCCCCTCGTATCATTCCTGTAAAGCCCGTAGCCACATCATAAGCAAATGAAGCTGGCTTCCTGTCATTGCTGGTACTTTAACCGCTTGACCTCGTTCTGCGTTGCACAGCGCGAGCGCTAACGCCATAATGCTGCTGTTCTGCATTTCCTTCTCTCCGTTGGGAATGTTGAATACGGCGGGGGCTGGCTTCTTGGTGGTTGGCGGCCCCTGCCACTTGCTGATCAACTGCTCTTCTAAGGTTTGTTGGTAACAGGTGACGCTGTATTGTCGTCCCTGCAAACTTCACTACCTGCGTATAAACGCACACCGTAGCACCACACCAGATAAAGCTGGTGATTAGCTCTTCTTCCTTTTTCACTCTTCCGAATCCTCTGTATTGAAGGTTTTCGTATAGGGACATTTCCCCTCAGTTACGTAGGTGAACAGGTAATTGCTGTTCTGATACGTGCATAGCGTTTTTCCGTTCTCCGTCTGTTCCTCCTCTGGGTGAGTCATCGTAATTTGTCCTGCATGAGTCGCCAGCGGCAGCAGTACCAGCACGTAAAGTAAGCGTTTCATGTTGATCACTCCCAAATGTTTGCAAGGGCAGCGCCCACGCTTTTAACGTCAATCTTCAAATAGTTCATGGTCACTTTAGGATCTGAATGGTTCAGCGCTTTCATTGCTAAGGCAAGGTTGCCATTGGATTGCTCAAAAATTTGTGTAGATGCAAATTTTCTAAAGCTGTGACAGCCTACCGTTCCTTTAATCCCGACACTCTCCGCAGCCTGTTTGATCTCACGGTTCACCTGTTCACGGCTGACAGGCGATTTTCCTGATGCACGGTTGCTGTGTGACGTGAAAACGTATTCGTCTTTCGGGAAGGCCTGGCGGCGACGTTCTACAATCTCCCACACCTTGGCAGGGACGATGATTTCTTTCTTCTTGCCCGTCTTACTCTCCAGCACTTCCAGCGTATTTCCCTCCTTGAACTGGCTGAACTTCAAATTCACCGTATCCCCGACACGTAAGCATAAAGAGGCCATTGTTACCGCTACGTCTGCGAATAGCTGTTTGTTATGACTCTCAAGCCAGCTTATCAGCTTAAACGCCTCTGCTTGGGTGATTATCTTCGTGGTCGCCATCAACTTATCTCCATCAATCTTGAAACTGTGAAATAAGATTATGATCATTTTCAGTTAGTTACAACTATTCAATCTCACATTTTTATTGAAGGTGGTGGAAGGTTGCGCCATTTCCAGCACTACTGAACGCGAAGAAGCACGGCCTCCTGTTCAAAACTCGCACAAATACGAAATATCCTTAACAAAATCATAATGTTGGCAAGTCTAAACAGATGTTTGAACGTTGCCAAATACTGGCGAGGCTATGCACGGTTTATGCAGATTCATTGCATACCATAGAGAGGAAGGGTGAAGGTAAAGCGATGTGTGTTAATTAAATCAATAGGTTGGGTGTTCTATCTCACATTACTACACAACCTTGAGGTAGAGGCATTGCACTGTAAATGAGAAGCTTTCTCATTTGTGGTGGTGTGATTTGAGTTGTTGAGAATGATTATCAAATGAATGGATTCTGAGCATGGAAAAAGAAACATCGTTTCAATTTAGAAAACTCGTTCAACACATTGCACCTATCATGAAGTGCTCATTGTGGACAATGATCGCTGTGAGCCGCACGGCGTAAGGTTTTATGTAACATGAGTGATAGTTTCATTTGTTACTATCTTGATGGCTATGGCAACTTTCCCCCGTATTAATGGCCTTCTTTACCTGCGAATTACCAGCGGATTACGCTCTAGTTTGATAGGGATAACCTTTGGTTAATCTAAGATTAATCTTAGGTGTTGTTGTATGTGCGATTCGTAGTGAGCAGGGCGACGGTCTACCGTTGGGGGAAGGGCTGAAAGTAACGTTTTGGTACTCTCGTAATACACGGGGAAAAACCCGTCTATCGAAATTAGCAGGATGAAGGATACACGGGAAAAACCCGACTGTTCAGAATGGATACACGGGAAAAACCCGACTGTTCAGAATGGATACACGGGAAAAACCCAAGTATTCGGCACTGATACCAGGGAAAAACCCGCCCAATAGAAAGAGATTTTAGAAATCGATTCTAAAGAAAGAGATTTCTAAAAGATCTGTGTTTTGCGCTTGTCGCAAAGATCATTTGCTGGCGTGTATCGCCTGGCAAGTGACCTGTTTCGCCTTTGGGTGGCTCCTCGGTCAGCCGCTCACGACGCAGCAAAGCGTTACTCTGTATCTTCTGAACTCGTGCAAACTTCGTTTCTGACGAGAGTCAGGCACGAACGATTATTTGCCATCGGCAAGAGATCGCTTTCGCCGTGGGCGAATACCATTGCGCTGTGCGCGGAATTACCATCTGACCAACCAACTACCGTTGATTGTCCATCTGATAAGCTGACTAACTTCAACCATCCATTCATGAACTAACGTTCACCCATGCAAGGTTTCAGTAAGTCAGTGGCTAAGGCTTCACTGTTCGCTGATGGCTCCAGTTCATCCAGCCTCAATCCAATACCAACACCTACTATCCTGATAACTACCGTTATCCCTCTGTAGTTGTGCTATTGGTTTCGGGAGTAAGTGCCAGAGGTGCGCCATACGTCACCAGAACGCACAGGAAGCCCGTAGAGCGATTTTAATAGGGTGGTTAGGATTGGTAGCCTGAATGCGTTAGAACGCCGCAGAGAGCGTTACAGACTGTTTTGTGTGTTTATTATGGCTGTCGTCTCTGGTGGCAATTTCTATCATAAATTTTGATTGACAGCAACCCCAGGTTTTTGGTGAAAAGCATGTAATGCGCTTGACTTTTTCGAAGTTATTGAAAAATAGCTTGACAGCAAGTGTGCTTTTAGTGTATTATTAAAAGTATGGTGATAATCATTATCATCTACCTCATCTAACAACATTCCATACGCATGAATTGCAGCCTCCACCAGGTTTTTTGGTGCGGGGGCTTTTTTGCGTCTGGAGAAAACCAAACAGGAGCAAACAACATGCGTTACTTCAATGTTGACCAAATCTACGCGGATTTGATCACAGGCCGAACAACACGAACACTTGTTTACAGTTCACTTGTCCGAGCACGTAAGCGAGAACAGCCAGATAGAGTGGAGATGTTCGAAGAAGCGATCCGACGCTTTGATGAATGGCGAGCAACGCCAAACTTCACCCCAGTGACCAGCTAACCCAGAAGGAGAAACCAGAATGATCGAGAAGAAAACCAAACTACCGCCGTCCACATCGTTAATGATCCCGGATGAGACATTTCAGATTTTATTCAAAGAAGCGAAGCGCCGAAAAATGAGCGTAAGCGCACTCCTTCTTGAAGAATGCCAAAGTCTGGCGGTCAAATACTCGAAAGCTGGCGCGTAATAGCAGCGTTCCAGCGTTAACACCCACCCCACGAATGAGAAGCGGAGAAAACTAAATGAAGAGCATTCGTAATTTACTGAGCATACATAGGAGCAAACAACGATGGCAAAGAACAACTTTATCGACGGGGAAGTATACAAATACGCCTCAATCGAAGAAGCATTATTATCAGCAACTCGAATTACAAATCTCAAAACAGGCGAGTCAGTAAAGCTAATCGGTAACGATAAATTATCATACATGATCCTCCGAAAGAGATTTCATTTATTCACCGACCAATCAACAGACAATAAGTATTATACAACTGGTAAGCACTACGACACCATTGAAAGTATCGCTGAGGCAATCGGTGTTTCTGACGTTGGTACAGTGAGCAGTGCAATTGGCAGAATGGAAGCCGCCGGACTGCTAACCAAAAAGAGATTTGGAAAAACTTACGAATGGACAGTTGTCGATCTCACTCCAGAATTATTTCTTCTCGAACGTAACACCGGGACGGCAAAAAAGCCTGTCTGGGTGGATTGTCTGAAACATCCCGTGTTTGGTAACGCCAAAGAATCCGCGCCAGCCGTTCAGCCGGAGGAGCAAAGCGACGATCCGATGTGTGACCTTGACGAAGCACCGGAAGAGGAAGCGCCAGCGCCGGAAAAAGTGAAGCCAGCACCCAAGCCAAAGCCCACGAAGAAACCAGCGGCAAGGAAAGCACCCTCCAAACAGCAAACCGTCTCCCCGTTCGAGTTTAAAACGCCACGAGATGAAAACCGGGATTGGTGGTATTTGGAACGCTACAACGATGCAGATCAGTTTACTGGATTTAATGACTTTGATTTGCCTTATCTGGCAATGTTTGAGAGTCAGGGGAAGTTAATAAATCAACATTCAATCCAGTATCTTAAAACCAAACGCGGAGCATACGAACGATCACAACAAACTTAGGAGTAACATTGAATAAACTATACCTATTGAACGAAGCCACACATCATCAAATAGAATGTAACACTGTCTGCCAACGTCTTTATTATCACCTTGCATCTCTTAAACGTGAAAGCGGAGCAATAAAAGCCACCGTGAAACACATTGCTGATGGTGTGGGTATAAGCGAAAGCGGGGCGCGTTATTGGATGTTATTAATGCACGATGCAGCCGTTATTACAATGGAACGCCACGGCAAGTATTACGACATTACCGTAAACGAAGCGGTGAGCTTCATTACTACAACCAACTAAGAAACAATACGGGAAACTTTTATGATCATCGCTATGTATTGGTTATTTGCATTTTACGCAGTATGGACATTAACGAGAACAAACGGAAGTTTCCCTCTACGAGGAATTAATGGGACGAAAAGAAAGAAATACGCTCTCCCGCCTTGAGCGAGAGAATAAAAGCAGAATCAAAAAAAACACCCGTCTTTATGTAAAATCTCTGGAAGAAATTCCAGGGGAATTAATTGAAACAATGACAGAAGTACATTCAACACCGCCCTCTGTGGAAGAGTGGGCCGCGTTAAATGATCTTCTCGAAAGTTCGAGCGGATTGTATTACAAACCACGTAGACGCAAAGTTTATAGTTGGGATGATTCAAATTTGAAGAAATGGCAATGCCTGGGCTTCTCATCCCTTGAGCATTACATCACTTATAACCAGATAAATAACACCGTAGCCGGATTGAGAGAACTTGACGGCTTATTTTTAACGGAGAATGACAACTATGATTGAAGAAATCACACAACACCCACATTTTAAAGAACGTGTTGAATACGTAGAATACCTATTCGGACAAGCCCTCTCTCTCGAAAAAGAAAATAAAATAGAAGAGATCTCACTTATCGTTGATGTACTGGCTACAGAGGCCGCGCCATTCCTGGCAGGGATTCAGGCTATCAAAGCTATTAAGGAGCGTATGCAAGATGCAGAATAATCACACAGAATGGCTAACAGACGTCCTGCACCAATTCCACTATGAACATCACGCCCCACTCCTGGAAGCTGTAAACACCATGCAGAGAGACAGAACACCGCAAAGCCTGATGCAGGTGGTGGCGCTTATGATGACGGCTTGTAGCGAGTTAGGGAGCATCTCTACAGCTTGTATGCAGGTTGAAGGGCTACAGGATGATCCGGCATTGCTGGAAGAGCTTAACGAACTTGTAGCAAGCATTCAGGATGTTAAAGAGCAAGTGGATGAAATTATTGAAGAATTCAAATCCTCTGGTATTACAGAGGAATGCGCTATAACATAAGTGTTACGAAATAGCTTGACAATTTGTGCTTTTTATGTCATAATAAGTTATAGGGTAAGTATTCGAATCACTTCTCCCATAGATGGCTATTCCTCCCCTTGTAGGGATAGTCCTCTTCTCTAAAATCATTCCTCTTGATTTTTGGTTGTGTTCTTTATTGCTACGTTTCGTTTGTTTCTAGCAAGGATTCTCCACTGCTTTATTTATTGCCTCTTCTCAATAAATAGGGGGTATCCGGTGGAGAACACCTTCCCTTTGAAAGCAATAATTCACAACGAGTGATTTTATAGAAGAGCAATTCCGCTCTTTACAGCTATTACTTTGTTTATAACAACGTGTAGTTGTCAGACGACATTATTTAAATGAATGGGAAACTGTTTCATGTCTACATGATCAAGTGTTTGAATAATGGTTTGCCTGTAGCTTACAGTAATGTAAGCACCCCTCTTATTAATTATTGAGCTTCCCGAAAGGTTGAATAGCTAATGAGATTCCATAGATTATTATTGCCAGCGTGGAAACACGTTTAATAATCTCGGCTGGATTTCCTCCTAAGATTGCCAGCCTCCCAATAAGCCCCTTAATTGGGGTTTATTTCACCCCTGTAGTAACAAATTTGTTAAGGAAACAAAGCAATTTTTCTAATGAACTATGACCGTGTGATCACTCACAAATCCTCTTCACTTGTCCTCACTGAAAAGATGATTAAACAAGCTGCTGATGTATTCGGAGTAAGTGTAGAAGAGATTCGAGCGGCTACAGAAAAATTCTGGCCTACCGCCACGATCACAAAATCAAATACCCCTCACCCATTATCAGGGCTTGAGAAACGATTAAAAATAATAGCAATAGCAAAAGGAAAATAACCAATGCAATTTGGAACATTTCAAACATTAAACGGGGATAACAGCCACGCCCGTTATAAAGTGGTGGCTTACGCATCTGATGCAATTATGCAGGACAAGCTGATCCGTGTGGAATCCGGTATTCCTGCCGATCTCATTGTTGGCGATCTCGTAACCGCAACAGGTGCAAAAGCTGCCACCCCTGGTGACATTGCGTATGTTGTCGTAGAACCTGCACGCGCTGGTGATAAGGCGTTTATTGTAGCTTCTCCAGAACATACTATTTTAGCCCTGGTTGGCGTTGAATTTGGAAGCCTGGATAAATCTCTGGCTCAAGCGCAATTAGCAACCCTTGGCTTTACTTTCACTGATTTTGACACTGTAGCACTACGCACTACCTAATAAGGAAATTAAAATAATGTCTAAAGATTTATTCTCTGGTGTAGTGTACGACAGTTTTACAAGCCCGTTCACTTTCAGCACTCAGCTAAACCGTATTATTTCAAATCTGGGCTTATTCCGTCAGGAATCCCACAACGTAAATCTGATCGCCCTCGAAAAGATTACCGATGTTAAAAATCTGGTGGCTAAGGAAAATAGCCCATACGCTCAAAGCGATTGGAACTCTGCACAACGTCCAGAATTTAGCAATGCACTATACCAGCTTAAATACCACGGTATTCTAAACAGTGTAACCTCTCTTGACCTGCAACAATACGCCGCGCGTGGAATTGCTGACACTGCCGATCAGGTGTCAATTGCATTGAGTGATTTCTCAGATAGCCAGTATTCTATGGCAGAAAACGCCGTTGAAATTGATCTGGTGAATGCTCTGTTAGGACTTCGTGTTAATAGCGACTATGCAGGACAAGGCGATCTTGATTTCCTTGCTGGCGGTACTCGTACAGAATACACCCTGGACACTTCCGACACTGCGAACATCTTCGAACAACTAAGCGAGATTGCCCGTATTCAGAATGTGGCTCTTGGTGAAGGGCTGGCACAACAGAAACAAGGTGCTGTGATCCTGGCTTCTGGCGCTGCTGCTAAGGCTCTGCGTTACCATCCATCTATTAAAGATTTTATGGTGTACACCCTAAGCGTAAATAGTTCTGACAACTTCTATACACGAACTGTAGAGAGTAACCCTGCTTACGAGGTGTGGACTCTGAACGGGATCACGGTGATCGATGTGACAGGCTATAGCCTCATTAGTGACAAGATCGGTGTGGACGGCTTCGCCTACATCCCACGCATGGCTGACACTGCAAACGCGCTTGTTCTTCATACTGGTATTGGTGTTCGTCATCTGACGCTTGGCAAGTCTGCCACCCTTCACAATCAGTATGTTGTTTCAGATGCTAAATGGCAATTCCCATCTATTGCAACGGAAACCAGCTATTTAGCGATTAACAACATTCCTACGGCTATTGTTTTCGGTAGCGTTTCAGCAAGCTGACCATAAATAGAAAATCATGAGCATAGGGGAGGGCGTAGAAATACGCTTTCCCCTTTTTTATTTGTAAGGAGGGAAATACTTTGTATTCTTCCCTCTATGGAGTTTAAACAATGGAAATCATTTTAAAGAGTAAAGGTGTTCATCTGCACCTTGATAATTCAACAGCAGAACAACTATTAAATCTCTCTGCTGTAGCTCGTTTGCTGGAAGTAAGCCCGACACATTTACGCCAGCTTTTACATAAAGGGATGAGTGTTAGTGATGCTCTACATTATCTAACCAGCAAGGAAAGCAAATAATGTTAGAGCTGAATGTAAGTAAGATCTCAAACGTAGTTACGTTTACGGTGGATAAAGCGAGTATGGCAGAAGCTAAAAAAGCTGCTGCTGACTTACAAAAACACTTCGCTAAGATTCAAGACCCTAAGATCAGATTTAAGACATTTAAACAGAATCAGCGAAGAGCGGAAGCCCTTTCCGATGATGCTAAACTAAAAAACGCTGTTAAATCGTCAGAATCTAAACAACAACGTATTGCAGATAAAGCTGCTAAAACTCAGGCAAGGGAACAAGCCAAAATAGCTAAACGTAATGAAACAGCAGACATTAAATTTAAATCTGCTGGCTTACAGCTTCGCGGAATTGCTGGAAAATACGGCGTAGACCCTGCAAAACAATACGAGGCTTTAAAGTTCATTCAGGAACAAACTGAACAAT
Source organism: Kluyvera georgiana ATCC 51603 (assembly GCF_001654985.1). Classification (GTDB taxonomy): domain Bacteria; phylum Pseudomonadota; class Gammaproteobacteria; order Enterobacterales; family Enterobacteriaceae; genus Kluyvera; species Kluyvera georgiana. Next base: position 10,460 of record NZ_LXEU01000073.1, read on the forward strand.
TCCGTAAAGGGGTTATCTCTTCTCAGAGAATGAATTTTACCATTCGTGAACGTATCACCGATTTACGCCGTGTTGCTGCATTACAAGCCCGTATCACTGCCAGCACACAACAACAAGCGATTGCACAGCGTCAAGAGAAGAGAATGGATTATAAAGGGGCGGCGGCTAACATTAAAGAAAGAGGTATAAACGGCATCATCGGCGGTGGGGTATTAGGAAGCCTTGCGTTAACGGCTGGCTCCCTCGGAGTGGGGCAGCGAATTGTTGACAAAGGGAATGAGAATCTCGACCTGGTGCGACAGTCGGCTCTTGTTAAGACAAATCCTAATGCAATCAAGACTATGGTAGCATGGGGGCAGCAACACGGCGTAGACTCCGCTAACACGTCTAAGGCCGTCGATAACATGAAAGATGTACGTGAGCGCCTTGCTATGACTGTTACAAATGGACAGTTCAAAGATGGAAAATGGACAGGCGGCGACGGCGGGATCACAACTATCATGAATAAGTTTGGCTGGAACATTGAGGACGTTAAGAAATTTCAAAATAGACCTCTGGACTTCATCCAGGCAACTGTGAATGAAGGGCAGCGTAGAGGCTTTAGCCAGGCCCAGATTGGTAATTTGATCGAATCATTAGGTGATGACCTGATGCACTACACGGATCTATTCCTGAATAATGGTGCAGAGTTTAACAAGACGCTAAAAAGCCTCGTTGATAGTGGTCAGACGCTGAATGACGAAATGATCAAGCAGGTTTATGAGTATGGCGATCTGTCTGTGGCTATGGGTAATCTGATGAATGGCGTTGATAACAGCCTCTTTACTGGCTTTATGAAAGGCTTCGCCGATGGTGGTGATGACCTCGTGAAGAACACCAAAGTGATCACCGAATCGGCTGGAATGCTTGGAGAGGGATTAGGAGATCTGGCTAAACAGGTGACGGGCTTTGTTGGTGAGATTTCCGGCGTAGTGTCTGATCTAAATGCAGGGCTTCGTTCTCGTTTCCCTCAGTGGTTCAATGATAGCGATAAGCCAGCGGCCCAGGCGCTCTACGATGGTGCTGTGGGTGGTTCTGCGAATGCTACAGCGGATTGGATTAAATCTAAGACGGGCGTGGACACTCGCGATTTTGGCCCTGCAATCATGGATTGGTTGGGCGTTGGTGGTGGTAATGCTGGAACAGCGGCAAATCAATACAGCCTAAATGGTGATTCTCTTCGTGGTTCTGCAATGTCACTAACCAGCGGTAACGCGCCAGCGTACAACCTTGCACCAGTGTTTAATCTGACAGTAGCGCCACAAGTACCGCTAACAATTCAGAGTGACGCTTCGCGCCTTGCTGATTATGTCGATTTCCAGGCGAGAGCTTCACAAGCCAGCTTCATGCAATCGCTCACGTTGTCAGCATTAAGCGGTCAATCATCAACGGGTGGCTAACTTGTGTTGTCGCATGGAGGCTATGCTAAAATGTCGGTGCTGAATTTAAATTGAAGGAATCTAAATTGAACTTTGATGATTTGTCTTCCGAAGAACTTGACCAGCATGTTATGGAGCGCCTTGTATTTGCAGAAGAGGAATTATCTCCGATTTTGAAGGGGCATCTATTTATTGAAAAAGTTCTTGAGACATTAATTTCAAGGAACCTTGTTGAGCCTAAGGCATTTTTCAGATCTACCCGTTCTTATGATTTAAAAGTAGATTTGGCTTTTGCTATGGGCTTGCTCAATAATAAATACTACTCTGCATTCAAAGCGATAAACAAGGTGAGAAATAATTATGCGCATAAACATGATTACAAAGTCACTCTTGAAGAATTGAATGCTTTCAAATTTGATTGGGTAGAAGTTCAGAATAAAGCATTCGCTGTAGCATGTGAGAAAAGTATTGGCGAGGGCGCAAGTATTGCCACAATGTTTTTATGTTGGAAAGCAATACACCTCCTCGACAAACAAGAAGATTAAAAAGGGGCTTGCGCCCCTTTTTTCATTTGTAGCTTATTAGCTCAACATAACTCTGCAATTCTTTCACAATACGATCAGGAACACTCTTAGAATACGTCTTGAAACTCTCCGTTTGTCCTGGTGCGTGACCCGCCAAAATTGCCACACGGCTCTCCGGTACTCCAGCGGCGTTTAGCTTGCTGATCCAGGTGTGGCGGTACGAGTGAAACACTTTGTTTTCATCGTCGGGCAGAATAGCCCGTTTAATGCGTGTAAATCGCTGTGTGTGCCACGTAGAGCGCTTGCCGTCCTCACGATTGGTGATACTGGCACGATAGAACAAAAAGCCGTTGTAGGGGTTATCTCTTCGAGATAAAGCCATAGGCAGGATTTTAGAATGTATAGGAATAACCCTACAGGCATTTGAAGTCTTACCTTCATAAATTTTGAAACACCATACATTATCGATCTGCACTATGCTGTGACCGTTCATAGAGCAAATCTCATTAAGCCTCATCCCACTGTAAGCGGCAATGCTTGCCACATCGAATAATTCCCCCTCTCCGGCTTCCTGTAAGCCTCTCAGAAGGGCGATCACATCCTGATCGGTGAATGCTTCATAACTTTCTCTGCTCTTTGCTGTGTTGAGCTTATGCCCTCTGAAAGGGTTTTTTTCAAGCGGCGGGGCATCGTGATAACGGGCAGCGGCAAGATCGAGGATTCCAGCCATTGAAGAGAGGAAATTAGCCTGTGTTTGTATGGCTCTACCATTCTCTTTCATGTAGTCACACCATCCGCTTACGGTAGTACGGGTAATGTCACTTAGCTGAATGTCGGAGCGTTTTAGATAAGACAGAAACACAGTAACGGCTCGTTTATCTTTTGACAGTGTGCCAATCTTCTTAACATCGGCATTTTGTAACAGATACACATCCAGCATACCTACCAGTGAAGGGCAGGAGGGCACGAGCTTGTTAGCCTTGTTATTATTGGGTGTTGCGGAAGGTTCCCGCCTGCTATTTCTTGTTTCTGCACTTTGTGCCACTGGTGACGCTCTGGCATACTTCGCCACGCTTTGGAGATAGCTGATCGTATCCTGAATGCTGTCAGGCTTTGGCGGCGCGGCTAACTCTCTCACTCGTTCGTATTCAGTCACTATTGCATCCCGCTTGCGTCGTGCCACACGGAGATCGCTTGTCTTGAGGCTTCGAACAAGAGTCTTCTTTCCTCCGAAAGCGTCATGCAAATACGCCGGAAGCACTATCCGGCAGTAATACACGCCGTAAGCGTCTGTTATCAGATAGCGATCATCTTTGTTTACTTTCATGATTTCCCCGTCTAAAGTGTCGGGGCGTTTATTCTGCTAAGAATGAATGGCCTTTAAGAAAGTGTGAAATAGCTCAAAAATCATTCGGTTGCGAAGGTCGGCAGGTGATGACCAGACACGAAATTTATTGAGTGTTCGACTCCTATTATCGGCACCATTAAAATCAAATTCTTACGTAAGATCTTATCATTCTCCCACCAAAAAATTATTTTCATGTAACAGCTGGTGTAAGTAAATTCTATCAACGAAGATCAATCTTATCTACTGACCAAAAAGGCCTGATAGGGCTTCGCTCACTATACATCCGTGGCTGCAGGTTTAGTTGTCCATGTCTACACCACTCCTAAATTTAATGTGTTGGCAATGTGTTCAATAAAGCTCGAACAAATTAGCTCATTATGATCGGTTAATACTTCAACTTCTGGTTGCATGATTGTTTGTCCGTAAAAAGATAACGCGCCCGCCGGGTAGTAGCAGGCGCATTACGCAATAGGTAAACAAGGGAGGAAGTTCAGAAATGTAAATCGGGAAGGTTGTACGCAATGTTCATCGTACTACGTTGTTACGGCTTTGCCGCAACAAGCCAGTTGCCTGCCGCGCTCGCAGAATGTCTACAGCCCGGAGATAAGGAGATTGTTCCTGCCAGCTAAATCCCTTCCTGTCTATACGAACCAGCTCGTATTTTTCTACCAGAAAATTCACGGCATCGGCTAGGGTGATACCGGCATCGATGTGTTCCTTAATCACAGCCTCATTGCAGAATGGCGTGTCGTTTATTGTCAGACCATAGTGCTGTTCCAGCAGACGTGTCAGTAACATTTGCCAGACAGCCACGGGTGACAGGCAGGGCTTCACCGCCCGCTGAGTTGTTGCAGGTAAAGTTTTCATGTTTGCTCTCGTGAAGGTAATTAACGCTGAGTGGGGTAAATGGCGATGTATACGTAGCCGCAACTGCCAAGGGTGTCGGCTTCGCAGGTTAAATCGTTGTGGTACAGGGTAACGCAGTGGGCATGGTGGGTGCTGAGTTCACCAGTGGTCAGCATCGATTCCATCTGGCGGATAAAGTGCGGGAATGTTTCATCCAGCTTCCGGTATTCGATGTCACTGAACTTGCCGGTCATGCTGGCCCGGTCAGCCAGATAATGCAGTCGGTTGCCTTCCTGCACCAGACGGGCTCCCAGACGTGGCGTGATATCACGCTGCAGACCCCATGTGATTTTGCTCATTGATAACCTCTTTATTGTCAGTTCAGGGTGATGCTCATCAGGCAGGCATAAGGCCCCTCGCGGTCCTGGCGGCGTTCGGCGTATACCGCCAGGACTCCTGTGATATCCGGAACGTCCCTGCCGGTGTAATGGCAGACGCTACCGTGCCACTGGTATTTGCCGGTGCAGAAACGAAAGATTCGGGACTCAGGATGCTGGCGGTATATCGTCATTGCCCGGCGTTTACTGATAATTTTCATGTAATACCTCACAGCAGACCGTGTTCTGCGAACGAATAGATTTGCCTGCCGCCGACAATCAGATGGTCAGGGACACGGATATCCACCAGTTGAAGTACCTGAACCAGTCGCTGCGTGAGGGCTTTGTCAGCCTGGCTGGGCGTCGTCTCGCCGGAAGGATGGTTATGCGCCAGTATTACCGCTGCCGCGTTGAAGTACAGAGCGCGCTTGACCACCTCGCGGGGATGTACCTCGGTACTGCTAATAGAACCGGCAAACAGGGTTTCGTGGGCAATCAACTGGTTCTGCTGGTTCAGATACAGCACCCGGAACTCTTCCCGTTCAAGCGCGGCCATATGCAGCCGCAACCACTCCCGGACGGCATGAGTGGAGGTGAAGGCTACCCCAGGCTCATGCAGGTGCCGCTCCAGAGCCCTGAGCGCCCGCTGAATGAGA
>NZ_LXEU01000074.1 GCF_001654985.1 Kluyvera georgiana ATCC 51603
TTATACGATTCAGATACAGCACCCGGAACTCTTCCCGTTCAAGCGCGGCCATATGCAGCCGCAACCACTCCCGGACGGCATGAGTGGAGGTGAAGGCTACCCCAGGCTCATGCAGGTGCCGCTCCAGAGCCCTGAGCGCCCGCTGAATGAGACGCCGGTCCTGTGGCGTTATCTCGCCGGGTAAAAAGGAAAGCTGTTTCATTCGTTGCTCCTCCGGTCAGTCAATGATACGCAAAATGGCGTGGGCTTCAGAATGCTGCAGGGCATAGTCCCGCAGGCGGTAATAGTGCGCGGTCATTGCGTCACACTCTGTACGGCAGGCGTGATGGCTGTATTCAATCAGGCAGACAGCAATGCCTGCGGCTTCAGCACTCATGTCCGCGCCATTGCCGTTCATACCGTTGAACAGATGCCATTTATCGTCAACGTCAGCATCAGGGGCCATAAACGCGCCGCCATTGCTGAGCGTGTAAAAGGACCAGATACCACTGTTGTACTCGTCACAGAAGCGGTCCATCCAGGCGAAAATGCGGGGTTCCAGCGTTATCCATTGTGGGATAGAGCCAAAGTACTGCGGCCAGAAGCAGATACGCTGTTCGTCGGGTATCTGCGTTACGGTCAGTTCAAATTCGGATTCGTTAGCAGCAGATGCGAGGTTGTTTTTTGTCGCTGTTGTCATGGGTATGTCTCCGTCAATAAAAAAACGCCAGCGGCGACGGCTGGCGTATGCGGTAATAATGAGTGTTCGGGAAGATTAAATGTTGCTGGTAAATCATGCGGAGCCAGCAGATGGATACGTCCGTACAGATGCCTGGCTTGCGGGTATAGCGGTTAAGACCTTCACCGGCATCCGGTTCAAAGTTCCATGCCTGCCCTAGTCGTCTTCAATGTTAACGCCGGTGATACTGGCAGGAACTAATGGCCCTGCTGCGCAATCAGCCGATACCCACTACGGTAGGTCATAAAGCGATTAGTGAAACGACTTCAAACCTTCAGAATTATTCATTACTCCCCCCCTGAAAAATAATAAAAAAGCGGCAGAATCGTGAGATTCTGCCGTTAGTTGTGTATGTTCAGAGGAATGATATATATCTGAATATTTTTATAATGCTGATAGGCCGTTTTGTGCCAAAAGCAGAAGCTGGTAATTCGTGTCTAATATACTTCACTTAACGTATATCCCAGCTCTGGTACAGAATATGCAAATTAAATACCCAAGAAGTGGCAGGCTGATTAACAAAGAACTCCTTCGATTATAGGATGATTTGTATCGGCACTCATCACACCATGTGCTCGATTCACGCCGCATAGTCAGTTGAATTTTGCTACTCTGTAAGAGGTGGTAAGCATTATCCAATACGGATTTAAATCAATGGAATAAATGATTATGAGTGAAAATGAAACAATCCCAAAGAAGTCTCACAGCCAGATTAACAAAGCTGTATTCTTTACATCTGCTTTGTTAATTTTTCTTCTTGTCGCTTTTGCCGCTGCATTCCCGGATGTTGCTGACAAAAATTTCAAACTACTTCAGCAACAAATCTTCACGAATGCAAGCTGGTTCTACATCCTTGCTGTGGCCCTGATTTTATTGAGTGTCACGTTTCTGGGACTCTCACGCTACGGTGATATCAAGCTGGGTCCGGACCATGCGCAACCTGATTTCAGCTATCACTCCTGGTTTGCGATGCTTTTTTCGGCAGGGATGGGGATCGGCCTGATGTTCTTTGGCGTTGCTGAACCGGTGATGCATTATCTCTCACCTCCCGTTGGCGCCCCAGAGACTGTTGCGGCAGCGAAGGAAGCAATGCGGCTGACCTTCTTCCACTGGGGTCTGCATGCCTGGGCAATATATGCCATTGTAGCGCTGATTCTGGCCTTTTTCAGTTACCGCCACGGTCTACCTTTAACGCTGCGTTCTGCACTCTATCCCATTATTGGCGATCGCATATACGGACCTATAGGCCATGCGGTTGATATTTTTGCCGTTATAGGTACGGTCTTTGGCGTTGCAACATCGCTGGGTTACGGTGTTTTGCAGGTGAATGCCGGTTTGAACCACCTATTCGGGGTGCCCATTAATGAAACGGTGCAGGTCATTCTGATCGTGGCCATCACGGGGTTAGCGACGATTTCTGTGGTGACCGGCCTAGACAAGGGAATACGTATCCTGTCTGAGCTCAATTTGGGCCTCGCGTTGTTGCTCCTGGCGCTGGTCCTGTGTCTGGGGCCAACTGTGCTTCTGCTGAAGTCATTTGTGGAAAATACCGGCGGTTATCTTTCGGAACTGGTGAGTAAAACGTTCAATCTTTACGCATATGAACCTAAGTCGAGCAACTGGCTGGGGGGCTGGACATTACTGTACTGGGGATGGTGGCTTTCATGGTCGCCATTTGTGGGGATGTTTATCGCACGGGTCTCACGCGGCCGAACCATTCGCGAATTTGTCACCGGTGTGCTGTTTGTTCCGGCCGGCTTTACGCTCATGTGGATGACGGTGTTTGGTAACAGCGCAATCTATCTCATTATGAACCAGGGGGCGACCGATCTCGCCAATACCGTCCAACAGGATGTCTCGCTGGCCTTGTTCAATTTCCTGGAGCATTTCCCGTTCTCCTCCGTGCTGTCATTTATTGCAATGGCTATGGTCATCGTCTTCTTTGTCACATCTGCTGACTCGGGGGCAATGGTTGTAGATACTCTGGCATCAGGTGGGGTGGCAAACACACCCGTCTGGCAGCGAATCTTCTGGGCATCGCTCATGGGAGTTGTTGCAATTGCGCTTCTCCTTGCGGGAGGGCTGAGCGCGCTGCAAACGGTGACAATAGCAAGTGCATTACCCTTCTCCGTGATCTTGCTGATATCCATATACGGGCTGTTAAAAGCCCTGCGTCGAGATTTGACTAAGCGTGAAAGCCTGAGCATGGCGACTATTGCTCCTACGGCTGCACGTAACCCAATTCCCTGGCAGAGAAGGTTACGCAATATCGCGTATCTGCCGAAACGATCTCTTGTGAAACGTTTTATGGACGACATTATCCAGCCTGCCATGACGCTGGTTCAGGAAGAACTGAACAAGCAGGGGACGATAAGCCACATTAGTGACGCAGCCGACGATCGTATTCGTCTTGAAGTGGATTTGGGCAACGAGCTGAATTTTATATATGAAGTGAGGCTTCGCGGGTATAGCTCACCCACCTTCGCGCTCGCCGCAATGGATAATGATGAGCAGCAGACTGACCAACATCGATATTATCGCGCTGAGGTTTATCTCAAAGAAGGCGGTCAAAATTATGATGTGATGGGCTGGAATCAGGAACAGTTGATTAATGACATACTGGACCAGTACGAAAAACACCTGCACTTCCTGCACCTGGTTCGTTGATAGCAAAATGCCGTCCTAGGGGGCGGCAATTATTTATCCCGACCGCAATACGAGGGAATGCAGAATGATTTCACGCTGGCAATGGATTCTGAAGCAAACATTTAAGAAACTCTGGTTCAGAGCTACGTTATTCGCAATTGTCGCGATAATAACGGCTCTTTTATCTATTCTTTTTAAATCAATGATTCCTGAGTCGGTTTCAGTGAAGGTTGGTGCGGAAGCAGTTGATAACATTCTGAACATACTGGCATCGAGTATGCTGGCAGTGACCACATTTTCGCTGAGTATCATGGTCACAGCCTACGGTTCAGCCACTACTAATGTTACTCCCAGAGCAACGCGTTTAGTTGTGGAAGACGTAACCACACAAAATGTACTGGCCACCTTCATTGGTTCCTTTCTCTTCAGTCTGGTAGGAATTATTGCCCTCAATATGGGAGCCTACGGAGAAAGGGGAAGAGTCATTTTATTCATTGTCACACTCGTTGTCATTGCCCTCATCCTCATCACATTGCTTCGTTGGATACAGCATTTGACCTCTCTGGGGAGGGTCGGTGAGACAACAGCAAAAGTAGAACAGGCGGCCATCGAAACATTTATTGCGAGAGCCAGAAATCCCTGTCTCGGCGGATATCCATGGCTTGAGAGCTATGAACAGCCGAAAGGAACGGTTGCAGTTTATCCGAAGAAGATTGGCTATGTTGAATATATTGATATGGAGAAACTCAGCAAGCTGCTGGCCAATGATCCTCGTCATGTATACCTTGTGGCGCAACCAGGCAGTTTCATTCATCCGTCCATGCCAGCTTTGTACCTGAGTCAGGGCCAGGAGTCATCAATCTGCGCCGATTTACTTGAGACGATCATTGTCTCGGATGTGCGTTCATTTGCTCAGGATCCCCGATTTTGTCTTAGCGTCATGGCCGAAATAGCCTGCAGAGCCCTTTCACCCGCAGTGAACGATCCTGGAACCGCAATCGATGTCATTGGCAGAGGTGTTCGTATACTTTCTGCTTACGCGCAGAATAAGTCTCATGAAATTGAAGTGACCTATCCTTCAGTACACGTTGCGCCACTTCAGAACAACGATCTCCTGGAAGACTTTTTCTCACCTGTCGCACGCGATGGTGCCAGTATGAGAGAGATTCAGATAAGAGTGCTCAAAGGGCTATCTATGCTGAGTACGGGTTGGCCTGAGATGTTTGCTGATGCCGCGCACACTCTGGCAATTGAAACATTAGAGCATGCAAATCGCGCTGACCATATAGACTCCGATAGAGAATTCATAAAATCAATTTATTTTGATTTGTTTTTTGATGAAAACGCTAATAAGCAATCATAGTTGTGGAGCAAGCGATTTGGTTGCTAGCGAGACAAGAACAAAGCGTCTGCATGAGAATGGGCGTCTGCTTTGTATTAGAAGAGAACATACTGAGTCTTCATCACTTTTGCAGCAGGCTTTATCTCTACGTAAGACATCGCCTACAATCAAATATTTCGGTTTAATACCAGGAGAACACTAAATGTAGAAATTATGTCTACTCAGTTCGGAACAGACTACTGTTTTTTTATTCCGTAGCTGAGACCATCATATTTCCTCCAGCAAAGGAGATAAAAATGGAAAAATTATTTACCCAGTTTCAGACCGGTGATACTGACCTGGTAAACCGCGTCGTTATGGCCCCCATGACCCGCTCACGGGCAATGACTAGTGATACCGCTGATGAACTGACCGCAAAATATTATCAGCTGCGTGAATCCGTATGGGGCAAACCGGAGGTCGTCCGTGACGGGCTCAGGGATCTGGTTCGCCGCACGGGCGCAGATGAAATTATGGTGAACTCATGGCAAGGCACTCGTCTTTGCCGCTCTTCAGAAATAATGCTGAGTATTCTACCGGAAAGGCAAAAGGATCATTTACCAAAGATAATGACGAGAAAGTCATTGACGAAGCGGGGAAGGGGTTAAGTCATCAATCCATATCAAAATATCAGACGCCTGTTTACGCTATGCGGGCGTCCGCTTTTCGCTCACAGCGGACCTTCAATCCAGTAAGTATGTCGGCTTCGTGCTATGAGTCCAGCGATTATTGCAAGAATCGAAATACGCTAACCAACTGGGATCGGGGTACGTCGGCAATCGAAGCTGCAGGCAGGTAGCTCCTGCAGCCAGTATTGTTAACATTTCAACAGCAGCACTCTGCTTCTTTTTCACTACATTCTTCACAAATTCTGCAAGAGCAGAAGTCCTCAAGGTTATTGCACTGGCTACATTTTTTGCAGGTACAGTCCGACTCTTTCTCGTCACAGTTCTCACAAGTTCCACAAGTACATGCACTCATCATGTGTGCACACTTATCACAAATTTTATCCATAGTTTCTCTCAACCGCTAAATAAACAATCTCAACATAACACGTGATTATTTTATCATTGCTATATAGTCAACTAAAACTGGCCACTGCGCTCATTATTCGGAAGTGCCTGGACTAATCGGTGGAAATAAAAAATGAAAAAAATAAACCCTGACTGCTCCTGGCAGTCAGGTATGTTGTTATGGATGGAAAGCACAACTGTCACTCGTTAGTGCAGTCTGCTAATGTTGGCAGTGCCTTCGTAGCGTTCGTCAGGTCAACGCTGAAGGTCCCCGCTTTGCGGTCATTGACGTAGACGTCGAACTGCCTGGCCTTACGGATATCCATGATGAAACTAAACCAGGCATTATCCCCGTTACGCCAGCCAAGGGTTGAGGGAATGGCGTATTGCTTATGGGGCCCATCACCACTGTGATGTCGGTACTGTCATCATGCGAGCTGATCGTTTTATCCCCTGCGAGGGTCAGAAAAACCGATTGCTGGTAAATACCGTTCTGGTCCGGATTTTCCGTGCAGTTGATGGTAAACATCTTTCCGCTGCTATCCGTCACACTGTATTCCGCATTGCCCTGACCGTACCCCTGTTGCCAGAGTCCCGAAACCGCAGAGGCATTGAAGCTGACAAGCAGCACGCCAGCGAGCATGAGCCGACTTAAAGAATTTATTTTCATTTCTGTCTCCTTTGTCTTTGTATTTATTCCCGGTTATCAGGATTTGAGGGTATCAGCAGCCGTCCCATCAGTTTGCCGTCATGGGAATATTCAAGGAAACGCTCCCGGGTGCGCGGGTCCGTTTTCTCGTGGTATTCCAGGCTGATGTTGTCGGCAATACACAGCGCATTCATCAGCGGCTGCACGGTTTTCTCCTCCATATCCACGAGGTAGTAGTAACAGCCACCCTCGCAGCCATCGGGCGACTGACGGGTACGTAAGACCTGCATAGTGGGACCAGAAAGAGCAATCTGCGACCACTCTTCCCTGACATCATCCTGACGGCTCACCACATCGCTGAAGCGCGGAGGCGTGAGGTCCTTAAATTTACTGATAGCTTTCAGGTCATCACTCCTGTCATCGCAAGCGCTCAGAAACAGAGTGGAGGCAACCAGCGCCAGTAGAGGTAGTGTTTTACGTTTCATTATTTTTTCCTGAAATCAGACGAACCACTTTGGTAAAGACATAAATCCCCACGAAAATACCCACCGGCACGCCGACGAACGGCGTCAGCGCGACACTGGCAGCACCGGCTGCGCCACCTCCCGTCAGTAGTGCGGCAACGGTTGCAAGTGTCAGGGCCGTGAGGCTGTCGGACACTCCAGTTTTGTTCAGAATGATGACGATGATAACAATGGCGATAATGGCAATAACAGGCACTGGGCTCCTCCCTGTTGCCGGGTTGATAACAACGCCTGCGCTATTCCGGTGGGCTGTCAGCCGGAACAAACGTAAGCAGTGAATGCTGGATAAAGCGAAAATGGGGTAAGGCCTGAATGAAGACCGGGTCTTCAGTCAGGCGGCACAGACTGTCATTCCGGCGAAAAGTCTCCTGCAAAGGCTGAATCAGATGGATTTCATCAAGTGTGAATAAGGCGATATGTCCGTCGTGCTCTGCCACCAGATACCAGGCCTGCTGGTGGATAAGTAACCGGCAGGGAGCCAGCCGCTCACAGCGCTGCCCCTCGGCAATCAGCGTCACCCGCCTGCGCCCGGTAATGGCCTGAATCAGTCGCCAGAAAGACAATGCGCCTGATGGCGAAGGAGCCGGACTGGCGGGTGCGATTACGCAGGGAGACTCATCGCACATCAGCAGTGCGTTTACCAGACGACGGTCAAAGCCAGGGAAAAGACCGGCCATCCCGCTGCGGTGGGCAAAGATAAGCACGTCGGGCACCATCTGCGTCTCACTGCCCGCAGTGCGTAAGCGGCAATATCCGGACTGATACTCCAGGTCCAGATACATCAGCCGCTCACGAAAATCACGCCGCAGCGTGCGCACCGACACACCAAACTCAGCGGCCAGCTTACGCACACTCAGTGTTTCCCCTGCCACCAGACGGCTGATTATCAGTGACAGCCTGACAGCCAGCCGGTCATGGCGGCGTTCTGCCTGTGTCATGAGACGTTCTCCGTGAAAGTTAACTGACTGAAAATGATGTGATTACTTTAAAGAGGGGGTCGGACAGGGTATGGACATCACAGAAACTATTTTTCATTTCTGCAAAAGCCAGAGGCAGCGGGGGTTACAGGCCATTCCTCAGTGAGTGAGGACCGCCAGCACGGTGCGATGCGGACAGGTGGTGTCCGATATTAACAAAGCGGCAACATTAAACGGTCACTGCAGTTGCGTGAGCATCGCTTCCGCCATCACCCACAGTGCCCGGTTAAGTTTCACGTTCCCGTCGATATCGCGAACGGCACGGGTATGTGACCGTCCTCCTTTGGCATTACGGCCACTGAGCCCACCCTTAATCAGGTTCTCCTGAATACGCTGGTACGTGGTCCACAGGTCGCTACTCTCATCTTGCCAGCGGCGCGGGGAGAGGATCTGCGACTCAGTCACCGGCTGGTGGTCCTCACCAAAGCGGTACGTCAGCGCGGCTTTTGCCAGTGCCTGCTGCGCAGGTGGTGGCAACAGCAACGACTGCATCGCATCCCGCTTCTCCTCCACACGGTCAAAAATGCCCAGCACTTCATAGGCCCCCTCAATCACCTGACTCACTACATCGCCTTTGTGCGGCACACGCACCTCGCCAAATGACTCACCGCAGACGAGCCCGTTCTGACAAACCGCACGAAATAAACCCGGCAACATCTGGTACGAACTGGTGCCATCATGGGAGTTGAGCAGGATAATTTCTGGTACCTGTTTACCGGTAATCTGCCCCTCCCGACGAAGGCGTAGCATGTGTTTTGTGTGCTCGCGTCGACCCGGGTCGCGTACCCGGGTCTGACAGGCAAAGAACGGCTGGAAGCCTTCGCGCTGCAGGCTGTCCAGCAGGGATATGGTGGGTATATAGGTATAACGCTCACTACGGGATGCGTGTTTGTCCTCACTGAATACACTGGGCACCACGCGAAACAGCTCTTCGCGGGTTAACGGGCGGTCGCGACGGATAAGATTTGCTGCGCCAAAGCGCGAAGCCAGACGGGCCATAAGCAGACTCCTCATAACGGGAAAACAAATAAAAGGGATCCCCGTCGCATCTGCGACAGGGGCAGGGAAGTAACAGGGATGGGTTAAATACTCAGAAGAAGAAATCCCAGACGGCGCGGGCCACTGACACCACCGTGGTGCGCACGGCCTGAATGACAGCCCGTACCGGGGCGGGTATCAGGGGAAAGGCACTGATGCTATCGAGTACGGCCCCGACGGTTTCACCAAAATCGCTACGAGCCTGTTCCCGGACTACCGTCGTGCGAAAGGAAGACTGGAGTTGCGACACCACCGGGCTGGTGGCCTCACGTGGCAGGCACTTAATCATTCGCTCGGCCATCACCCGCAGTCCCCACTGAAGACGGACCGACACGGCACACACCGGATGTACGGGCTGGAACAGCTCATGCAGCAGACAGATTTTACGGCTGATATTCTGCTTCTGCGCCGTGGACAACGGTCCCCCACCGCTGGTGGGTTCGGCCTTATCCGACTGGCTGATAACAAACAGCACCTTATGCCGGTATACCTCTCCAATCACCTGATGATAAAAATGTTCATCCACCGCCAGCGCCCGGTCATCGGCCTTAATCAGCCACAGAACCAGGTCGAGCCGGGGGAGTTGTTCGCGGTACATCGCAGCATACTCGGTATCGCGAGCACCACTTTCGCCCACGCCGGGCAGGTCCACCAGCGTCATATAGCGCTCGCCGACTTGCAGGCGAAAGCGCAGTGGCTCACGGGTACATGCAGCCACATCGCTGACCGGTGATATATCTCCGGCAAACAGGGCATTGCACAGACTGCTCTTCCCAACACCGGTTTTACCCATAATGCCGATCACTGGCTCGTAGCGGGTTAACTGATTTATCTGCTGCAATATACGTTCAGACACCCACTGTGGCAGACCAGCGAGCGATTGCTGAAACGGCTTCAATCCTTCAGAATTGTTCATTACTACTCCTCTGAAAAATAATACAAAAACGGCAGGATCGTGAGATTCCACCGTTAGTCAGGTATGTTCAGAAGAATGATATCTATCTGAAAATAATTTGAATTAAGGTAAGCGTTAAACAGCTGCCGCCTGTGATCCCGACCCTAAGTCGTTAGGTTATTCTGCCCCCCTCATCCTCAAGCCAGACCAGTGGATAAGGGCAAATTGTCCGAGGGGCGATAGGGCATTGGGCATTGGGCATTGGGCATTGGGCATTGGGCATTAAGGTTTTATAGTTGTTAGGCATTAATCTAACGTTATAGAAACATCAGCTAATACGATGACTGTCTACGTTTGAAACGTCATCTCTTGCTTTTACATAAGTATTAATGTTGATTATCATCAATTTGATTATAATCATGGCACTTTATTGATTACCGTATTAAATTTTCATTTTTCCCTATAGTGATGATTCATGCCTAGTCCCCCTTGTAAGCGGCTTGACGACTTGAGTCAGGTCCAGCGCGAACGGCTGGCCTACATCGATTTTCGGCTTTACTTCTTCGGTGAGATCGGTCGCCCAGATCTGATTGAGCGCTTTGGCGTTGCTCCAGCAGGAGCGACTCGCGATTTGGCTTTGTACCGGGAAATCGCTCCGAATAACATCACCTTTGATGGTAGCGACAAGATCTATCGTATCGGGCAGGCGTTCTCTCCGTTGTTCGAGCACGCATCGCAGCGTGTTCTGTCGGCGCTGGCTCTGGGCTTTGGCGATGGCGTGAATGGCCCAATGCAGGCGTTGCTACCCTGTGAATCCCCCACAGCCCTGAGCATACCCAAGATGGATGTGTTGGCCGTGATTTGTCGAGCCATCCACTCCAAGCGCCCCGTCGCCATCCGCTACCACTCGATGAGCAGCGGAAAGTCCGAACGGATCATTGTGCCCTTTGCTTTGGTAGATACCGGCCTGCGCTGGCACGCCCGGGCCTTTGATCGCAAGAGTGGAGAGTTTCGGGATTTCGTCGTCACCCGCATCGAAGCGCCAACATTGCTTGAAGAGGTTCCGCAGGCCAACGAACGACCGGATAATGATATCCAGTGGACGCGCATCGTTGAGTTGGATTTCGTGCCGCACCCGCGTGTTGAACGCCCCGAAATCATCGAGATGGACTACGGGATGACCGGTGGCTCGATTAGGATGTACGTTCGTGCAGCGGTGGCAGGCTATATGTTGCAGCGCTGGCGTGTTGACTGCTCACCCAATCATTGCCTAAATGGACCGGAGTACCGTTTATGGCTCAAAGATCATCTCGCGATCTACGGCGTGAAAAACGCCTTACTGGCACCAGGCTATAGCACCTCTACAAAGGCTGACTCTTGATGGAACTGATCGACAATATCAATCGTCTGCTCGGAGACGACCTAAAGCAGACGCTCAAACCCGGTGCTCGCCTGAAGATCGCCGCCTCCTGTTTTTCGATGTACGCGTTTGAAGCGCTAAAAGCAGAGCTGGAAAAAATCGACGAGCTGCAATTCATCTTTACCTCGCCGACGTTCACCGCTAATGAAGTAACCGACAAGATTCGTAAGGAACGCAAAGAATTCCACATACCGAAGGCTGACCGCGAACGTAGTCTGTACGGTAGTGAGTTCGAAATTCAGCTGCGCAACAAACTGACCCAGCGCGCAATTGCAAAAGAGTGTGCGGACTGGATGCGGCGTAAGACAACATTCAAGTCCAATCGCAGCAAGGCTCCGATGCAGCAGTTTGCTTGTGTTCAGGCCGCCGCCGCAGAGACTGCCTACATGCCACTGCACGGATTTACGGCCGTCGATCTTGGCTACCAGCAAGGCAATGCTGTTTCAAACCTCGTCAACAAAATGGACGAGTCGACGTTTACGGCGACCTACCTCAATCTGTTTAACCAGATCTGGCAAGATCCTGAGAAGCTGGAGGATGTAACGGCGCAGATCTGCGACCACATTGCATCCGTCTACCAGGAAAACTCGCCTGAAAGTATCTACTTCCTGATGCTCTATAACATCTTCAATGAGTTTCTGGACGACCTCAACGAGGATGTCCTGCCCAATGACCGCACGGGCTATCAAGACACGCTCATCTGGAACAAACTCTTCAATTACCAGAAAGATGCTGCCACTGGGATCATCAACAAACTTGAAAACTACAGCGGTTGCATCCTGGCCGACAGCGTGGGCTTGGGCAAAACCTTCACCGCACTTGCCGTCGTAAAGTATTACGAACTGCGCAACAAGTCAGTTCTGGTGTTATGCCCCAAGAAACTTGCGGACAACTGGCTGAACTATAACCGCAACCTTAAGACCAACATATTTGCTCGCGACCGGTTCAGCTACGACGTGCTTTGTCATACTGACCTCAGCCGTACGAGCGGCGAGTCGTTTGGAACACAATTGAATCGCATCAACTGGGGCAGTGAAGTGGCACACTGAATTTGTCCACCTGAACAGAGGTGATATGCTCACCTCAGAACAACACAGGTGCTCCAATGAAAAAAAGAAATTTCAGCGCAGAGTTTAAACGCGAATCCGCTCAACTGGTTGTTGACCAGAACTACACGGTGGCAGATGCCGCCAAAGCTATGGATGTTGGCCTTTCCACAATGACAAGATGGGTCAAACAACTGCGTGATGAGCGTCAGGGCAAAACACCAAAAGCCTCTCCGATAACACCAGAACAAATCGAAATACGTGAGCTGAGGAAAAAGCTACAACGCATTGAAATGGAGAATGAAATATTAAAAAAGGCTACTGTAGATTCAATTGGTCAACGCAACAGTTATGTGAAAACATGGGGTTGCGGAGGTTTTTTGAATGAGACGAACATTTACAGCAGAGGAAAAAGCCTCTGTTTTTGAACTATGGAAGAACGGAACAGGCTTCAGTGAAATAGCGAATATCCTGGGTTCAAAACCCGGAACGATCTTCACTATGTTAAGGGATACTGGCGGCATAAAACCCCATGAGCGTAAGCGGGCTGTAGCTCACCTGACACTGTCTGAGCGCGAGGAGATACGAGCTGGTTTGTCACCCAAAATGAGCATTCGTGCGATAGCTACTGCGCTGAATCGCAGTCCTTCGACGATCTCACGTGAAGTTCAGCGTAATCGGGGCAGACGCTATTACAAAGCTGTTGATGCTAATAACCGAGCCAACAGAATGGCGAAAAGGCCAAAACCGTGCTTACTGGATCAAAATTTACCATTGCGAAAGCTTGTTCTGGAAAAGCTGGAGATGAAATGGTCTCCAGAGCAAATATCAGGATGGTTAAGGCGAACAAAACCACGTCAAAAAACGCTGCGAATATCACCTGAGACAATTTATAAAACGCTGTACTTTCGTAGCCGTGAAGCGCTACACCACCTGAATATACAGCATCTGCGACGGTCGCATAGCCTTCGCCATGGCAGGCGTCATACCCGCAAAGGCGAAAGAGGTACGATTAACATAGTGAACGGAACACCAATTCACGAACGTTCCCGAAATATCGATAACAGACGCTCTCTGGGGCATTGGGAGGGCGATTTAGTCTCAGGTACAAAAAACTCTCATATAGCCACACTTGTAGACCGAAAATCACGTTATACGATCATCCTTAGACTCAGGGGCAAAGATTCTGTCTCAGTAAATCAGGCTCTTACCGACAAATTCCTGAGTTTACCGTCAGAACTCAGAAAATCACTGACATGGGACAGAGGAATGGAACTGGCCAGACATCTAGAATTTACTGTCAGCACCGGCGTTAAAGTTTACTTCTGCGATCCTCAGAGTCCTTGGCAGCGGGGAACAAATGAGAACACAAATGGGCTAATTCGGCAGTACTTTCCTAAAAAGACATGTCTTGCCCAATATACTCAACATGAACTAGATCTGGTTGCTGCTCAGCTAAACAACAGACCGAGAAAGACACTGAAGTTCAAAACACCGAAAGAGATAATTGAAAGGGGTGTTGCATTGACAGATTGAATCTACAACCGCGCTCTTGATGTCAGACTCCCTGAACAGTTCTCGATAATCGGGAAACTCAGAGCGCATTATCCTGTGGTCACACTCTGCCATGTGTTCGGGGTTCATCGCAGCAGCTACAGATACTGGAAAAACCGTCCTGAAAAACCAGACGGCAGACGGGCTGTATTACGCAGTCAGGTACTTGAGCTACATGGCATCAGCCACGGTTCGGCCGGAGCAAGAAGCATCGCCACAATGGCAACCCGGAGAGGCTACCAGATGGGACGCTGGCTTGCTGGCAGGCTCATGAAAGAGCTGGGGCTGGTCAGCTGTCAGCAGCCGACTCACCGGTATAAACGTGGTGGTCATGAACATGTTGCTATCCCTAACTACCTTGAAAGGCAGTTCGCCGTGACCGAGCCAAATCAGGTGTGGTGCGGTGATGTGACCTATAGTGTGCCCGGAGTTCAGGGCGGGCATGGATGCTTAAATGAACCGCGAGTCTGTCTGGAATATTGAACCGGTAACTCACGATGAGAAACCCAACAATCCCACCGGGTGTGACGGTGGAGAACCTGAGCGGCAGTGACCTGCGGCATGCCCGCAGGGTGATGTAACCCGCTGACAACGGGGATTGAGGCGAGATCACTAAGCCGAGATGATCCTCAAGGTTAAGTACTGAAAGGCTGAAGAACATGAACCCGTTAATCCGCCTCTGTGGGTTGAAAACGTCACCACGGCCTACGTGATCTGACAGGCCGTGCAGGAGGAACTGGCAGTGATACGTAAGCACTGCCGGTCGAAGGTGTTTTGACATGTATGCGAAACACCGGGGCAGCAGCGTCTATCACGCTTGCGATGCTGACTTCTGCCAACTTGCGGCAAGCAAGGATAAAGAGTGCGACGGGCAGCCTCCTCAG
Organism: Kluyvera georgiana ATCC 51603; assembly: GCF_001654985.1. Lineage (GTDB taxonomy): Bacteria > Pseudomonadota > Gammaproteobacteria > Enterobacterales > Enterobacteriaceae > Kluyvera > Kluyvera georgiana. The sequence continues at coordinate 14,746 of NZ_LXEU01000074.1, forward strand.
TATGCCTGAGTCCAGGCAGGTAAACCGGGGAAGGTCAGCGACGGATGTTAAGGGGGCATGGCTCCGATGACGCGCTGGCTGGCGGAGCTTCCGTAGTAGTCCGCGATGGGGAAAGCCCATTACATGGCGAAGGGAAGCAGTTTGAATGTGTTTGCGACGTGAATTAACTGACCTAACGAGGTGAAGACCTTTGATAATCAGCGAAATGCAACGCAAGCTTGCCACATGGGCAGCCACCGATCCGTCCCTACGGATTCAACGGCTGCTGCGTCTGATAACACAACCAGAATGGCTGGCTGAAGCGGCGCGGATCACGCTTTCATCAAAGGGGGCCCATACCCCCGGCGTTGATGGCGTGAACAAAACAATGCTACAGGCCAGACTGGCTGTTGAGCTGCAAATCCTCAGGGATGAATTACTCTCAGGCCACTACCAGCCCTTGCCCGCCAGACGGGTTTACATCCCTAAAAGCAACGGCAAACTGCGACCACTGGGTATCCCCGCGTTGCGGGATCGTATTGTTCAGCGGGCCATGCTGATGGCGATGGAGCCGATATGGGAGAGTGATTTTCATACGCTCTCATATGGCTTCCGGCCTGAGCGCAGTGTCCACCACGCGATCCGCACGGTGAAATTACAGCTCACAGACTGTGGTGAAACCCGGGGACGCTGGGTGATTGAAGGCGACCTGTCCAGTTACTTCGACACCGTACATCATCGACTGCTGATGAAGGCTGTACGCCGCAGGATCAGTGACGCACGTTTCATGACTCTGCTGTGGAAAACCATCAAGGCGGGACATATCGATGTCGGTCTCTTTCGGGCGGCCAGTGAAGGTGTACCACAGGGCGGTGTTATATCGCCGCTATTATCGAACATCATGCTGAATGAGTTCGATCAATACCTGCATGAGCGCTACCTGAGCGGGAAAGCCAGAAAAGATCGGTGGTACTGGAATAACAGTATCCAACGGGGCCGAAGTACGGCGGTCAGAGAAAACTGGCAGTGGAAACCCGCGGTGGCGTACTGCCGCTATGCCGATGATTTTGTCCTCATCGTCAAAGGCACCAAAGCACAGGCGGAAGCCATCAGGGAGGAGTGTCGGGGTGTGCTCGAAGGCAGTCTGAAACTCAGGCTGAACATGGATAAGACTAAAATCACCCATGTTAATGACGGCTTTATCTTTCTGGGGCACAGGATCATTCGCAAACGCAGTCGTTATGGCGAGATGCGAGTGGTCTCAACGATCCCGCAGGAGAAAGCCAGAAACTTCGCCGCATCGCTGACAGCACTGTTATCAGGCAACTACAGTGAAAGCAAAGTCGATATGGCTGAACAACTCAACCGAAAACTGAAAGGCTGGGCCATGTTCTATCAGTTCGTTGATTTTAAGGCCAAAGTCTTCAGTTATATCGACCGTGTCGTGTTCTGGAAGCTGGCTCACTGGCTGGCCCGCAAATACCGTACAGGTATCGCTTCCCTGATGAGGTGGTGGTGTAAATCACCGAAACCGGGTCAGAGCAAAACGTGGGTTTTATTTGGTAAAACCAATCACGGCAAGCTCAGCGGCGAAATACTGTACCGGTTGGTGGGGCAAGGCAAGAAGCTGTTCCGCTGGCGGCTACCCGAAGGTAATCCCTATCTGAGGACGGAGACCAGAAACACGTATACATCGCGCTTTACAGAAGTGGCAATGGCGTTCGCCAGCATTTAAATGGAGAGCCGGATGCGCTGAAAGGTGCACGTCCGGTTCGGGGAGGAGAGGCAGGGAAATAGTCCGACTACGCCCTGCCTCTTACTCTACTCTGGACAGGCAAGCGTTGGGCTTACCTTGCTGTTGTTCTCGATCTGTTCGCAAGGAAACCTGAGGGTTGGGCAATGTCATTCTCACCGGACAGCAAGCTGACATCAAAGCGCTGGAAATTGCGTGGGAAGCTTGCGGTAAACCCGCCGGAGTGATGTTCCACAGTGACAGTAATAATGCCGGTGTCAGTCTTTACCACCACTCAGTTTGCCGTTTAACCCGATTGGTGTGATTACTGATGCAGTGAAGACCTTTCCGCATCACATCACTACAAATATTGATTTTTGATTGTTGGATTCGCACCAGATTTCACCTCTGTAGGGTATTCAAAAATGCTCAGTTATTACTGATGCCTAAACTGCAGCGTTGCGGGCAGGTAGCGTTGTAGCGTTTCGGGCGTATCGCCCTCGATCAATTGGCTTATCAGATCATAGCAGTGCCAGGCCAACTGGCGGTTATCCTGCTGTACGGTATCGATACGCAGCGACAGCGAATCATAAAGATAGTGATCGTCAAAGCTCGTCAGATGGATATCTGAGTCGAGTAAATGGTGCTGGCTCATATAGCGCAGTACCCCTTCGAGCAGTCCACAGGCGGCAGTGAACAGCGCCTTAGGCGGCCGCCCAAGTCGCGCGCAGAGTGCGGCGAACATCTCATAGCCTGAGCTCGGGTGGTAGTTACCGTTAATCACCCATTCCGGGCGCAGTGCAATACCCGCCTGAGCCAAACCCTGCGTGAAGCCGGTCAGACGATCGCGTGAAGGCGACAGACGCGACTGACCGCCTAAAAACCAGAACTCATCGCTATGCTTAGGTGCAATGCGGGAAATCAGTTCCGCCGTTGGGGTAATCGAATCAGTCATCACCAGCGGCAGCAGGCTTTCATTAGGACAACGGTCAAACAGCACTACTGGCAGTTGTTGGCTGAGCTTAAGATAGTCGGCATCGTTGTGCATACATGAAGCGACGATCAGACCGTCAACCTGGCGGGAAATCATGTTATTGACCACCACGCTCTCCTGACCGGGGTTTTCATCAGTACAAGAGATCAATAGCTGGACGCCTGCTTCGCGGCACAGCATTTCCAGCTCATGTGAAAAGACCGCAAAGCCGTGGTTGGTGATCTCCGGCACCACCAGTCCGATGGTGTGGCTGCGGTTGTCGCGCAGCGAGCGGGCGTGAATGCTTGGCTGATAGTGCTGCTCACGGGCAATCGCCAGTACTCGCTCACGCGTTTCCTGCGCCACACGCAGCTCCTTACCACGACCGTTCAGTACTAGGCTGGCGGTCGCTTTTGAGACGCCAGCCTGTTCGGCGATATCTTTAATGGTTACGCGTTTAGTTTTCATTACGACGCCATGAGCTTGAGGCAAAACGCTTATTCTACCATGCAAGTTCGCAGCGGCCAGTAGCAGAATGCGTCCGGTGTGATGCCAGAGAACATTAGCTGCCCTGAACAGGCCGGGAAGTAGCGGCAGCTCATCACTCCTTCGCCGCCGTTGATGAAAATCTCCACGCTAGACTGGTCGATGAAAATATGCAGCGAGCGGACGTCTCCGCGCCAGTAACGATAATGCTTCTCGTCGCTGGCCAGACTGGGTCGGGCCAGGCGGATCCCGCTGGCATCGCGTTCAAGGATTAATGCGCCGTCAAAATCGAGGCTCAAAATATCGTCCCCAGTGGTTTGTAGAACGATTTCCATCGGTGCCAGCGGCAGGGAGTTCCCTGCCCAGCCGTGCGCTTCGCCGCGCAGGGCGCTCAGCTCTCGTAGAGGACGTTGGTATAGCTGACCATCGATAAACTCCAGCTCACGCAGGCAGGTCATCTGATGGATCCAGCCGTTGGTGAGGGTCGGTTGAAGCATCTCTTCGCCCTCCGGCACGCCCATCCAGCCGACCAGCAGACGGCGGCCATCACTGGTAAGCATGGTTTGCGGGGCGTAGAACTCAAACCCTGCGTCCAATTCGTGCAGTTCGCCATGCTCGAAGGCCGCGCGGTGGTAGTCGAAATCGCCGCTCATCCACACTGCCGGGTAGGTGTTGAGATAGCGCTCTTTCTCACGAGGCACGCCCTGCGGGCAGCAAATCAGGACATGCTGGTCGCCGAGGGCAAACAGGTCCGGGCATTCCCACATATAGCCCGCGTCGTCCAGGCCATTGATGCCATAACCGGCGATTTCGCCCTGACTCGTCCACTCATGAAGGTCCGCTGAGCTGAATAACAACACCTTGCCACGCTTTTGCAAATCCTGTGCGCCCAGCACCATGTACCAGCGACCTTCGTGCTGCCAGACTTTCGGGTCACGCACGTGGCCGGTATAGCCCTCCGGCAGCGGTAATACCGGGCCGAGTTTGGTAAACGTGCCGTCGGCATTTTCCGTCGCCAGGCACTGCCACGCGGTTCGGCTGCCGTCGTCAAATTTTACGTTGCCGGTATAGCACAGGGTGAGCGTGCCCTGACTATCCACGGCGCTTCCGGAGTAGCAGCCGTTGCGGTCATACTCTTCATCCGGCATGAGCGCGATCGGCTCATGTTGCCAGTGCAGCAGGTCGGCAGAGCTCCAGTGCCCCCAGCACTTGAACTTATGATCGCAGGCGAGCGGGTTCCACTGATAAAACAGGTGATAACGTCCGGCAAATTCAATAAAGCCGTTGGGATCGTTCATCAGCCCGGTCACCGGCGCATGGTGCCAGCGGGGATAGTGGCTGTCGGCCAGCGCGCGCGGCTGGCCCTGCATAACAGCCTGCAAAATCGCAGGCAGGCGTGATGGATGTGACATTATTCAGCGTCCGTTTTGTATTTCAGTACCAGGGAGACGACAAAGGCGACGCCAAAGGCGATAACCATCCCGATAATGTAGTTCAGCAGCGAGCTGGCCTGCACGATAGCCATGCCAGGGATAGCCGTCAGGCCCACGGCGGTCATGTAAACATGCATGGATACCACCCACGCGCCGCCCACCGCGCCGCCAATCAGGGCTGCGATAAACGGTTTTACAAAGCGTAAGTTAATACCAAAAATCGCCGCTTCGGTGATGCCGAGCATGGCAGAAAACGCCGAGGGCAGGGTAATGGCTTTGATTTTGGCATCTTTCGTTTTGAACCACACCGCCAGACAAGCACCGCCCTGAGCGACGTTGGCCATCGCCCAAATCGGCAGCAGGAAGTTGACGCCGATGGATGGGTTGCCCAGCAGTCCCGCTTCGATGGCGTGGAAGCTGTGGTGAATACCGGTAATGACGATAACCGAATAGAGACCGCCAAACAGCAGTCCGGCCAGCCAACCGGCGTGGGTAATCAGGGTGCTAAGGACAAACGAAATACCGTCGCCAAGCGCGCGACCAGCCGGGCCGATAATCAGCAGGGCGATAAAACCGGAAATGATCACCGTCAGGAACGGCGTCAGGATCAGATCCAGTGCATCGGGGATCACGCGACGCAGCTGTTTCTCAACGATGCTCATAAACCACACCGCCAGCAGCACCGGGAACACCGTGCCCTGATAGCCGATCATGGCAATCTCAAGGCCGAAGAAGTTCATGGTGTGGAAACCGGCGGCCACACCCCAGGCGTTGGTGAGCGCCGGGTGAGTCAGGATGCCGCCAAGCGTCGCGCCAAGATAAGGATTACCACCGAACTCGCGGGCGGCGGTGAAGCCAATCAGGATCGGCAGAATAATAAACGCCGCTGAGCTGCACATATCCAGCATGATGTAGATGGCGTTACCCGGGTCGACCCAGCCGTACGTTTTAACCATCCCCAGAAGGCCCATCAACAGGCCGGAGGCGACGATAGCCGGGATGATCGGCACAAAGATGTTCGACAACAGGCGGGCAATGCGCTGGAAAGGATTCAGTTTTTTCGCCGCAATGTCGGCAGCTTCCGATTTGCTGGATTCGCCAATCCCTGCCGCCTGAATAAAGGCGGCGTAGACTTTGTTCACCACCCCGGTGCCGAAGATAATCTGCATCTGTCCGGCGTTACGGAAACAGCCCTTCACCCCATCAATTTTGCCGATGGCCTGCTGATCGGCCAGTGAGTCATCGACCAGCACCAGGCGCAGGCGTGTGGCACAGTGCGCGGCGCTGGCGATATTTTCCTTGCCTCCCAGAAGCGGAAGTAGCGAGCGGGAAATCTGTTCAAAATCCATAGTACCCTCTGAATGCGTATTGATTTTCGAGTTGTCGTCCCGTGGTAGCCGGAGCGCATTCTCTTCGTTGTTATTGTGTCCGGGGCGACGAAACGTATTTTGTCGCCCCGGCGGTTACTGTCGCCAGGTGTTAACCATCAAAACCAGGTTTCCATCTGCATCCCGAACGACCATTCGCCGCCCGATTTAAAACCACTGCTGCCCAGCGCGTCATCGCTGGCGTAATTATTGAGTTTTTTGCTCCAGTCCATCCACGAGGTGTAAAGACGGATTTCAGGACGGCTGAAGAAATCGCCGATGTCGCCAACCTTAAAGGTCGGGGCGAAGGTGAGCTTGTAGAAGCTGCCGTTTACCGCATGGCGATCGTTATAACCTTCAGGTTTGAGATCCATATACTGGTAACTGCCTTCATAAGCGAGGGCGAAGTTTTGATTGATCTCCTGGATCAGACGCATGTTGAGGGTTGCCCACTGGTAGCTGTCGCCATCGACATAACGGTCTTTACTGGTTTGTGCCAGTATCGCCGGGGCGATAAACCAGTTCTTGCTCAGTGGCGTGGTGCCGTAGCTGGCGAAGCGCCAGGTGTTAGCCCCCGAGCGTAACGCACCGTCAGAGCCGACACCTTTAACTTCGGCACCCAGTCCGTGACCGTAGAGCAGGGCGGTTTTGCTGGCACCTTCACGCAGGCCGTAAAAACTGTCGTTGTGCAACCCGAGCAGCGCATGTACACCGGTATTTGCCGCATCGCCTTTGACCGGATTACCGTTGGTATCCTGGCGTTCGTCGTTGTCTTTTGCCCGCATCCCGCTGACCATCATCTGCACCGGCCCGATGAAATTGTTCATGCTGACGATGTAGTTCTGCACACTGTTGCTGGTATCAGCAATATCGCCGAAGTTACGCCCGTAAAGAGAGAAGTTGCTGCGAACGCTGTCGTTCCACCTGACATCGTAAATACCGCCGCCGGTACCGGCGAGGAACACGACATCCGAGTCGATCCAGTGAATGTCAAAGTTATCCCGGTCAAAGCGTTTCCCGGCCCACAGGGTGGAGCCTTTAAACGGCCCGTCGAAGGTGGGCAAGTTGCCCAGTTCAACAAAGGCCTGACGCACGTTCAAATCACTGGTGCTCGCCGTCCAGTCGTTATAAGTGGTTTGACCGTCGGCGACCATGACTTTGAAGCGGGTCGTTGCCCCGTTATCCAGGGTCTGCTTATGTTCAAGATTCATTTCAACATAGGTATCGGCCTGGTTTCCCAGGCGGCCAATAGCCCCACCGGTTTCCCCTGCTGGCGTCATGTAGGCTCCGGATTTGGTGCTGGCGCCGGAGTCATTCATTATCACGCCGGAGCGGGCGTAGCCGTGGAACTCAAACCCGCTTTTCTCATCGGCTTTTTTCTCCAGTTTGGCGGTACGCTGAGCCACTTCCTGAGTGCTGTCCTGGGTTTTTTGTTGCTGTGTCGTGAGCTGCTGTACTTTCTTCTCTGCCGACTCTGCGCGGGTTTCTGCCGTTTGCGCTCTGTTTTCGGCATCCTGTAAGCGTTTTTCCAGCGCAATTAAACGGGCTTCGATACTGCTGAGATCCGTTTGTGCATGGGCTGAGGCGGCGCCGGTTAGCAAAGCGATAAGAACCGCGAGTGTGCTTTTTCTGAACATATTGATTGCATCCCAAAAGGAAAATAAAAAATTGTGTGTTTTTGCTAAACCGGTTTAGTTGCAATGTTAAGCACGACATTTAACATTTTGAAATTGATTTTGCTAAACCGGTTTAATAAGTGTGATGGATGCAACAAAGTGGACCGCGTACGACGGTATTTAGGATCAAATCTGGCGGTGTAGATCGCGCTGGTATGGCAGGGCAGTCATCGCGCCTTTCGCCAGGGTTGCCAGGGCACCGCAGGTTTGCGCCAGAGCGAGCGTTGGCTCCAGGGCATTGATATCCGCCGGCATCCCGTTGGCAGCAAGGCTGGCAAGCAGTCCGGCGACAAACGCATCGCCCGCACCGGTGGTATCCACGCTGACAACCGGTTTAGCGCTGAAATGGATAAACTGCTGCTGGAATGCGGCGATGACGCCCGCTTTACCCTGAGTCACCAGCAGTAATTCAGGCTGATAACGCTCAGTGATGCTGGCGATCCCCTGCGCGATATCATTACTCCCGCTGATGAGTATCAGCTCTTCTTCGGACAGTTTCACCACGTTCGCCAGACGCAGGGCGCGGTCGAGACAGGCGTGCAACAGGTTCTGATCTTGCCAGAGATCCAGGCGGATATTAGGGTCAAAGCTCACCCGGCCACCGGCACGTTTGATGTTCTCCATAGCCGCGAAGGTAGCACTGCGGCTGGGCTCGGCGCTGAGCGCGATGGAGCAGATGTGCAACCACTGTCCGGCGGCAAACTGTGGCAGGTCTTCTTCAGCCAGGAACAGGTCAGCGCTGGGGCGTACCATAAAGGTAAAGGTGCGTTCACCTTGGTCATCAAGGTCGACCACCACAGTGGACGTGCGGTGATGATCGTCAAGATACATATGGCTGACGTCGACCTGCTCCTGTTGCAGGGTATGACGCATGTAGCGGCCAAACGGGTCACCGCCGACGCGGCCGATAAATCCGCTGTTGCCGCCAAGGCGGGCAACCCCTACCGCCACGTTAGCCGGCGCGCCTCCAGGGCACTGTAGCAAGCGCCCTTCACTCTCCGGTAGCAGGTCCACCACTGCGTCGCCCAGAACCCAAACTTTTGCTTTCATGCTAAAACCCTCCAAGGCTAAACTTAATTAAACCGGTTTAGCATATTAAATCACAGTGAATGAGTGGGGGAAAGTTCCAGCCGGAAAAGCACTGCTCAGGGCATAAAAACGTGAGCCGCCTTACGAAATAGAATTGATTCGACAGCTGTGAAGACTTACGTCCTGGACACAAATGGATCCTGGATAAATTACCATGCAACTTGATGAAATTATCATGTTTTATCTTATTTACAGATAAATCAAAGGGCTTTTAACACCACACTTCTTGGCATAATGGTTAAGTGTAGTAATGCTCGCTCTGGATGGGTTTGCTTCTATGCTGCGCAGGTATTTGTAAGAAATACCCATTCTACTGGCGAGTTGTTGTCGCATCAGGCCAGCGAAACTGCGCAATTTCATCAGCGTTTCTGGAGGGTTTCCTTTAAAACTTCATCGACAAAACCGCTTTTTACCGTAGATACAGTAAGTGCCTCTTCTCTGCCATTATCCCAGCATCCAAGGTTACCGGGTTCTGATGTAGTCTGCCGATATGCAAGAAATGCAACGGCATCATGCTGGTTATGATGCTGTTTAATCTTCATTGTCACATGGACTATTCAGGGAGCGACAAGCGCTCCCACATGAAAACAGAACCACTCGTTTCATTTACGTGCTTCCTCAAAAGTAATCTCATACCCAATACTTCTGATTTAGTAGGGTTCTGATCATATCATGCAGCTCGATTGCGCTCAATTTGACGGTTTTCATCTTTACACAATGCTCGGTTATGATACTTTGTGATAGGCATGACAAGATCTGGCCGTAATTTTTTAGAAGTGAGTTTGCCCGCCACTTCACGGGACAGCATACATCCGGATAAAACCGGTAACAGGAAAGGCTCCACGCTGCATACGGAGGAAACAGAATTAATGAATGATAAATTGCCGCCCTGCGCTGATACCAGGGTGGAACGTGTCCGTCTTAAAGATGGGGATTACTTTTTCCCTGCTGAACCCGCCATAAAAGCGGATTCTTTGCGGACAAAATCGCTCCTTCATCGTTTTAACCACACCGATCCTGCTCATATTGATTCCCGCCTGCTACTGATGAAAGAGTTGCTGCCTGAATGTGGGGAAGGGGTATCTGTCACCACGTCTTTCCACTGCAGCAGGGGGTATAACATTCGTAAGCGTCGTCTCAGCACCGTCTGGCAGATCCTGAAATTCCTGAGAGGATAGTGGACACCAAATATGGTGGACACTATCCATGAAATCATTAACCACAGTGCGTAAAAAAAGCCCTAATTATCCCGTTGAGTTCAAAATCAAAATGGTTGAACTCTCGCATCGACCAGATATCCGAGTCTTTGCGTTTGCCAGCGAGGATAAGGAGTACCAACCGTTACTCGATGATATTCTGGATGGTCCAATGGTTGGGCGTTTTGATACTGAGGAAGCCGGAAAGGCTTTGATCGATGGTGGATTGATTGAGCGTTTGATGTCAACTATCATGCCCTTTATCACTTCAGAGGCCCCTCTACCCGATACGCATCTACGTCGGGAAACAACCTGGTATTATCCACTGGAAGCTATTCGCGAAACTGTTGTAAATGCACTGGCTCATCGTGACTGGACACGCTTTGTTGAGATAGAGATTGGCTTGTATAGCAATCGATTTGAAGTTATTAGCCCAGGGGCGCTGAATAATTCGATGTCGATTGAAAAGATGGTTACAGGTCAGCGATCACCACGTAATACGATTATCATGGAAGTCTTACGTGATTATGGTTACGTTGATTTCAGGGGGATGGGAGTCAGGACAAAGATTATTCCACTAACACAGGCCATGAGTGGCCAACTCCCTGAGTTTACTGCAACAGATGATTACTTGAAAACAATACTTTATCGCTCACCATCTTCTTGATATATAAGGTCTGGCCTTTCCATCCATAAGAAAGGCCATTGCTGTAAAAAATAAATTACCCGCGACTGCAGCCGAAGCTACGGTCGCCATCTCCATATGCTTTTGTATCGAGTTTAGCTAGGTAGTCGAAGCGATTCAGTAATTTATTGTATTCTCCTTCAAAGTTAAAATCATTGACGTCTAAAATATAACGACAATTTTCAGGGTAGTGAACCAATCCCGGATAATCATCCAGTTCCAATCCCAGTGCGCTATACCATGCTCTTACAATCATCATCCTTAAATTTCTTTCAGCCTCATAATCACCTAAATGGTAATAAGCATCTTTATTAAAAAAAAGACCAAGGTGAAAGTGACATTTTCCTTCTTCGGAAAACTCCCGTGCCCAAACATGACGAACACGGTTTGGATATATTCTTTTGCCGTTAGCTGCTCTGGTTCTCTCATTGGCCTCCAACATGGCATTTAATGCATTACGGAAACGGGATATGGCACCAGGCTCTAGATTAGGAAAACAGCAAACAGTGTCACCTCTGTCTAAAATGGGTGGATAATGAACATCAACACGTAACGCCATTGTTCTGGGGAATTCACTGATAGCATCATTGACGACTCGTTCAATATGTTTTTTATAGGCGAGCACATGCTCACCATGGGAACCATGATATAATTCCATGTTTCGATCCTGTCGTTAGCCCTACGGCTTTGGATAGCCGTATATAGTAATATGATCAGACATAGCTGAATGTCTGTGGTTAGTTATATTAATTAACTGTTAATAGTAATGACTGTTATATAATACCTTTCCAACAATAAAACTTGTTATCAACCCATTACCCATGCAGTAAAATAATTAAAAAGCAACTCTGCAATTATAATCACCCAAAGATGCCGTTATCCCAGTGTCTTTTTACCGTGGAAATACTTATTCCTAAGATCTTTGCCACCTTGGATTGAGAGTAATGCTTAGCCTTCTCACTCTGAATTAAATGGGAATATTTACTTCCTTCAGGCCTTCCTAGAATTTTCTTTGATTTTGCTTTGTTAGTAGGCATCTTTTACCCTCATCAAGCTATTAGGTACTAACTCCATACTGTCGAGATGTATGCAACTAAGTGGTTATGCTTAACATTGGTATCAGAAAGTATGGCTTACTTCACCGTTAAAGGGGTTAATAATGATGGCATCTCCTCCTTTCATCGCCTTTTGAGGTGTATCGCCTTCGGCAATCACAGGGACCATTACCGCTAGATCATTTGTGTAATAAATTGGTATCCAGCAATAGCATGATTGTTTAGGGGGAGTTTTATTTCTTTTCAATACTGCTTCAACTCCAAATGTAATAAGTTCAAAGATTGGCATAATCACAATGCTGCTCAAATCAAAAAAACAACCATCGTAGACTGTTTCCTTTATCAGTATGATATTAGATAACCCTCCTGCAATGAGATGTTTGTGGTTCACGCGCCGATCTGTGTAAATAAAAATTGCTTTTTTTACATTGAAACTTTTTATAATGTATGAGAGCTTTTCATGAATTAATTTTTTTTCGCTCTTACCCATCTTATCATGAGGTATTTTGTGCGCATAAAAATCTTGATCGACAACCTCGTTCCGGTGTCGAATGTGAGTGTTCCAGACGGAATAAAAAAACTCTTCGTAAGTTAATTTTGGCTCACCCCGTGCGATTGAGGGGGCCTTCTCTTCAAAAATACAGCCTAATGTTGACTCCAAAGTTTGAGCTATATGATATTGCGATGTTATTTTATTCAATGCTGGGGCTGTGGCGTTTAACAAAAATGATATCACCTCTGACCTAGAATATCCTTTTGCATTGCTATAGTCGTCAATTGCATCAATAGTTGATTTTTTGTTTGCGCTGAAAGTGATGCGTTTTTTCATATGTATCCTTGACTTTCGTTAATGTAAAATGTGATAAACGGTGTGATTTAGTATCTTTTATCGACGGATTGTTTCTGTTAATTAACCCAGCTATTCTTTAGAATAGCTGGGGAGTTATGATTTTGATGCTGCTGTTAATTACAATATACTGAGAAGGTTAATAGGAACCTATCAATGTCTTTGCGTAACCAATAATGTCGGCTGTTAATTTTCTTTGGGCGTGGTAAACCATTAGGCAGCTTGTCTTGGCAAAGCCATTTTCGAATTGTTTGGGCTTTAAGGTTTAATAGATGTGCTAACTCACTTGTGGAAACAAGTTCAGATAGAGATGTTCTGGATTGCTCATATATGCTCATGCTACCACCTCAATGATTGAGATGCAGGCATATACAAAAAGTAATGAAATTAGAAGGGAAAGAAAGGACCAAAAAGAAAACAAAAAAGCCAAGCTTGAATAAGCTTCAGGGTCAGGATCACTACCTTCGCTTGAGCCGGATGAGGTACTTTTAGTTGATTTAGACGCATTACCTTGCGAGTTTTCGGCCTGATTTTTGTGCGAGATGATACGTGCAAAAAAAACGCCCAAAGTTTTATGTCGATTGTTTTTATTGTATAAAGAGTTTTTTTCACTGAGGTGTCCAAGAGCAGCTCGAATCCTGATGTTCACCTGTCTTTCCTGAAATATGGACTCAGCACAGGTTTGTCGCTGCTTACTAGAACGAACAACTTTGATCTTACCCACGACCCGTACTATTCGAGCCTTTGAGCTGGTTTGCGCAGAACTCATCAAAGAATTAGACATAATGCTTTATCTCCTGATTTAAAAGTGGACGATGGAATTTAAACCTTAAAATACACTTATGTCAACGATGGATGTTGTTCTGTAATCTATTGATATTAAATGAAATCAACGCATATCAACGGTTATTTTTTTACAATATTTGCTTGCTGTAAGATCCACCTCTCAATTTTTTCATGCCATTTGCGCAACAGATCTAACGGACGACGGCGGTAGTGTTTTTCCGCCAGTGCACTTGGTTTGTGTCCCATAATTTGAGCAACAATACCTGTTGGCACTTCAACCCATTCAGCAAGAGTGCCAAAACTACGGCGTAAGCCGTGAAGGCTGATATGTGGTAACTCAGCTCGAGCTAACGCTCTGTTGTGTGCTGAACGCGGTTCAATAATTTTGCCACTTTTACTGTTACTTCTGAAAACCCAACCCTCCTTATTTACGTCAGAATTTGGGAATTGCGCTAGCGCACTTAACAGCTCAGAAACATAAGGAGTGAGAGGGATGATACGTTCGCCTTCGATCTTGTCTTTAATCCTCATGCTTGACCATTTGAAATCTACGTCAGACCACCGAAGTGACGCAATTTCTTCACGCCGTGCACCGGTGAGCAAAAGTACCTGGAGATAGGCCGATGCAATGGGATTATTGAGGCTACGTACGGCACTGAACCAGATTTTTAACTGTTCTTTTTGTAAGCAATCTCCCGCTTTACTCGCTGATACTGGAACCACTTTTCTCACGTTATGATCTTGTGCAATATCGCCATGGATTATTCCCTGATATTTTTTCTGGTAATTAGCCCATTTGATAAATGCACGCAACAGACGGTAGGCATGAGCAGTGACGGTAGGCCGATTTTGTCTCTCTGTACTTAGCCATGCGGCAATGTTCTCTGGTGTTAGTTCCGATAACGGTAGGTCGAGTAAGCTAGCCAATGGTCCAGCCGAGGTTGGGCCCCGGCCTCTTTTTTTACTTTCGCCTCCACGGCTGGACAAGTTAATGTGATCGGCAATGTATCGAGTAGAATATGGGCGTTTAGTTTTTGCGCTGATTCCGGCTCTCAATTCTTCAAGGTAATCTTCCCAAGCGCTTGTGAAGGTTACCTTCGTTTTACGAGATTCAGCCTGCTGTGATTCCGCTTCAGCAATTTTTTCTGCCTTAGCTATACGCGGATCTATCCCTGTATCGATTAATGTTTGCAGCCGCCTGGCTTCGGCCCTGGCATCATCAATTCTCCAATCGTTAATGTTGCCAATGGTCATGCGAAGGGTTTTTCCCGCATATACGCTTTGGAACACAAAAGCTTTTGTTCCGCGAGTTGCCCTACATGCCAGGGAAGTTACGTCCGCATCCCAAAGAAATGCCTGGGTTTTTCCTTCAGATAAAGCAAATTTTCGAATGCGCTCGAAGGTGAGTTTTTGTCTTGGAAGTGCCATTTTGGGGCTCCAGATGAGAAATGTTACATCACCATAATGTAACGGCTAGTGTAAGTAAAATGGGGGAATAAACATCAACGCGTGTCAATTTTTATCAACAGGTGTTTTTCATAACACAATGTTTTATAATGAATTGCTTGTTTTAATAGTAGGTTTTTAAAGGGGTGAAAATATAATAACATCGCATTCGTAATGCGAAGGTCGTAGGTTCGACTCCTATTATCGGCACCATTCAATAAAATCAAAGACTTACGTGATTTTCCCCGTGACCTTTGATCCTGTCTTAACACGTCTAAACGCCTGTGTGATGTATGGGCGGTTATCAGTATACATTGCATGGGCAGGTGTGCGAAGCGTCCAACCTGTAGAAGCATGTGAATCTTGCATGACCAGCATCACTTGCTTTGTAAAACTGAATCGTGCTAATAGGGCAGCCAGGCCCACACAACATGATAACGAAGCTGTAACGTGATCCCCTTCGTGCGGGGGCTACTTGATCATTCTTGCTGTGAAGCAACACG
>NZ_LXEU01000075.1 GCF_001654985.1 Kluyvera georgiana ATCC 51603
CCCTGCTTCAACTTACTTCTATAGCGCGCTGCAATCTTTGCATCAAGGGATTCAATAAAACGAGATATCAGGCCCTGTCGGTTAATGAGCATATTGTCAGGAAGACGCAGGTCTATCTTCGATTACATTGAAGTGTTCTACAACCAGGCCCGGCGTCACAGCCACCTCGGCGGCGTCAGTCCGGAGGCCTTTGAACAGGCCTCGTCGTGAGGACAGGAAATGTCTACTGTTGTGGGGTCAGTCCACACCCTTTTCAGGTTAGCCTTCTGTCCATTTTGCAAAAACAGCTCAAGCTGAGCGCAGGTGAAATCCGGAGAAGGGCCGAGGCTGGGCAGATAAGCGGCGTTACGATGAAAATGCTTAAATCGCGAAAGCTGAAGGCAACGGAATATCAGTTCCAGCTCTCAGTGGAAACGTTTTATGCCCGGCGAAGGATCGTTCTGACACGTGGTGAAAACAGGAGGCTCTGCTAACGCTCCGTACAGGGAAAGCGAAATTCGTTGTTCCATGAATCATCGGATAGTGGATGATTCATGATAAATAGTTAAGCCCGGCTTTTTTCCAGGCCGGGCTTAATCTGTTTATCGGCTTAATCCACAATGAAAAGTTTTGCCCCCGTTGTGGTTCGGGATTGATGTGGCTCCGCATTATCGCCCACCTGATAGCTCATTCCCGCTTTCAACACAAATTGACGCCCATCCTCAAGGGTTGTTTCCAGTTCGCCTTCAATACACAAAAGAATATGTCCTTTCTGGCACCAGTGATCGGCAAGATAGCCAGGGCTATAGTCAACCATGCGAACGCGGATTTTATTGGCTTCGTGACCAAAAAACTGGGTACGCCAGTAGGCCATGCCTGTTTCTCCCGGATGCTCTGTGACTTCTATCTCATTCCAGTTTGTGGTGCTGAAAGCAAAGGCATCGGTCTTCATATTGTCGCTTCTCTGAGGGGGAATACGGGTCTGGAATTAGATTATGTGCATAACAAAAAATTAACAATTGAGTATTTCTCACTATCAAGGCCGGCCTCAGAACCGGCCAAACCAGGAAACTATTGTGTTGCGGCACACTTTCCCTTCACATCCCCGACAAATGCAGCCACGGTATCCTGCATGATGTTGTTCGTGTTGGCCCGGTTGATCGTCATTTATTTTATCTATTACGATGAAAGGCCATATCCCATCGTTAATCCATAGTCATAGTAATGACACTTCGCTTATTCTCATAAATAATTATTTTAGCTATTTATTCTATTATTTGTTTTTGCTATGACCATTGCACCGATACTGTACGAAAATGCGCTTTTACGGTGCGTGAAAATATCTGGTGAAATAGCTGGTTTTATTTTAATTCAATATAAAACAATATATTAAATATCTGGCATAGGCCTTGCTAATTGAATTCCATCTTGTATACCAACAGGGATTCAACGATGGCTTTTATGACCGGAAAAACGCTGGCAGGCTGGCGTCAGCACATCAGGCAAAATAGCAATGCGGTGTTCGCATTATTACAGGCGCATATTCAGTCGCTGGCGACCGACGATAACGCATGGTTAACGATCGCCAACGACGCCCAGCTAAGCGCGCAGCTAGACGCATTAATGCCCATCTACCGCAACAATCCTGAGGCGTTGCCGTTATTCGGTATTCCTTTTGCGGTCAAAGATAACGTTGATGTCGCAGGTTGGCCGACCACCGCAGCTTGTCCGGCGTTTGCCTATGTGGCAGAGGAAGATGCCACAGCGGTGGCCCGTCTGAAAGCCGCCGGGGCCATCGTGATTGGCAAAACCAATCTGGACCAGTTTGCCACCGGGCTGGTGGGCACGCGTTCACCGTACGGCGCGGTGGTGAACAGTTTTAACGCCGACTACGTCAGCGGCGGATCCAGCTCCGGCTCCGCTTCCGTGGTGGCGCGCGGTCTGGTGCCGTTTGCCTTCGGCACCGATACCGCCGGTTCCGGGCGCGTACCTGCCGGGTTCAACAATATCGTCGGGCTAAAGCCGACCAAAGGCTGGCTGTCGGCGAAGGGCGTGGTACCCGCCTGTCGTCTGAACGACACGCTGTCGGTGTTTGCGCTGACGGTGGAGGATGCATTCGCCATCGCCACGCTGGCGGGCGGTGACGATGCTCAGGATGCCTATTCCCGCACGCATCCCGCGACCACGCCCGCCGCGATGCCGTCCAGTCCTGTATTTGCGATCCCGGAAATGCTGAATTTCTTCGGTGATACCGAGGCGCAGACGGCCTGGGAGCTGGCGCTGGATGCTTTGCATGACAGCGGCGCGATGCTAAAACCGATCGACTTCAGCGCCTTTTCGCAACTGGCGGAACAACTGTATCAGGGGCCGTGGGTGGCCGAACGCACGGCGGCCGTCGGCGAAATGCTCCAGCACCCCGAACGGATGGATCCGACCGTCCACGCGATTATCGCCGCCGGGCTGAACTACAGCGCGGTGGACGCCTTCAGAGCGGAATACCTGCGCGCCGAACTGGCGCAAAAAATTCAGCGCGCGTTAGGCGAGGTGGATGCGCTGGTTGTGCCAACCTCGCCGACGATCCATACCCTCGAAGAGATGAAGCAGGAGCCGGTGCGCTTCAACTCGCAGTTTGGCACCTACACCAATTTCACCAACCTGGCGGATCTCAGCGCGCTGGCGTTGCCCGCGCCTTTTCGCGCCGACGGCCTGCCTGCGGGTATCACGCTGATTGCCCCCGCGTGGCACGACCGTGCGCTGGCGGATTTTGGCCTGCGCTGGCAGCAACAGCTGGCGCTGCCGATGGGGGCCACCGGGCAGCCTCTCGCTCCGGACGTGGGCACGCTGCCGGTCTCTTCCCGGCACGTGCGCGTGGCCGTGGTCGGCGCGCATCTGCGCGGTATGCCGCTCAACTTCCAGCTCACCGCTCGCCGGGCGGTATTTGTCGAAGCGACCCATACCGCACCGTGTTACCGGCTGTACGCGCTGGCTAATACTCAGCCGCAGAAGCCGGGTATTGCCCGTGCGGCCAGCGGCGCGGCGATCGAGGTGGAATTGTGGGATATCCCACTGGCGCGATTCGGGGAGTTTGTCGCTGAAATCCCGGCACCGCTGGGCATTGGCTCGCTGGAGCTAAGCGATGGTCGTTGGGTGAAAGGCTTTATCTGTGAACCGGCGGCGCTTAACGATGCCGCGGACATTACCGAATTTAAGGGCTGGCGCCACTGGATTGCCCGCAAGGAGAATCACCATGTTTAACACCGTCCTGATTGCTAACCGTGGCGAAATCGCCTGCCGTGCTATCCGCACCCTGAAACGTCTGGGGATCACCAGCGTAGCGGTTTACTCCGACGCCGATAAAAACGCCGAGCACGTCAAGCTGGCCGATATTGCGCTGGCGCTGGGCGGCGAGAAGGCGAGCGACAGCTACCTGAAAATCGACAGCATTATCCAGGCGGCGCGCGAAAGCGGCGCGCAGGCTATCTGGCCGGGTTACGGTTTTCTCTCCGAGAGCCTGCCGTTTGCCGACGCCTGCGAACAAGCGGGCATCGTCTTTATCGGTCCCACCGCGCAGCAGATTGGCGAATTTGGTCTTAAACACCGCGCCCGTGAGCTGGCGGCGCAAGCC
>NZ_LXEU01000076.1 GCF_001654985.1 Kluyvera georgiana ATCC 51603
AAGCCGGTGTACCGATGACGCCGGGCACCGGGCTGCTGAACTCGCTCGATGAAGCGCTGGCTGCGGCGCAGCGGGTAGGCTATCCGGTGATGCTAAAAAGTACCGCGGGCGGCGGCGGTATTGGCCTGACGCGCTGCGCCGACGCCGAGGCGCTGGCGCAGGGCTGGGAGAGCGTGCGCCGTCTGGGCGAACAGTTCTTCAGCGACGCGGGCGTGTTTGTTGAACGCTGCATTGACCGTGCGCGTCATATCGAGGTGCAGATTTTTGGTGACGGTAACGGCAACGTGGTGGCGCTTGGCGAGCGCGACTGTTCGTTGCAGCGGCGCAACCAGAAGGTTGTTGAAGAGACGCCCGCGCCGAATCTGCCTGCCGCCACCCGTGCGGCGCTGCTCGATGCCGCCGTAAAGCTCGGCAAGCTGGTGAACTATCGTAGCGCCGGGACGGTGGAGTTTATCTACGATGCCGGGCAAGACGCCTTCTACTTTCTCGAAGTGAATACCCGTTTGCAGGTCGAACATCCGGTGACCGAATGTGTGACCGGGCTGGATCTGGTGGAGTGCATGCTGCGCGTGGCGGCGGGGGAAGCGCTCGACTGGGCGCGTCTGGCGAAAGCGCCACAGGGGGCGTCTATTGAAGTGCGTATCTATGCTGAAAACCCGCTGAAAAACTTCCAGCCAAGCCCCGGCGTGCTGACGGAAGTGGTGTTCCCGGACGACGTGCGTATTGATACCGGCGTGGCCACCGGCAGTGAAGTGTCGGCATTTTATGACCCGATGATCGCGAAACTTATCGTCCACGCCGACACCCGCGAAGCCGCGCTGAGCAAACTGCATGCCGCGCTGAACGCCACGCGTCTGCACGGCATCGTCACCAACCTTGACTACCTGCGTCAGATTACCGCCAGCGAGGCCTTTATCAGCGGCACCGCGTGGACGCGGATGCTGGATAGCGTGGTGGCGCGCTCATCGGTGATTGAGGTGCTGCAGCCCGGCACCTGGAGCAGCGTGCAGGATTATCCTGGCCGCCAGGGCTACTGGGATATTGGCGTACCGCCGTCAGGGCCGATGGACGATTTTGCTTTCCGCCTTGCTAACCGCATTGTCGGCAACCACGAATCGGCGGCGGGGCTGGAATTCACCCTGCAAGGGCCGGTGTTGCAATTTCACTGCGATGCGCTGATTGCGCTGACCGGGGCCGACTGCCAGGCGCAGCTCGATGGCGAAGCGGTCGCGCTGTGGCAACCGGTGGCGGTCAAGGCCGGACAAACGCTGGCGCTGGGCCGTGCGCAGAACGGATGCCGCGCCTATCTGGCGGTACGTAACGGCCTCGACGTGCCGGAATATCTCGGCAGCCGTTCCACCTTCGCGCTGGGCCAGTTCGGCGGCCACGCCGGGCGGACGCTCAAGGTCGCCGATCAGCTGCCGATCTCACGTCCGGAATTAGCCGCCTGCACCACGCCTGCACCCATTAGCGAAGCCAAAGCGTTGTCGCCTGCGCTGATTCCTGCCTACGGCGAAGTCTGGCGCATCGGCGTGCTTTACGGGCCGCACGGCGCGCCGGATTTCTTCACCCAGGAATCCATCGACGAGTTCTTTGCCAGCGATTGGCAGGTGCACTACAACTCTAACCGCCTCGGCGTGCGGCTGGTAGGGCCGAAACCAAGCTGGACCCGGCCAAACGGCGGTGAAGCAGGGCTGCATCCGTCCAACGTCCATGACTGTGAATATGCCATTGGCGCAATTAACTTCACCGGGGACTTCCCGGTGATCCTCACCCGCGACGGCCCCAGCCTCGGCGGATTTGTCTGCCCGGTGACGATCGCCAAAGCCGAATTGTGGAAAGTGGGGCAGGTGAAGCCGGGCGATCGTATTCGCTTTTACCCGATGAGCGTGGAAGACGCGGTGGCGCGCGAGAAGGCAATGGATCGCAGCATTGAGACGCTGCAAACCAGCGTGCTGCCAACGTTTGCCATGCCGTCGCTGGCCGACCGCGACGGCGTGTCCGCCGCAAGCCTGGTGTCACTGCCTGCCACCTTCACTACGCCCGCCATCGTCTACCGGCAGGCGGGGGACAATTACATCCTGATTGAGTACGGCGAAAATGTGCTGGATCTGGCGCTACGCCTGCGCGTTCACGTGCTGATGGCCCATCTGCGTGAACGGGCTCACCCCGGTATTAAAGAGCTGTCACCCGGCGTGCGCTCGCTGCAGGTGCGCTACGACAGCCGCGAGATTGGTCAGCAGGCGTTGGTAACGCTGTTGCTGGAGCTGGAAACGCGCATTGGCGATGTCAGCCAGATGACGGTGCCATCGCGCATTGTGCACCTGCCGATGGCCTTTGAAGACAGCGCCACGCTTGATGCCGTCAGCCGCTATGCCGATACCGTATGTGCCCGCGCGCCGTGGCTGCCGAACAACGTTGATTTTATCCAACGTATCAATGGTTTGCCGAGCCGGGAAACGGTAAAAGAGACGATTTTCGACGCCAGCTATCTGATCCTCGGGCTGGGCGATGTTTACCTCGGTGCGCCATGCGCGGTGCCGGTGGATCCGCGCCACCGCCTGCTCAGCTCCAAGTACAACCCGGCGCGCACTTTCACCGCCGAAGGCACCGTAGGGATCGGCGGGATGTACATGTGCATCTACGGCATGGACTCCCCCGGCGGCTACCAGCTGGTGGGGCGTACGCTGCCTATCTGGAACAAATTCCTGAAAAACGAACAGTTCAGCGCGGGCGAACCCTGGCTGCTGCGCTTCTTCGATCAGGTGCGCTTCTATCCGGTCAGCGAGAACGAGCTGGACGGGTTGCGCGAAGATTTCCGCGAAGGCCGCGCGGCGATTCGCATTGAAGAGACGGTCTTCGACTTCCCGGCGCATCTGCGCTTCCTCGAAGAACATGCCGATGACATTGCCCGCTTCCGTCAGCACCAGTCGACGGCATTTGACGCCGAGGTTGAGCGCTGGCAGCGCGATGAACAGCAGCCCGTAAGCGAAAGCCAGATGCCGGTGGCTGAGGTCGCGGTTGACGA
This sequence comes from Kluyvera georgiana ATCC 51603, assembly GCF_001654985.1. Classification (GTDB taxonomy): domain Bacteria; phylum Pseudomonadota; class Gammaproteobacteria; order Enterobacterales; family Enterobacteriaceae; genus Kluyvera; species Kluyvera georgiana. Next base: position 3,029 of record NZ_LXEU01000076.1, read on the forward strand.
GGAGGCGCTGCCCGTCACCGCCGACATGAACGGCAATATCTGGAAAGTGCTGGTTAACCCGGGCGATACGGTCGACGCGGGGCAGACCTTAATCATCGTCGAAGCCATGAAGATGGAGCTGGCCATTCACGCGCCGCAGGCGGGGGTGGTGAAACGCATCGGCTGCCAGCCAGGCCGTCCGGTCAGCCCCGGCGACGTGCTGCTGTGGCTGGAAGAGAGGAACGCCGCATGACGGAAAGCAACGGCAAAAAACGCCAGGCCGGGCTCGCGGAGCGCATCTACCTGGCGCTGAAAAACGATATTTTTGATTTCCGTCTGATGCCCGGCGAGCACTTTAGTGAAAACGAAATTTCCGAGCGAATGGCGGCCAGCCGCACGCCGGTACGTCAGGCATTGTTCTGGCTGGAGCACGAAGGCTATGTGCAGGTGTACTCGCGCAGCGGCTGGCAGGTGAAACCGTTCGATTTCACCTACTTCGAAGGGCTGTACGACTTTCGCATCGTGCTGGAAATGGAGGCGGTGAAGCGCCTGTGCGCTCTTCCTGCCGAGGCTCGCCACGAGCACCTGGTGCCGCTGCTGGCTTTCTGGTGCGAAGCGCCGCGTATGGCGCCGGGTAAGGCGCTGTCACGGCAGGATGAAGCCTTCCACACCGCGCTGGTACGCGCCACCGGCAACAGCGAGATGGCCCGCGTCCACGTTGAGTTGACCGAGAAAATGCGCATCATCCGCCACCTCGATTTTACCCGCGAGGATCGGGTGGACGCGACCTACAGCGAACATGCGCTGGTGCTTCAGGCGATTTCGCAGCAACAGACGGAAGAGGCGCAGCGGATCCTCACTGCGCACATTTCCCAGAGTAAAGCCGAGGTCCGAAAAATAACCTTACACCGGCTGCAGCAGGCACGTTTACAACCCGTTTCACCGTAGTGACGGGCAACATTTATCACTCAATATCATTTAGGGGTTTTGGTCATGAAAAGACGTTCTTTATTGAAAGCATTTGCCCTGTCAGCCACCTTTTTGAGCATGGGCTTCTCTTTGCAGGCATACGCAGCAGACACCATTAAAGTGGGGATCATGCACTCCCTGTCGGGCACCATGGCGATTTCGGAAACGCCGCTAAAAGACGTAGCGCTGATGACCATTGATGAAATCAACGCCAAAGGCGGCGTGCTGGGCAAAAAGCTGGAACCGGTGGTGGTTGATCCGGCCTCTAACTGGCCGCTGTTCGCCGAAAAGGCGCGCCAGCTTATAAGCCAGGACAAGGCCGCAGTGGTATTCGGCTGCTGGACGTCGGTATCGCGTAAATCGGTACTGCCGGTGTTTGAAGAGCTGAACGGCCTGCTGTTCTACCCGGTACAGTACGAAGGTGAAGAGATGTCGCCGAACGTGTTCTATACCGGCGCGGCGCCAAACCAGCAGGCGATTCCGGCGGTGGAATACATGATGAGTGAAGACGGCGGCAGCGCGAAGCGCTTCTTCCTGCTCGGCACCGACTATGTTTATCCACGCACTACCAATAAGATCCTGCGCGCCTTCCTGCATTCCAAAGGCGTTCAGGATAAAGACATTGAAGAGGTTTACACCCCGTTTGGCTATAGCGACTATCAGACCATCGTCGCCAACATCAAGAAATTCTCCGCTGGCGGCAAAACGGCGGTCATCTCCACCATCAACGGCGACTCCAACGTACCGTTCTACAAAGAGCTGGCGAACCAGGGTATCAAAGCCACTGACGTACCGGTGGTGGCGTTCTCGGTGGGCGAAGAAGAGCTACGCGGCATTGATACTAAACCGCTGGTAGGACATCTGGCGGCGTGGAACTACTTTGAGTCCGTTAGCAACCCGGTGAACGAGAAGTTTGTGGCTGACTATCGCGCTTACGCTAAAGCGCACAAGCTGCCGAACGCCGATAGCGTGGTGACCAACGACCCAATGGAAGCCACCTACGTGGGCATCCATATGTGGGCGCAGGCGGTCGAGAAGGCGGGGACCACCGACGTGGATAAAGTGCGCGCCGCGATGGCGGGGCAAACCTTCAACGCGCCAGACGGCTTTACGCTGACCATGGATGCGACCAACCACCACCTGCACAAACCGGTGATGATTGGGGAAATTGAAGAGAACGGTCAGTTTAACGTGGTGTGGAACACCGACAAGCCGGTGCGCGCCCAGCCGTGGAGCCCGTACATTCCGGGGAATGATAAGAAGCCGGATACGCCGGTGAAAACGGGCGGGAAGTAAGGTTCGCTAGCGGGTTAAGGGGGGGCAGAGTGCCTCCCCCTCACCCTAGCCCTCTCCCCAAGGGGGAGAGGGAACCGCTCGGCAATACTTTTCCTTACGGTGCGTGTTCTTGCGTATTAGCACAATTTGCCCCCTCTCCCTTTTTAAGGGAGAGGGATGGGGTGAGGGTTAATGCGCGGTAATCAAAGATATTTTCAGCTCTTTCCTGCCAACGCCTTCCCCCAAGGATCTTACTATCAGAACAGCACCGAATAGTTCAACCCAAACGTCCGCCCACGGCCTTTGTAGCCATACAGTGACGCCGGGCCGTAGCCAGGGCTGTAGTACATTGGCGCGCGCTGCCCCCATACCGTGGTGTAGTCGCGGTCGAAGAGGTTTTCAATGCTGAAGCTCAGCTTGCCCACCGGTAACGCATAGCTGCCGAGCAGGTCGAGGGTGGTGTAGCCATCAATCTGATTTCCGGCTTCGTCGCGCAGTTTAAATGATGTCGTGCTCTGTACGCGCAGGCTCCATGGCTCCGGCGCCCAGCCAATATAGGCGGTGGCTTTCGACGGGCTGGCGACCTTCACGTCGTACTTCTCCCATTTACCGTCCACCTTCGACTCGGTTTTCAGCACGTTGAAGTTCCCCCCGGCGCTCCAGTCGGTATCCGGAATAAAGTAGTCCACCGCGCCTTCTACGCCATAAATGCGGCGCTTGTCGTCCACCACGCTAATCGTCAAATCGTCATTAACCACGACGTTCTTATCGGACAGGGAATAATAGGCCGCAATCTGCGTCCGCAGATTGTCGCCGGTGTAACGCCAGCCAAGCTCATAGGAGTTGACCTTGATCCCTTCCAGTTTGCTGCCGTCGACGCTAACGCTGTTGGTCAACGCGCGATGGCCGTTGACGGCTGTCGCATAATTACCGCGACCGTAGTATTTCCCCGGATCGGGCAGTTCCACGCCCTGAGAGAAGTTAAACCACGTCTGCTGACGCTCGGTGAGGTGCATGAGTAGCCCAGCGTTAAACAGGAAGTTGTCGTAGTCGGTGGAGCCTCCAGGGATGGCGTCCGCGGATTTCACCGTCCCGGCGGCGATCTGCTGCTGCACCGCATAGCCAACAAAATCATCAACTTTGTTCTCGGTATACTGATAGCGCACGCCGCCGCTCAGGGTGAAGATGTCGTTGATGTCGTAGCTGGATTGCAGGAAGGCGGCCAGATTGCTGATGTCGTAATCCGGATAGCGACCCGTGGTGTAAATTCGCTGGTTATTCATCCCACCAGACGCGCTGGCTTTAGGCAGGTCGAAGAACATCTGGTTGGAGGTAAAGCGTTCGTGATCGGCGTCGAGGCCGTAGGTTAACTGCCAGCCGTCCAGCGGCGAACTGTTCAGCGTTAACTTAGCGCCATACTGGTTCGTGTCCTGCTGTGAGGAGGATAAGGCGGTCACTTTGTGCTGCTTGTTCACGCTTGGGAAGGGGTAAAACAGCAGAGACTCATCGCGATAGTAAACCTGGCCAACCAGCTCCTGCCCGAGGAAGTCGCTGTTGGAGTATTGCAGGCTAATCAGATGACGCTCGGTGCCTGGAATACGGTCGGAGTTCAGCCCGCTGCTGACGTACGGTTTGCTGCTCCCGGAAATGGCCGAGAAATCTTTCCCCAGGTTCAGTCCGTAGTCATCGTCGCCCTGGCTCTTATAGTATTGCGTCACCAGCTGCAGCTGCTGGGTTTCATCAATATTCAGCGTCCCGGTACCCATCACATCCAGACGGTCGGAGTACTGCAGGCCGGTCTGCGTATTATCCAGCAGGGTGGCATCGCCGTTGCCATCATACCAGCCGCCGAATTTCTGATAGGCCACCGACAGACGCCCGGCGATATGATCGTTGCCGCCGGAGACGGCGCTGGCGATACGTTCATCGTGATCTTTGCTGCTGTTAAAGCCGCTTTTGGTCCCCGCTTCAAACTCCACCTGGGTTTCCGGCTGGCCTTTTTTGGTCACGATATTGATAAGACCGCCGGTACTGCCGCCGCCGTACAGCGACGTCGCGCCGGAGATCACCTCAATATGTTCAATGTTAAACGGGTCGATGGAATCAAGCTGGCGGGAGTCGGTGCGCGACGAGTTCAGGCGTACGCCGTCAATCAACACCACCAGCGGACGACCGCGCACGTTCATACCGTAGTTGGTGCGGCTCTGGCTGCTGACATCAAGGCCGGGAATCAGCTGGGCCAGCGCGTCTTTGAGTTCTTTGCCGCCCTGAATTTGCTGCTCCAGCTCGGCGTTTTCGATAACCCAGGTGGTCTGCGCCATCTCCGCCACCGTACGGTTGCTACGGTTGGCGGAGATCACCATGTTTTCGTCATCGGTCGTTTGCGCTACGGCGGGTGCCATCATGGCGAGAAGTAAGGGGTTAAGCGCCCAGAGAGTATGCTTTTTGGTCATCATCATCATTCCTGCGCACGGGCCGATAACGGTCGGCCCAAACATGCGTTCAGTGAGTTAAATAAGCAGCACAGCGCTGCGGTTTTCCCGGATATCGCTTGCGCCGCAAGTCCCGACGGCGATCTCCTGAGATGAGATTCATCACGCCTGAAGTAAGGCCTGCGCCCGATGCGAGAAGGGGGTTGGCGTGATAATGAGAATTTTGCAGATAATGTTTCTCATTATCAATATTTGTATCAAGTTTTGTTAAATTATTTTTATGTGTTTGAGAGCGAAGGACGGGATTCTGGGGGGGGCTGAGCGGAGAAATAACCTTTAAAAAAATAAGTTATTATTTATCAGTAATTATTTTGATGAAGCGAATTGGGTATTTCATCTTCTTATAATTATCTGCGCTATTACCGTGCGTGAATGTGCTTTTTCGGTGCGGGTTAATTGTTTGGAAATCACTTAAATTTATTTTTATTTATTTTAAAACAAATGCTTATGTATTTGGCATAAGCCTTGCTAAATGAATTCCATCTTGTATACCAACAGGAATTCAACGATGAAATTAATAGTGAGAAAAACGCTGGCAGCACTATTTCCGGCTTTCGCTTTTCTCTTATTCAGTTGCCTGACGATGAGTGCTCCCGTGCGGGCCAGCGCTGTGGCCGATTACGGGCAGGCCAGCCGCAGCGAGCAGGCGCTGCTGCTCCAGCGCTGGGCCGCCGATCCGCAGCCTTCGCGTCTGCCGCTGCTGGAAGCGCTCAGACATGAGTCGGTGGTCAGTGACGCCCAGGGCCATTTGTTCAATGAACAGAGCGGCAAACTGGTGCCGCTCGAAGGTGAGGCCGCACCGACGGGCAATACCAAAAAAGTGTTTATGAACAACCGCATTCGTGGGCTGGTGGCCAGCGCACTGGCATCACATCAGCTGGTGAGCGAGGACGATAAGGTGCGTCTGAACGCGGCGCTGACGCTGCAAAATAGCGCCCAGCAGGATCAGCTGCCGATGCTGACTCAGCGTCTGACGGCCGAACAGGACGACCGCGTCCATACCGCGCTGGCCATTGCCGTCGCCAACCTCCAGCTCTCTGATAGCCGCGCCGAGCAGCGTCTGCAGGCGGTGAAACTGCTGGGCGAGGCCAGCGATCCACAGGTGCAGGCTAGCCTTAGCCGTTTGACGCAGGCGCAAAACGAACCGGATGCCAGGGTGCGTGCGGCGGCGGCGGACAGCCTCAAGCAGGTGCAGCAGCGCCTGAAGTGGGGAGACTGGCTGGGTCAGGCGTTTAGCGGCATTTCGCTGGGCTCAATCCTGCTGCTCGCCGCGCTGGGACTGGCGATCACCTACGGCCTGCTGGGCGTCATCAATATGGCTCACGGCGAAATGCTGATGCTGGGCGCGTATTCCACCTGGCTGGTGCAGGACGCCTTCCAGCGCCTGGCCCCGGAGTGGCTGGCGCTTTACCCGCTGGTGGCGCTGCCGGTCGCGTTTTTTATCACCGCGGCGGTGGGGATGGCGCTGGAGCGCACCATTATTCGTCACCTTTACGGGCGTCCTCTGGAGACGCTGCTGGCAACCTGGGGCATCAGCCTGATGCTGATCCAACTGGTGCGCGTGCTGTTTGGCACCCAGAACCTGGAAGTGGCGAACCCGGCCTGGCTGTCGGGCGGCTGGAACGCGTTGCCGAACCTGGTACTGCCGTACAACCGTATTGCGGTGATTCTGTTTGTGGCTGGCGTGCTGGCGCTGACCTGGCTGCTGCTCAATAAAACCCGCCTGGGGATGAACGTACGCGCGGTCACGCAAAATCGCCGCATGGCCGACTGTTGCGGCGTGCCGACCGGGCGCGTCGATATGCTGGCATTCGGTTTGGGGTCCGGCATCGCCGGGCTGGGCGGGGTGGCACTGTCGCAGCTGGGCAACGTCGGCCCGGAGCTGGGGCAGGGGTACATCATCGACTCTTTCCTGGTGGTGGTCACCGGCGGCGTGGGACAGCTGGCGGGCACCGTGGCCGCGGCGCTGGGGCTTGGCGTGCTTAACAAAGTGCTGGAGCCGCAGATTGGCGCGGTGCTGGGCAAAATAGTCATTCTGGTCTTGATCGTGCTGTTTATTCAGAAACGGCCGCAAGGATTGTTCGCATTCAAAGGGCGGGTAATTGACTGATGAGCCAACCTATTACGTTAACGATCGCCCGCCGCGCGCCGCGTCTTACCGGCTCGCTGGCGGCGCTGGTACTGGTGGCGCTGCTGGTGCTGCCTTTCTTCGCGCTGTTGCCTGCGACACATCCGCTGTCTATCTCAACCTACACGCTGACGCTCATTGGCAAGATCCTATGCTACGCGGTGGTGGCGGTGGCGCTGGATCTGGTATGGGGCTACGCCGGATTGCTGTCGTTGGGCCATGGTCTGTTTTTCGCGCTGGGCGGCTATGCGATGGGCATGTACCTGATGCGTCAGGCGGCGGGCGATGGCCTACCGGCCTTTATGTCTTTTCTGTCGTGGAGCGAGCTGCCCTGGTTCTGGGCGGGCACCCAGCATTTTGCGTGGGCGCTGTGCCTGATTATTCTCGTGCCGGGTCTGCTGGCGCTGGTGTTTGGCTACTTTGCTTTTCGCTCGCGAATTAAAGATGTCTACTTCTCCATCATGACGCAGGCGCTGACCTACGCCGGAATGCTGCTGTTTTTCCGCAATGAAACCGGGTTTGGCGGCAATAACGGTTTTACCGGTTTTACCACGCTTCTGGGCTTCCCGGTCTCCGCCACCGGCACGCGGGTGGCGCTGTTTGTCGCTACGGTTCTGCTGCTGGCCGGTTCGCTGGCCATCGGCCTGTTGCTCACCCGCAGCAAGTTTGGCCGCGTGCTCACCGCCGTGCGCGATGCGGAAAATCGCCTGATGTTCTGCGGCTATGACCCGAAAGGTTTCAAGCTGTTCATCTGGACGCTCTCCGCCGTGCTGTGCGGGCTGGCGGGGGCGCTGTACGTGCCGCAGGTGGGGATTATCAACCCTAGCGAAATGTCGCCGACCAACTCGATTGAAGCCGCCATCTGGGTGGCGCTCGGTGGGCGCGGCACGCTGATTGGCCCGATTCTCGGCGCGGGGATCGTCAACGGCGCAAAAAGCTACTTCACCGTCGCCTTCCCGGACTTCTGGCTCTTTTTCCTCGGCCTGATGTTTATCCTCGTCACGCTGTTCCTGCCGCGCGGCGTGATTGGCCTGCTTAAACGGAGGAAGCATGACTGATTCACTGTTTACCCAACCGCATCTTCAGGATCGCTATCGCGATACCACCGATCCGGTGCTGGAGCTGAACAACATCAATGTCACTTTTGATGCTTTTCGCGCGCTGACCAACCTGTCGCTGAAGATTGGGGTCGGCGAGCTGCGCTGCGTGATTGGCCCTAACGGCGCGGGGAAAACCACGCTGATGGACGTGATTACCGGTAAAACGCGGCCCGACAGCGGCACGGTGACCTACGACCAGAATATCGACCTGATGGGGCTGTCGTCGGTGGAGATTGCCCGCGCCGGGATTGGGCGTAAATTCCAGAAGCCGACGGTGTTTGAAGCGCTGAGCGTGACGGAAAACCTCGAAATCGCCCTGAAGATGGACAAATCAGTGTGGACCTGCCTGCGGGCCAAACTTACCGGTGTCCAGCGGGATCGCATTGACGAGGTGCTGGAGCTGCTACGGCTGACCGCGCATCGCCATCGCCCGTCCGGGCTGCTTTCTCATGGGCAAAAGCAGTTTTTAGAAATCGGCATGCTGCTGGTGCAGGAGCCGCATCTGCTGCTGCTGGACGAACCTGCTGCCGGGCTGACCGATGCGGAAACCGATTATATCGCCGAGCTATTTCGCACGCTTGCCGGTAAGCACTCGTTGATGGTGGTGGAACACGACATGGGTTTTGTGGAAACCATTGCCGACCACGTCACCGTCCTGCATCAGGGGCAGGTGCTAGCGGAAGGCTCGCTGCGTGAAGTGCAGGCCAACGAGCAGGTTATCGACGTTTATCTGGGGCGCTGATATGTTACAGGTTAATGATTTAAATCAGTATTACGGCGGCAGCCACATCTTGCGCGGCCTCTCTTTCGACACCACGCCCGGCGAAATCACCTGTCTGCTGGGGCGCAACGGCGTGGGCAAGACCACGCTGCTGAAGTGCCTGATGGGGCTGATTCCGGCAAAGTCCGGCACCATCCACTGGCAGGGTAAGCTGATTAACGCCAGTAAACCGCATCAGCGGGTGCAGCAGGGCATTGCCTACGTGCCGCAGGGGCGCGAGATTTTCCCGCGTCTGACGGTTGAAGAGAACCTGCTGATGGGGCTGTCGCGTTTTTCTGGATCGCAGGCCAAAAGCGTACCGGAAGAGATCTACGCGCTGTTTCCGGTGCTGCGCGAAATGAAGCAGCGACGCGGCGGCGATCTCTCCGGCGGCCAACAGCAGCAGTTGGCCATCGGTCGGGCGCTGGCGTGTAAGCCCCAATTGCTGATCCTTGATGAACCTACCGAGGGGATCCAACCGTCGGTGATCAAAGAGATCGGCGCGGTAATCCGCAGCCTGGCCAATCGCGGTGACATGGCGATCCTGCTGGTGGAACAGTTTTATGATTTTGCCGCTGAACTGGCGGATCAGTATCTGGTGATGTCGCGCGGTACGATTATTCAACGTGGGCGGGGTGAAGAGATGGAAGCGCAGGGCGTGCGGCAGTTAGTCGCCATATAACGGTGGGATGGCCGGTGTGGGCCGGATAAGGCCACGCCGCCATCCGGCAATGGCGCCGAATTGCCTGATGGCGCTTCGCTTATCAGGCCTACCAGCTATACCCCTGACACGCCTGGCGCAGCCGTGACAAAAACTGCTGGGCGTTGGCCGTCAGCGCCGATTTCTGCGACCAGACGGCACAATACTGTGCGGCAGGTAGGGTCGAAACGGGCAGGGTGACGATTTTGCCTTCCAGCTGTAGCGGCTGGCTCATGGCGCGGGCGACGATGGTCAGGTAGTCCGATTCCAGCACCATATTCAGCCCGGTGATCACCGAATCAGTACGCAGTGGCGCAATCGCCAGTTGGCGGTAGAACGGCGTCAGCTCGTTCTGCAACTGCTGGTAGTAGCCCATGGGCGATTCCGGCAACAGCCACTTTGCCCGGCGTAGGGCCATTAAATCACTCTCGTTGGCCAGCGGATGACCGCATCGCGCCACCACACAGAACGGCGCGGTAAACAGCGGCTCAATCATTACCCCCTCTGGTGGGCTCATCGGGTCGACTGAGCCGACGGCCAGATCGATCTCGCCGTTACGCACGCCGGGCAGCAGCGATGAGAGTTGCCCTTCTTTGAGCGTGAGCGCCACCTGCGGCAGCGCCTGCTTAAAGGCGTCGGCGACTGCCGGAAAAACCGTCAACGCAATCAGCGACGAGTAGCCAATGGTCAGCCGACCGTGGGTAGCGTGGTTAATCTGCTCGACCTCGTCGGCGGCGCGGCGCAGTTCTTCCAGCACCCACTCAGCGCGCTGCGAAAAGGCGCAGCCCGCTTCGGTCAGGGTGATGCCTTCCTTGCTGCGTAATAAAAGTTGCGTGCCCAGGGTTTGCTCCAGCTCACGTAACGTACGGCTAAGGGCGGGCTGAGACTGCCCCAGCTCGCGCGCCGCCGCACGAATGCTGCCGCTACGCGCCACCTGCTTTAGCGCCTGTAAATGGCTCACCTTAGGTAAATATTTCACCGCTTACCCCTATCAGAAAAAAGCATCACCTATAGAAAAATTACATCTTCCCGCCCTGTGGGTAAAGCGACAGGATACGTAGGGGCAATCGTCCTCACACAACACCTATCCCATGAGACACCAGGCGGAAAAAATAATGAAAAGTCAGTCTCAAATGATCTTTTTGCTGTTTATTGGCTACGTATTTGTCTACATCGACAAAACCGTCACCGGATTTGCGCTGCTGCCGATTGAAAAAGAGTTCGGTCTGAACGCGGAACAGTTGGGCTACATTACGGGGATTTTCTTCCTCGCCTATTCGCTGTTTCAGGTCCCCGCAGGCTGGCTGAACGACCGTATTGGCTATAAAACGATGTTGGTGCTGTCGCTGGCGGCACTGGGTATTTTCGCCCTCTGCTTCGGCGCGCTGGGGGCCAGCTTCGGCCTGCTGCTGCTGTTCCGTTTCCTGGCGGGAGTAGGACATTCCGGCTACCCCTGTTCATGCGCAAAAGCGGTCGTCAGCAATTTCAGCGTGGAAAAGCGCACTTTCGCCCAATCGATTTTGCTCTCTTCCGCCGGGCTGGCGATGACTATTGGGCCGATTATTGCGGTGAATGCGCTGGCGCTGCTCGGCTGGCACACCTCATTTACCGTACTGGGCGCGATTGTGTGCGTCATTGCCGCGCTGATTGCTCTACGCGTACCGCGCCAGCTGAGGACGGCACGCGACGTACAGAAAAAGTCTGTTTCCGGTGCCGCGCTGTGGCGCAATCCGACGGTCATTCTGCTGTTTCTGTCTATTTTCTGCGTCAACATTCCGAGCTATGGCCTGATGGCATGGCTGCCCAAATTCTTCGTACAGCATATGGGGATGTCGCTGTCCGCCTCCGGTTATGTGGTCGCCGCCGGAGGGCTGGGTATCTGGATCTCCTCGCTGGGTACCGGCTGGCTGGTCGGGAAATATTTCCTCAACCGCGAACCGCTGGTGATTGCCATTAGCGCCTTGCTGAGCGCCATCGCCATTTTTGCCATTTTTCACGCCGCCACCCCGCTGACCGCCAGTCTGCTACTGTTCGTCGGAGAGGTGTTCTTGATGGCGACCTTTGTGACCGCCTTTACGCTGCCGATGAAGCGTCTGCCCGAAAATATGATGGGCTCAGCGATTGGCCTTATTAACACCGGCGGTACCTTGGGCGGCTTTGTCTCACCGATCGTGATTGGCTACCTGGTGGAGAACACCCACGGTTACGCCAGCGCGTTTATATTTCTTTCACTGGCGATGGTTTGCTCCGCCCTGGCGGTGCTGCCGCTGATGAAGCGCCGTACCGTCGCCAGCCTGCCCGTTACCGATTAAAAGGAGTCTCTGATGAACCACGCCACTGAACAGTTGATTAGCGCCGCCGCCGAAGAGGCGTTGCGCTGGCGTCGTCATATTCACGCGCATCCGGATTTATCGTTCCAGGAGAAGCCGACGGCGGATTACATCGCCCGCGAGCTGTCAGCGTTTGCCGGGCTGGAGATAAGCCGACCGCTGGAAAACAGCGTGATTGCGGTGTTCCATGGCGCGCATCCGGGGCCGATGTGGGCGCTGCGTGCGGATATTGACGCGCTGCCGCTGCAGGAAGAGAGCGGGGAGAGCTTCTGCTCAACCGTTCCTGGCGTAATGCACGCCTGCGGCCACGACGCGCACGCGGCGATGCTGATGGGGGCGGTCAAAGTGCTGTGTCAGCTGCGCGACCAGCTGCACGGCAGCATTAAGTTTATCTTCCAGCCTGCTGAAGAAGTGCCGCCGGGCGGTGCGCGTGAGCTGGTGGAACTGGGTGTCGTTGACGATGTAGAGCATGTTTTTGGCCTGCACGTTTTCCCAACCAGCCCGGTGGGGGTGATCGCCTTGAAAGAGGGCGCTTATGTGGCGTCCAGCGACAATTTTGATATCACCATTCGCGGCAAAGGCGGTCATGGTTCGATGCCGCAGCACTGTATCGATCCGGTGACCATTGGCGCCGAGATGGTTGGTGCATTGCAGCAGATCGTGGCACGCAATATCGATCCCGGCACCGCACCAGTGCTCACTATCGCCACCTTCCAGGCCGGTGACAGTTATAACGTCATTCCCGACAGCGCGCGGCTGGCAGGCACGCTGCGTACCCATAATCAGCAGGTGCGTGAAACGGTGCCGGCCCTGATGTCGCGCATTGTTAACGGTATTGCTGCCGCCCACGGCGCGAGCTGCGATATCCAATGGCAGAAAGGCTATGCCGTGGGCAATAACCACGACGTGACCAACGCGATTGCCCGTGAGGCGATTGGCCGTCATTTCCCGGCTGGCACGTTGAAGCTGGAGGAGAAAGCGCTGTTCGGCAGCGAAGATTTCTCTTCCTATCAGGAGAAAATTCCGGGGACGTTCCTGTTTATTGGCTGCGGTAATAAAGAGAAAGGGGCGACGTGGAATGTGCACAACCCGCATTTCCGCATTGATGAAGATGCGCTGGCGGTCGGGATTAAAACGCATATTGCGCTGGTGAGCCAGCTGTTGAACGACGAGTAAACCATTCCCTCACCCTCTCCCAACGGGAGAGGGGACCGTTTTGTGCGGTTTGGGGGCAGGGTTATTGGATGTTAAGTGAATAGACGGCGGGCACGCCGCCGGCCGATTTCACCAGCTCAAGGGTGATTTTTGACACCGCCAGCGGCGTCTCCAGCGTGTGCTGGCACACCGCCAGCGGCGTCTCCAGCGTGTGCTGGCACACCGAGTGACGGTTGTCGTTCACTTCGGCAATCAGCGTCTCATCCGCCCACAGCCGATAGTGGGTGGTGCAATGCGGCGTGACCGCCTCTGCGTGGCCCATCTGCACGGTTTCCATCGCGTTATCAAAGTCATTATCCAGCATCAGCGTCAGCGACTGCACGGTCTGCGGCGTGTCCCACTGCCAGGTCAGGCGCGGCGCGCCGTCGTCCAGCGCGGGCGCCCAGCCGTTAATCTGCTGTTCCGGGCGCAGGCGGCCGTTCAGCAGGTTCTGCACGTTGTAGCAACGCAGCGGCGTGGTGAACTGGAGTGCGGGCATGATCTGGTGCGGGCGACGGCGTGGCACCCAGAAATCAAACGCCTCGACGCCGTAATCCCCATCTACCACCTGACGCGGGTGCTTGGCCACGCGGGCGTTCTGGCTGTTGAATACCGTCATGATACCCGGCAGCGCAATGTCGCTTAGCGCTATTTCCACCTCGCTGTTACGCTCGAAGGCAATAAACAGATAGCGGTCAACGTCGCTCTGCCAGCCAAACTCAACGAGGTATTCCCCGGCTTCCTGCACCGTTAACGTCCGTTCGTCGAGCAGGGTATCGGCACAATAGTTGGCGGCCTTCTGGCTACTCAACAGGCTGACGTTCACCGGCTGTGCGCTGGCGGCGCGCAGGGTAAAGCGCAGAGCCGGCAGCGATTCACCGGCTTTGACCGGCAGCAGCAGCGCCATGCGTTCTTCCAGCGCCATCCAGCGGCCGCTGGCGGGAAGGGCGGTCAGCGCCAGTTCGCTGGTGGCGCTCACGCGTGCGCCGCGCGCCGGGTCGCGCAGATGCTGGCGTGGAATGTAGCAGCCGGTTTGCTGGAGATGCTGCTGTAGCTTGTCGATGTGTTTGGCTTCCGCCAGCTGCGGTGCGCTGAGTTGATGCTGCTGACAGAGCGCTGCCGCGCGGCCCACCACTTCACCCAGCAGACCGCAGGTACACATTACGCGGGCGCTGCCGAAGGCGACGTGAGAGGCGGAAATCAGGCGGCCGGTCAGGAACAGGTTATCCAGTGAACGGCTGTAGAGGCTGCGGTACGGAATCGTGTAGGTGCCTTTGCTGTGGAACTGACGACAGCCGTCGTGCTGGCTGTAGACGCCGTCCGCCGGGTGCAGGTCGATAGACCAGCCGCCGTAGCCCACCGCATCGTAGTGGTCGCGCTGCTCGATGATGTCCTGCTGGCACAGCAGATGGTCGCCGATAAAGCGGCGGCTCTCGCGTTTGCCGGGAATCGAACCGACCCACTCGATGGTCAGGTTCTCGGCTTCCGGGAATTCACCGGAGTTTTTAATGTAGTTCCACACGCCCCAGACAATCTTCCACAGCTCCCATTTGATCTGTTCGCTGTCGTGGATAGTATCAAGACGTCCGCCCCATTCCAGCCACCATAAATCGCAGCCGTTGAGCGTTGAAGTCAGGCGCTTGTAGCGCGGGATAGCTTCAATATCCTGCAACGCGAAAGAGGGCGGCACGAACTTCACCGGCCCGCTGCTTTTGCGGGTATAGAAATAGATAGAGTGGCCGAGCTTGTGGCCGAAGTTATCGCCGGGGGCCATTTTTTCGCCCAGTTCTTCCGCGTCTTCCGCGCCGACGCGGTACTCTGCGCCCGCCAGATGGCCCAGCACGCCGTCGCCGGTAGCGTCGCAGAACTGCGCGGCCTGAATGTGATAGAAGGTTTCATTGACGGCGTTAAAGCCCGTAGCTTCGGTAATGCGCTGGCCTTCGCGCTCAACGGCGTAAATGGCGGTGTTCAGCAGCAGAGTGAGGTTCTTTTCGCGCTGTGCTAAATCCAGCAGCAGCAGGTCGAACATCATCGGGTTGCCTTCTTTATTGCGCCACAGGTTCTCTTCGAGAATCTCGCCCATAATGCCGCCTTCGCGCGACCAGCGGTTATTGTTACCCATGTGCGACGTTGCGCCGTTGGCCCACAGGCGCACTTCGCTGGAGGCGTTGCCGCCAAGCACCGGACGGTCCTGCACCAGCACGACCTGCAAACCGTCGCGGGCGGCAGCGAGCGCGG
>NZ_LXEU01000077.1 GCF_001654985.1 Kluyvera georgiana ATCC 51603
AGCGCGGCACATAGCCCGGCCAGGCCGCCGCCGGCGACCAGCAGATCGGCGCGCAGGGTCTGGTGGGGAAAATCACGTTCATGGGTTTGCTGGAAAATTTGCATAAATTGTAATTCCTGCCTTTCTGGCGATAAAATAATAGTCTTTAAAAAAACGGGATCCCGCTATGTCGTCTCAACCTAATCAAAGCCTTATCGACGGTATTCGCTGCCTGCAGTATCTGGTGTCCAGCGATCGGGCTATCGGTTGTCGCGAACTGGCGCGGCTGATGGGCATTAACCCCACCCGCGTGAACCGTCTGCTGATGACCATGGCGGCCATCGGCTTAACCACCCAGGACGAGCAGCGTCGCTATCTGCCTGGGCCCGGTATTCACGCGCTGGCCGCACAGGCGATCCGCGGTTCAACGCTGTTTTCAAAAGCCCTCCCGCTGCTGGAAACCTACGCCCCGAAAGATATCGTGGTGGCGATGGGCGTCCTGTGGGAGGACCAGGTTATCTACATCTTCCACTCCCGCCCCGGCAGCCATATCAGCCAGGCGCTGGCGGGTTTTCACATGATGCCGGCCTGCGAGTCGGTCATCGGTATTGCGCTGCTCGCGGCCGAAGGCGACGAGGTACTGGCACAGCGCTTTAGCGCGGAAGAGGTTGCGCGTATTGCGCCTTATCTTCAGCAGCAGCGTCAGCTGGGCCACGTGGTCTGGCCGCACGATGACGGCGAAGTCTCTCTCGCCCAGCCGATTCAGTTCGGTTCACACAAGGCGGCGCTGGCTTTTGCCGGGATGTATGACCCCACCCCGGAACAGACCGCCGCGCGGCTGGCCGAACTCATTACGCTTTGCGACCGACTGACGGCGTAGCCTTGTCGCTGTCGAGGTCAATCTTGCCGACCACGAACAGATAAGAGCAGATCCCCAGACAGGCCAGTACGGCGATAAAACCGAGCGCTGGGGCGAAGTTATGTCCGTCGATCAGCGCGCCGATGGCGATCGGTACGACGATCGAAGAGAGCGCGCCGGTAAAGTTGAAGACGCCGCCCGCCAGACCAATCAGATGACGCGGCGCGAGGGCTGTCACAAACACCCAGGTGATCGTCGCCAGACCGTTGCCAAAGAAGGCGATGGACATAAACAGGATGATCAGCGTGGGGTCATCGGTGTAGTTGGCGCCAAGGATAAACAGCGTCAGCGCCATCCCCAGAATGACCGGTGCTTTACGGGCGAAGCTGGCAGACACGCCGCGACGAATCAGACGGTCCGATACAAACCCCGCCAGCAGCACGCCGACGAAGGCCGCGAGGTAAGGGACGGAGGCGACGTAGCCGGATTTAATAAAGTCCATATGGCGATATTGCACCAGATAGGTTGGGAACCAGGTCAGGAAGAACCAGAAGGTGGCTGAAATGGTGAACTGGCCAAAGTAGATGCCAATCAGCTTACGGCTTTTAAACATCAGCCCCAGATCCTGCCAGCTGAACGGACGCTTAGCGGCGTTCTCGCGGCTTTCCATGACCGCGCCGCCGTCGCGCAGGTGATCCAGTTCGGCTTTCGATACCGTTTTGTGATCCAGCGGATCGCGATAGACGCAGTACCACAACACGCCCCAAATCATCCCTGCTACGCCGGTAATCAGAAACAGCCCGCGCCAGCCGAAGAGATCCTGGATGTGAAACAGCACCGGCGTCATCAGCGCCATGCCGACAAACTGGGCGGAAGAGTAAATACCGATTGCCGTGGCGCGTTCCTGCTCCGGGAACCAGCTGGAGATCACGCGGTTGTTTGACGGCATCACGGGGGCTTCAAACGCGCCGACGCCCAGACGCAGGCCAACCAGCGCGCCAAAGCTGCTGGCGACAGCGTGCAGCGCGGTAATCAACGACCAGATAAACAGCCCCACGCCGTAGACCAGGCGAGAGCCGAGACGGTCGATCAGAAATCCGCCTGGGATCTGCAATGCGGCGTAGATCCAGCCAAACGCGGAGAAGATAAGCCCCATCTGGAGCGGGGTAAACTGCAGCTCGCCGGACATCTGCGTCGCCGCGACCGAGAGGTTCGTTCGGTCCATGTAGTTGATAATAATATTAATAAACACCAGGCCTAGCACAAAGAAGCGTACCCGGCCGGTCGAGCGGGCGGCAGATCTTGTTATCGGTTGTTCTGACATAGAGGTGTTCTCATCATTTTAAGGTTTAAAAGGTAAGAGGCGTCATAGGATTGTTGTTAGTGTTTCTTTTATAGAAACAAGAAGCCGGATGCAAAGTGAGATGTAAAGAAGTGTGATCTGTCTTGTATTTGTACAGCAATGAAATCGGTTTCAGGTGCTGGGATGGGGGGCTCCCCCTCACCCTAACCCTCTCCCCAAAGGGGCGAGGGGACTGTACGGTGCGGTTGGTGGGATTCATGCAGGGTTTTGCCCTCTCCTGAAAGGGGAGAGGGACTGTACGGTAGAGCTGGTGGGCTTAATGCAGGGTTTTCTCCCTCTCCCTTGCAGGGAGAGGGCCGGGGTGAGGGTTCAGCGTGCACGGCCTCCGCACAGGCGATGACCGTAACCGTTAAAGAAACTCCGCCGCACGGAATTTTTCCAGCGCGTCCTGCTTTTGTTCCGCCGTCATCGGGCGGAGCGGACGGCGCGGGTCGCCCACGTCGATACCGTGCAGCTGCATGGCCAACTTCCCGGCCGCCACGCCGCCGTACTGCACC
The DNA here is from genome assembly GCF_001654985.1 of Kluyvera georgiana ATCC 51603. Classification (GTDB taxonomy): domain Bacteria; phylum Pseudomonadota; class Gammaproteobacteria; order Enterobacterales; family Enterobacteriaceae; genus Kluyvera; species Kluyvera georgiana. Next base: position 2,699 of record NZ_LXEU01000077.1, read on the forward strand.
AGCACGCGAATGATGGCGATCACTTTGTCCATGCAGGCCGCCACGTCCTGGTGATTGCCCTGATTAAAGCTGTCGATCAGACGGAGATAGAGCGGCGCGGCGTAGTTGTAGGTACTGCCTACTGCACCTATCGCTCCGCAGGCGAGCCCCGCCGGCAAAAATTCGTCCACGCCGAAGGGGATATCGAACTGGCCGTTGTTAACGCGCAGACAACGCTGGAACTCGTACATGTCGCTGGAGTTAAACTTCATACCGGACAGATTCGGGATTTTATCGGCTGCGGCAATCAGGAACTGTTCCATATCGAGGCTTAGCCCGGACATGCCCGAATGATAGTAGTAGAACCCCTTCGACGGCGCGGCTGCGGCGTTGAGTCGGCAATATTCGACCAGATCGTCGACGCTGGAAGGTTTAAAGAAGCAGGGGCCAATCACCGAGGTGGCGAAAATATCTAACGTCTCCGCGTGACGGCTCAGCTCCAGCGAGTCGGCGATGCTCAACGCGCCAGTATGGAGCGTAATGCTGAGCTTGCCGTGGCTGGCCGCGACCCAGCGCTCGGCGATCTTTTTACGTTCAGCAACGGAGCAGTGGATGCCCTCGCCGGTGGTGCCAAGAACATACACGCCCTTTACGCCCTGGCCGATAAGATGCTCGGCAATCTGGTCAATGACCGGATAGTTCACTTCACCGTGGCCGTCGAAAGGGGTGTGCGGCGCAGCGATAAGACCTGTTAGCTTTTCCATGTAAACCTCAAGTGGTGTTTTTCTTCTTAACTAAAAATTAAAATGAAGCATAACTCCACTTTGCGGACAAATGATACCCATAGGGAAAAACGAGAGTATCAGAGTGTGATCGGCCGCACTAAATTAGGCCTGACGAGGAACCGTTAAGGCGTCCATGGTGCGCAGTTTATTGGCCTTCGCCTGTTCCGGATCTTTCTGCACCAGCAGGGTGTAGATAAGATCCAGCACGAACAGCTGCGCGGTCTTGGTTCCGATGGAGTCACCCTGCAGACGCCCCTGTCGATTACCATTAATCAGCGTGAAATCAGCGACTTTGCTCAGCGGAGAGCCCAGGTTATGGGTCAGCGCGACGGTGGTCGCGCCCGCTTCTTTGGCAAGGTGCAGCGCATGGGTGGTTTCCGGGGAGTGGCCTGAGTGGCTGATGCCGACGGCGACATCGCCCGGTTTAAGCAGGGACGCCTGCATGTACATAAAGTGATTGTTGGTGAGCGCATCCACGCGCATACCGATACGCATCAGCTTATGCTTCATATCTTCGGCGGTAACGCCGGACGCGCCCACGCCAAAAATATAGGCGCTGTTGCAGGCGTGCAGCGCATCGACAACCTGTTCGACCTGGCGCATATCCAGCAGATTCAGCGTTTCGGACAGCACGTTGGCAATCGCGCCTTGCAGCTTCAGACCAATAGTGTGGGCGTCATCGTTTTCCACCACTTCCGCGTCCAGCAGCGTGCTGCTGTCATCGCTGTCGACCATCGCCAGCTCAATGGCCAGCTCCATTTTGAAATTCTGAAAGCCCTTATAGCCCAGTAGGCGGCAGAAACGGATCACCGACGCTTCGCCGGCGTTGATCTCATGTGAAAGATCGGCGATGGAAAGCTGCGTCACCTTATGGGGTGAAGTCATGATGTAGTTGGCAATGCGCTGCCCAACGCGGGTCAGACTGCTCTGCATCGCCCCCAAAGTATCAAGTATTTTTCCGGCCTTAACCGGTGAGTTCGGACTCTCCATTGCTTCCTGCTCTTCACGCTGACTGAGTGGGTAATGATGGGGCAGCGCCTGCGGTCAGGCAAGAAAATCGGTGTAAAAACCGTGTAATAGCCGCCATTTTGCGCGCACCTGCGCCGATGGCGACGGCATGTTGTGATGCAGATCGATTTTTTAGCCTCCGTCATGCTTACCTCTATGACGTTGTTCACACATTTCAGTCTGTGCTCTTGTGGTGCTTTTCTTCTTGTAAAATTATTAAATGGAGTTTTACTTCATTTGAGTGTGTCGCACTCACTCTTTAGGCACATAGGTATTGCAATTTGCTCATCACAGGAGAGCAACATGAGTGGAATTACAAAAGCCATTCCATGGTACAAACACCTTAATAAATCCCAGTGGCGGGCTTTCTCAGCCGCATGGCTTGGCTATTTGCTTGATGGTTTTGATTTTGTCTTAATTGCCCTGGTATTAACGGAAGTACAGAGCGAGTTCCAGCTCACCACCGTACAGGCGGCGAGTATTATTTCCGCCGCGTTTATTTCGCGCTGGTTAGGCGGGCTGCTGCTGGGGGCGATGGGCGATCGCTACGGCCGTCGCCTGTCGATGGTCACCAGTATTATTCTTTTCTCCGTCGGTACGCTGGCCTGCGGCCTGGCGCCGGGTTACACCTCAATGTTTATCGCCCGTATGGTTATCGGGATGGGGATGGCGGGGGAGTACGGTTCCAGCGCAACCTATGTGATTGAAAGCTGGCCAAAACATCTGCGTAATAAAGCCAGCGGCTTCCTGATTTCCGGTTTTTCCGTCGGCGCGGTGGTGGCGGCACAGGTCTACAGTCTGATCGTTCCTCTCTGGGGCTGGCGCGCGCTGTTTTTCATTGGCATTCTGCCGATTATTTTTGCGCTGTGGCTGCGGAAAAATATCCCGGAAACGGAAGACTGGAAAGAGCGTCAGGCGAATAAAACGCCGGTGCGCACGATGGTCGACATTCTTTATCGCGGCAAGCTGCGGCTGATGAATATCGCGATGAGCTGCGCCGCGATCGCCGCCCTATGGTTCTGCTTTGCGGGCAACCTGCATAACCCGGCGATCGTACTGCTGCTGGCGCTGGTGTGTACGGTGATTTTTGTCAGCTTCATGGTGCAAAGCAGCGGCAAACGCTGGCCGACCGGCGTGATGCTGATGGTGGTGGTGCTGTTTGCTTTCCTCTATTCCTGGCCGATTCAGGCGCTGCTGCCGACCTACCTCAAAAGCGAGCTGGGCTATAACCCGGCGACCGTAGCGCAGGTGCTGTTCTTTAGCGGCTTTGGCGCTGCGGTGGGCTGCATTGTCGGCGGCTTCCTCGGCGACTGGCTGGGAACGCGCAAAGCCTATGTTTACAGCCTGTTGGCCTCGCAGATTCTGATTATCCCGGTATTCGCCATTGGCGGTTCCAGCATCTGGGGTCTGGGTATCCTGCTGTTCTTCCAGCAGATGCTAGGCCAGGGCATTGCCGGCATTCTGCCGAAGCTGATCGGCGGCTATTTCGATACCGACCAGCGTGCGGCAGGCCTCGGCTTTACCTACAACGTCGGGGCGCTGGGCGGGGCGGCGGCGCCGGTGATTGGTGCGCTGGTCGCACAGCATCTCAGCCTTGGCTCCGCGTTGGGGTCGCTCTCCTTTGGTTTAACGTTCGTCGTGATTCTGCTGATTGGTCTTGATATGCCGTCTCGCGTACAGCGCTGGATTCGTCCGGAAGCACTGCGCACGCATGATGCTATCGACGGTAAGCCGTTTAGCGGCGCGCTGACCCGCCAGACAGAAAAATCGGTTCCCGTTTGCGGTAAGCATTAATTACAGGCGCCCGGACGCGCCGGGCGCAAATCGAAGTTAAGGATGTACTTATGTCGTTGTTAGAGAATCTGGATGCAAGCATTCAACAGCAGGGTGGGCTTATCGTTTCTTGCCAGCCGGTCCCCGGCAGCCCGTTAGATAAACCGGATATCGTGGCGGCGATGGCGCTGGCGGCGGTACAGGCGGGGGCCGTGGCGGTCCGCATCGAAGGCATTGAAAACCTGAAGGCGACGCGCGCGCTGATTAGCGTTCCGATTATTGGGATTGTAAAGCGCGACCTCACTGATTCACCGGTACGCATTACCCCCTACCTTGAGGACGTGGACGCGCTGGTGCAGGCCGGTGCCGACATTATTGCTTTCGACGGCACCGAACGCGCTCGCCCGGTGGCCGTCGCGGAAATCATTGCCCGGATTCATCATCACCAGCGTCTGGCGATGGCAGACTGCTCTTCGCAGCAGGATGCGGCATTTTGTCACCGCCTTGGCGCGGATATTATCGGCACCACGCTTTCCGGCTATACCACCGATGTGGTGCCGCAGGAGCCCGATCTGGCGCTGGTGGCGGCGTTAAGCGCTAAAGGCTACCGCGTGATTGCCGAAGGGCGCTATAACTCGCCGGCGCTCGCCGCACAGGCCATGCGGCACGGTGCCTGGTCGGTCACCGTCGGCTCGGCGATTACGCGCCTTGAGCATATTTGCCAGTGGTATCGTGACGCGATCGTGGAGGAAGCGGTATGAGCACGCTGGCGATTGATATCGGCGGCACCAAGCTCGCTGCGGCACTTATCGATCCCCAACAGCAGCTCATCGACCGCCACGTTTTACCAACACCCGCCAGCCGCACGCCGGAGGCGCTACGTGAGGCGCTGCGCTCGCTGGTTGCGCCATTTGCCGGGCAGGCACAGCGCGTGGCGGTAGCCTCAACCGGCATCATCCGTCACGGCATTCTCACGGCCCTTAACCCGGATAATCTTGGCGGCCTGGCGCAGTTTCCGCTGGTGGATACCCTCGCTCAGCTTACCGGGCTGCCCTGTCTGGCGGTGAATGATGCGCAGGCAGCAGCCTGGGCGGAATATCGCGCGCTGCTGGGCGATATTCGCGATATGGCGTTTATCACGGTGTCGACGGGCGTCGGCGGCGGCATCATCAGTCATGGCAAGCTGCTTACCGGTCGTCACGGGATGGCGGGGCATATCGGACATACGCTGGCCGACCCGCACGGGCCGCTTTGCGGCTGCGGGCGTCGCGGTTGCGTGGAAGCGATTGCCTCTGGACGCGGGATTAGCGCTCAGGCGGTTGACGCTCTCCACGGTATGACCGCAAAAGAAATCTATGCGCTGCACCAGCAGGGGCATCCGCAGGCGACGTGCCTGATTGAGCGCTCGGCCCAAACCGTGGCGCGACTGATTGCCGATCTGAAAGCCAGCTATGACTGCGAATGCGTGGTTCTCGGCGGCAGCGTCGGTCTGGCTGAAGGTTATCTATCCCTGGTCGCCGGGTATCTGGCGCGAGAACCGGCGGCCTATCACACGCATCTTGTCGCCGCCCATCATCAGCATGACGCGGGGTTACTCGGCGCGGCAATGCTGGCAGAAGAGGACATCATATGATTATTGGCGATATTCGTTGCCCTGAGCGTACCGGATTACCTTCACCGCTGCTGGCGGCACTGACGCTGGCCCTGAAGGCGGATCCGCAACGCTGTGAACCGGGCTGTCACGTTTTGCAGGGGGACGATATTTTTATGAACGTGATGCAGTTTATGACGCAACCTGCGCACGCTAAGCGGGCCGAGCTGCACGCGGAATATATTGATGTGCAGATCCTGCTCGCCGGAGAAGAGCGCATTGATTTCGGGTTTGTTGACAGCGCCCGTCAGTGCGATGAATGGCACCGCGAAGACGATTACCAACTGTGTGATGAGATTGCCGGGCAGCAGTCCATCACGCTGCAGGCGGGAATGTTTGCGGTATTTTTCCCCGGAGAGCCGCATAAACCGGGCGTTCAGGGAGAGACGCCTGCCGAGATAAAGAAAGCGGTGGTGAAAGTGCATCGACAGCTGCTTGAGAGGTAGGCTTTCGAACCCGCCCGGGGTTGGCTAGCGCCTCGCCCGGGCTACCGTTCATGTAGCCCGGCCTGGCGAAGCGCCGCCGGGGGGCTGTCAGCTGACCGGGTTCACTTCCAGCTCGGGTTCCGGCGAACGCAGCAGCGCCCACAGAATAATCGCCCCGACCACGTCAAACACGGCCAGCACGGCAAACAGTGGGCTAAAGCCTAATGTGTCTGCCAGCGCGCCAACCACCAGGGCGAATAAGGTGCTGGCGGTCCATGCAGCCATGCCGGTAAAACCGTTGGCGGTGGCCACTTCGCCCGGATCGAACATGTCGGAAGAGAGCGTAATCAACGCGCCGGACAGCGACTGGTGGGCAAAACCGCCGACGCACAGCAGCGCAATAGCCACGAACGGGCTGCTGAACAGACCGACCATGCCTGGTAGGATCATCAGCGCTGCGCCCATGGTGACAACCAGCTTACGTGAAACCACAATATTGACGCCAAAGACACGCTGGAAGATCCCCGGCAGATAGCCGCCGATGACGCAGCCCATATCGGCGAACAGCATCGGGATCCAGGCAAACATGGCGATATCTTTCAGGTTGAAGCCGTAGGTGTGCACCATAAACAGCGGGATCCAGGCGTTGAAGGTCCCCCATGCCGGTTCCGCCAGGAAGCGCGGCAGGGCGATGCCCCAGAATTTACGTTGCTTCAGCAGCTGGCCGATGTGTACTTTATCGACCGTTTTTTTCTCTGGCTGGCCTTCGGTGATGTAGTTGTACTCTTCTTTGCTCAGTTTTTTGCACTGGCCCGGTCGGGTATAGACCAGGTACCATCCCAGCGCCCAAACAACACTGGCAATCCCGACGATCACGAACGCCAGACGCCAGCTGTGAATGTAAATCGCCCATGCCACCATCGGCGGCGCAATGATGGCGCCCATCGAAGAACCGACGTTGAAGTAGCCCACGGCGACGGAACGTTCGTGATCCGGGAACCATTCGGTGACCGATTTCAGCCCTGCGGGGATCATCGCGCTCTCGGCAAAACCACCTAAGCCACGACACAGCGCCAGGCCTTGCCAGCTGTTGGTGAAGGCGGCACCAATGCAGAAGATGCCCCACAGCGCGCCAAACAGGGTATAACCCACTTTGGTGCCCAGCGTATCAAGCACATAGCCCGCGATGGGCTGAGCAATGGTGTAGCAGGCGGAAAACGTCGCCACGATCCAGGAATACTGCTGAGTAGTGACATGAAGATCGCTCTGAAGCGTCGGCGCAGCGGCCGAAATAGTATTGCGGGTTAAATAGCATAAAATCGTGCCAAGCGTGACAAGAGCCACCATAAACCAGCGCGTATGACCAGTAGTGCGCATAAAACGTTCCTTTACTTCTTAGGATATGAGACGGCCTGCGGGGTGAACAGGCACAACTGCGGTCATACAGAGAGAAGATAAATCGCCAGCCATACGCAGAGCGTTGGCGGCACACAGCGGTCCTTTTATGAGAATTAGTGAATCCGTGTCACATTTTTTATGAATATTAAACCTGTATTTCATAAAATTATGTGATCTGATTCAAAAATATCAGGATGGCGTACCACTTAAGTGTATCGGGGTAAGTAATGGCGTAATGAACCGTTAAGGGAGGTTTCATTCTGCCCGAATTGCTGTGAAAACAGGCAGATAATGGGTTATTTGTTGAGGGTAATAAACTCGTGTAGCAACGCCGTCAGCTGTTTCATCTTCTCAGGCGTGAACTTCTGTTCGATTTCTAAGTAGGCCTCTTCCACTTTCGCCTGCGCGCGCTCGTACAGCGCGTACCCCTCTTTGGTGAGCGAGACATAAAGTTTACGCTGATCGTTGACCGGCTTCAGGCGTAACACCAGCCCATCTCGCTCCATGCGCGTCAAAATCCCGGTCAGGCTGGGCCGGAGAATACAGGTGGCGGCGGCCAGATCGTGAAAGTCCATTGAGGGATTGTCGACCAGCACGCGAACAATCCGCCACTGCTGCTCCGTCAGATTATGCTGCTTCACGATAGGCCGAAAATAGGTCATCGCCACTTCCCGCGCCTGCATCAGGGCGATGGTTAAAGAATCGTGCATTCTGCCTCCTGCCACTTCTCATCATTAATATATGAACAATATAGCAATGTTGCTTTTATCAACAGCATATTTTTGATTAAACCTGGTGGTTCTGAAGCTGATTTTTATTAATTCATTGATTATAAATATTTATTTTTAATTTGTGTAAAATTATTGTTAATCGAGTCACAAAAAAATTACTTGTGTTTGCTAAATGAACAGCGGAGGAATAAAACAGATCATTAATATATTAACGAAATAAATGCTGTCTCTAAGAAGCTGTAAATGAAAGGTACCGTTTTCGCCGTGGCGCTCAACCACCGCAGCCAGCTTGATGCCTGGCGCGACGCGTTCGAGCAGGCCCCCTACAAGGCACCGCCTAAAACCGCCGTCTGGTTTATCAAACCGCACAATACCGTTACCGAAGGCGGCCAGCCGATCCCATTCCCGGAGGGGGAAACGGTATTCAGCGGCGCGACGGTGGCGCTGGTGGTGGGTAAAACGGCCCGTAAAGTTGGCGTGGAAGAGGCGGCGGATTATATCGCCGGTTATGTGCCAGCGTGCGATTACCAATATCGACATCAGCACCGAGTATGAGGAGAGCCTCGGCAGCAAGGACGTGCACTATCAATCGTTCGCCCGCATGGCGGCGTTTTTTGGCCGCGATATGCAGGCGCATCGCCACGATCAGTTTTTCCAGATGCACTTTCTTGATACCGGGCAGATTGAGCTGCAGCTCGACGATCACCGCTATTCGGTGCAGGCACCGCTGTTTGTGCTGACGCCGCCGTCGGTCCCGCATGCGTTTATCACCGAGTCGGACAGCGACGGTCACGTGCTGACGGTGCGGGAGGATTTGGTCTGGCCGCTGCTGGAGGTGCTGTATCCCGGCACCCGCGAGGCGTTTGGCCTGCCGGGAATGTGCCTGTCGCTGGCGGATAAACCCGACGAACTGGCGGCGCTGGCGCACTACTGGCGGTTGATTCAGCGCGAGTCTACCTCTGAACTGCCGGGGCGCGAGCACACGCTGGTGCTGTTGGCGCAGGCGGTGTTCACCCTTTTGCTGCGTAACGCGCCGCTCGACGACCACGCAGCCAGCGGCGTGCGCGGCGAGCTGAAGCTGTTCCAGCGCTTTAACCAGATGATTGATAACCACTATCACCGCCACTGGACGGTGCCGGACTACGCCAGCGAGCTGCACCTGACCGAATCCCGGCTGACGGATATCTGCCGCCGGTTTGCCAACCGTCCGCCGAAAAAGCTGATTTTCGACAGACAGCTGCGTGAGGCCAAGCGGCTGCTGCTGTTTTCCGACAGCGCGGTGAGCGAGATTGCGTGGCAGCTTGGTTTTAAGGACCCGGCCTATTTTGCCCGCTTTTTTAACCGCTTAGTGGGGTGTTCGCCGAGCGCGTTTCGCGCGCAGAAAGTCCCGGTGTCGTGATTTTCCCCTCACCCTAACCGACCGTGCAGCTTGCATGTTGGTTTTTCCCCCTCGCCCCTTTGGGGAGAGGGCCGGGGTGAGGGGCCATCGCGCACCAAACACTACGTAGCCCGGCCAGGCGAAGTGCCGCCGGGAATGACACCAAACCCTACCCAGATCACAGAACCGCCCCTCGCCCGAAAAGTACCAGCCGTTGACCCAAAAGTCTCTTCACCGCCTCCCCTTTAAACGCTTCAATTACGAAACAAGAGAAAAACATAAATTTAACAAATCCGATAGATACTGGAGTGTACCCGAATGAAACCTGAAGATTTCCGCGCAGACACCAAACGCCCGTTAACCGGTGAAGAGTACCTGAAAAGCCTGCAGGATGGCCGTGAGATCTATATCTACGGCGAGCGCGTCAAGGATGTCACCACCCATCCAGCCTTCCGCAACGCCGCGGCTTCCGTCGGCCAGCTGTACGATGCGCTGCACAAACCGGAAATGCAGGACAAGCTGTGCTGGGGCACCGATACCGGCAGCGGCGGCTACACCCACAAATTCTTCCGCGTGGCGAAAAGTGCCGACGACCTGCGCCAGCAGCGCGACGCCATCGCCGAGTGGTCACGTCTCTCCTACGGCTGGATGGGGCGCACCCCGGACTACAAAGCGGCGTTCGGCAGCGCGCTGGGCGCGAACCCGGCGTTCTACGGCCAGTTCGAGCAGAACGCCCGCCACTGGTACTCGCGCATTCAGGAAACCGGGCTGTACTTCAACCACGCCATCGTCAACCCGCCCATCGACCGTCATAAGCCGGCGGATGAAGTGAAAGACGTCTACATCAAACTGGAAAAAGAGACCGACGCCGGGATTATTGTGAGCGGCGCGAAGGTGGTGGCCACCAACTCGGCGCTGACCCACTACAACATGATTGGCTTCGGTTCCGCGCAGGTGATGGGTGAAAACCCGGACTTTGCGCTGATGTTCGTCGCACCGATGGATGCCGAAGGCATGAAGCTGATTTCCCGCGCCTCCTACGAGCTGGTGGCCGGCGCAACCGGCTCCCCGTACGACTATCCGCTCTCCAGCCGCTTTGACGAGAACGACGCGATTCTGGTGATGGATAAGGTGCTGATCCCCTGGGAGAACGTCCTTATCTACCGCGATTTCGATCGCTGTCGTCGCTGGACGATGGAAGGCGGCTTTGCCCGTATGTACCCACTACAGGCGTGCGTGCGTCTGGCGGTGAAGCTCGACTTCATTACCGGCCTGCTGAAGAAATCGCTGGAGTGTACCGGTACCTCTGAGTTCCGCGGCGTGCAGGCGGATCTCGGCGAAGTGGTGGCGTGGCGCAACATGTTCTGGGCGCTGAGCGACTCCATGTGTTCCGAAGCGACCCCGTGGGTTAACGGCGCCTACCTGCCGGACCACGCGGCGCTGCAAACCTACCGCGTGATGGCGCCGATGGCCTACGCCAAAATCAAAAATATCATTGAACGTAACGTGACCAGCGGCCTGATCTACCTGCCGTCGAGCGCCCGCGACCTGAACAATCCGCAGATCGACCAGTACCTGGCGAAATACGTGCGCGGCTCCAACGGCATGGATCACGTTGAACGTATCAAGATCTTAAAACTGATGTGGGATGCGATCGGCAGCGAGTTCGGCGGTCGCCACGAGCTGTATGAAATTAACTACTCCGGTAGCCAGGATGAGATCCGCCTGCAGTGTCTGCGCCAGGCCCAGACCTCCGGCAACATGGACAAAATGATGGCGATGGTCGATCGCTGCCTGTCTGAGTACGACCAGAACGGCTGGACGGTGCCACACCTGCACAACAACGCTGATATTAATCTGCTGGATAAGCTGCTGAAGTAATTGGCAGCGGGAGGTCACAATGCAATTAGATGAACAACGTCTGCGTTTTCGCGATGCTATGGCCAGCCTGTCGGCCGCCGTTAACGTCGTCACTACCGAAGGGGAAGCGGGCCGCTGCGGCATCACCGCCACCGCCGTCTGCTCGGTCACGGACTCGCCGCCGTCGGTGATGGTCTGTATTAACGCCAACAGCGCTATGAACCCGGTGTTCCAGGGCAACGGTAAGCTGTGCATCAACGTGCTCAACCATGAACAGGAGATCATGGCGCGTCACTTTGCCGGCATGACCGGTATGGCCATGGATGAGCGCTTTAATCTCGCTGGCTGGCAGCGCGGCGCGCTGGGGCAGCCGGTGCTAAAGGCGGCGCTGGCATGTCTGGAAGGTGAGATACGCCAGGTGCAGACTATCGGTAGCCATCTGGTCTATCTGGTGGAAGTTCAGCATATTGCGTTGGCGGAAGAAGAGGGGCACGGGCTTATCTATTTCAAACGCCGTTTTCATCCGGTGATGATGGAAGCGGAAGCGCTGGCTTAAGCGCTCTTCAATTCTCTAAGCCCCATCGGGCAGATCAGGAGCGATTGCCCGATGGCGGCGCCGCCAATCAATCATTGTGAGTCGGAAGGCGTGTACCCGTCCACCTTCGACAGTGTCGCCTGAACGGCACTTTCCGCCAGCGGGGTCATCACCCGATAGCCTTCCGCGTTGGGGTGCAGACCATCATCAGAGTAGCGGGCAATCAGTTTGCCGGAGGCGTCCGTCATTGGCGTGGCGTAATCCAGCCAGACAAAGCCTTGCGCTGTACACCAGCTTTTCAGCCAGTGATTCAGCGCGATCAGGCGCTCACGCGGGCGCTGGGCGTAAAGATCCTGCGAGTCAGGATTGGCGTCATGTACCGGGAGCACCGACGATATCACCACCCGAATACCGTGTAGCGTGGCCAGTTCGGTCAGCGTCATGATGTTCTCTTCGATATCCAGATTGCTCACCGGGCCGGTATTGCCTGCGATATCGTTGGTACCTGCGAGGATCACCACCACCTGCGGGCGCAGGTTCAGTACGTCCTGGCGAAAGCGTACCAGCATCTGCGCGGTGGTTTGCCCGCCAATACCGCGGTTGATGTAGTTTTTTCCCGGAAAGCTCTGGGCTAAATCCCAGCCGTCGGTAATGGAGTCACCGAAGAAAACGACCTGCGGGTCACGGTCCTGCTGAAGCAGGGCCTCGTTGTGCGAGCGATAGCGGCTGCGTTGACCGTAGTCATCGCTGTAGAAAGCGGCCTGGCGGCTGCGGTAGTCGTCGAGTCCAGGAAACCCGGTTCCGGGGATGAGAGCAGTAATCAGCGGCTGTGACACGATGTGTCTCTCCTTGCCGTAGTGAATGGTGAAACCACGTTAGCAAACGTCGATTTTTTGCGCTATCACTTCCGTGTGCGTAAGGCTCTGAATACGGACCAGAAAAATAGATTAGGGAAATGAAGGAAAATAAATAAATAGGGCTACAGGGATGAGGTCTAATATTTTCCTGTGATAAGGGAGGCAAAATTTACCCGGTTATTTATTTCCTTGAGACGACGAGTTTTTTAATTGAAATAAGGCTTCGTTAATCATTTCTTCGGCTTTTTGACGGGCGAATTTGATAAGCGCGTCTTTACTGAAGGGCGCGCCGCAGGCGTGACAGGTTAACGGATATTGATCTTCCGCGTTTTTTATTTTCTCAATGTCGGTTATTTCAGTCATACCGGCACATTCTGGACACAAATATTGAATTGCAATCACGGGCACGGCTCCTTTATCTTTGGTATAAAATAGTGCAGCCGCACAAATCGTCAAAGCCTTCCGGGCTATTAAATAACAGGTCATTTTGTTTTGGTTGATAAAGCGGTTAAAAAAGCACCGTTTTGTCAGGCCGATCGCACCAAAGGAGAGGGTGAATGACAATGGAGAAGCCGTTCGTACAGAAAGACCCGATGGATTCCGGCAGGCTGGCCGATCTCCTCAACCATAACACCGATTGGGTGTGGGAAGTGGACACGCAGGGGCGCTACGTCTGGTCCTCAGAAATGGTGATGCGCCTACTCGGCTACTCGGCTGAAGAGGTGCTTGGCCGTACGCCGTTTGATTTTATGGCGCCTGGCGAGGCCGAACGGCTGGAGAGCACCTTCCGCGAGGTACTCTCATCGCATAAGCCTTTCTCCGGCCTGATTAACCGCAACCTGCGGGCAGACGGTCGGGCGGTGATCCTCGAAACCAGCGGTATTCCGCTGTTCGATGAAAACGGCCAACTGACCGGCTATCGCGGTACCGATCGGGATATCTCCCAGCTCGGCGAGCGGGTGCTGCAGCTGGAGTCTATCTACCAGAATACGCCGTTGGCGCTGTGCGTTATCGACCGCCAGGGTCAGTTAACCAAGGCGAATAAAGCGATGGGCGAGCTGCTGGGGCAGCCGGAAGAAAAGCTGGTGGGGCAGTTTCTCAAAACGTTGATGCCGGAGTGGCACCTGCTGTTTCAGCAGGATTTTATTCTGCTCGACGGCGGTGAAGAGATAGCCAGCAAAGAGCTGTTTCTCTACGGCCGCTATTTCTACATTAAGCCCATGCCGGTGTATGACGCGGGTGGTAGCGTGGCGGGCATCTCCTCGGCGTGGATGGATATTACCGACCGTAAGCTGGCGGAACAGCAGCTTGCCCGCGCGAACCAGACGCTACTGCAGTACGCCGAACGAGACCATCTAACCGGCCTGTTTAACCGTCGCTACATGGATGATCGTCTCAGCTATGAAATTACCCGCGCACAGCGCGAGGGCACGTCACTCTCGCTGTGTATGGCGGATATCGACTTCTTTAAGCGCTACAACGACACCTATGGGCACCCGGCGGGCGACCAGGTGCTGCGCGCCGTGGCAGATGCGCTGAGAGGCGGATTGCGCCCGGGCGATAGCGTGAGCCGCTACGGCGGCGAAGAGTTTCTGGTGATACTGCCGGACACCAGCGCCGAAGGGGCATTGGCGGTGGCTGAACGCCTGCGCGAGCGGGTAATGGCGCTGGAGATTGTGCATGAAACCAACCCCATCGGCAGCGTGCTGACCATCAGTCTGGGCGTGATGAGCTGGGATTCTCCGCTGTCGGTGTGCAGCATTCAGAGCACTGCCGATATCGCTACTGAGCTCATCAGCTGCAGCGATGCGGCGCTGTACCGGGCAAAACAGCAGGGGCGCAACCGCGTGGTCAGCGCCTGATTATGCCACGGCCCTGGCGCGCGTCGTCAGGGCAATCGCGGTACTGATGAGGGTAAATAGCGCCATAATCCACGCCATTGTCCACGGCGTGCCGTCGCTGAGCGTTGCCAGCAGCAATGACGAGATAATCCCGCTGCCGTACTGCAATGCGCCAATTAGCGCGGAGGCTGAACCCGCGACGTTCGGCGCGGCGTCCAGCGCGGCGGCAGTCGAGGTGGCGGCGATAATCCCATTCATCGAAAACAGTACGAACACTGACACCACGATCAGCAGCAGGCCCCCAATCTGCCAGCGCGCGCCAATCGCCAACACGATAGCCGCCGCGCCCGCCACCAACAGCGATATTTTTAGCAGCGTCTCCAGCGGATAGCGGTGGACGATTCGGCGGTTGACCACGCTCATGAGCATGACGCCGACAACGTTCAGCGCGAATAGCCAGCCGTAGTGCTGCGGATCGACGCCGAAGTAGCTGATATAGACGAACGGCGACCCGGCGATAAACGCGTAGGCGGCCACGTAAAAGCTCGTCAGGCACAGGGTGTAGCGCATAAAGGCGACATTGGTTAACAGCAGGCCGTAGTTCTTAAACACGCCGCCCAGCGACGCTTTGACGCGCTTCTCTTCCGGCAGCGTTTCCGGTAGCCAGAAGAGAGTGAAGAACATCAGTACGCCAATCGCCGCCAGCAGCCAGAAAATGACGTGCCAGCTGGCGAACACAATGATCTGTCCACCGAGTAGCGGCCCGGCAATGGGAGCGATGGCCATCATCAGAATCAGCGTCGAGAGCATTTGCGCGGCGCGGGTGCGGCTGAACAGATCACGGATCATCGCGCGCGCCAGCATGGGGCCGGTACAAGCCCCCAGCGCCTGGAATACACGCCAGAAGACAATCTGCTCAATATTGCGCGAGAGCGCGCAGCCGATCGAGCCGATAATAAACAACCCAAGGCCGATAAACAGCGGCAATCGACGGCCAAAACGGTCGCTTAGCGGCCCCCAGATCAGTTGGGCAATGCAAAAGCCGACTAAAAAACCGGTAATCGTGAGTTCGACGTTGCCGTGTAAATCGCGCGCCATCATCGGCATGGCGGGAAGATAAATATCGGTTGAGAGCGAGGTAAAAGCCATTAAGGCACTGAGGATGACAACAAAAAGCAGGCCATGCTGACCTTTGGCGGGTGTCTTCCGCGTCGGAGTACCAGTCATATTGATCCGTTCGGGAGTGTTGAAAGGCCGATAGAATATATTGATTTTATGAACGGATAATTAGGCAAAATGGTAAGACGTTATGAATTCTATTCATCAGTGTACATCCGCAATTGATTCATCACAAAGCGGACGGCGGGTAGCCCTCTTTATAATCGAGCCTACCCCTCTACTGATGGTATAAAAACATGGCTTATCAACTCAACCTTAACTGGCCGGAGTTTCTGGAGAAATACTGGCAGAAACAACCGGTGGTCCTGAAAAACGCGTTCCCGAATTTTGTCGACCCGATTACGCCTGATGAACTGGCTGGTCTGGCGATGGAGATGGAAGTTGACAGCCGTCTGGTGAGCCACGTCGACGGTAAGTGGCAGGCGAGCAACGGCCCGTTTGAGGATTTTGACCATCTGGGGGAAAAGAACTGGTCGCTGCTGGCGCAGGCGGTGAACCACTGGCATGAACCTGCCGCCGAGCTTGTGCGTCCGTTCCGCGTGCTGCCGGACTGGCGTCTGGATGACCTGATGATCTCCTTCTCGGTACCGGGCGGCGGCGTAGGCCCGCATATCGACCCGTATGACGTCTTTATCATTCAGGGGATGGGCCGCCGCCGCTGGCGCGTGGGCGATGCGCTGCCGTTAAAACAGCACTGCCCGCATCCGGCGCTGCTGCACGTTGAGCCGTTTACGCCGATTATCGAAGTGGAAATGAACCCGGGCGATATCCTCTACATTCCGCCAGGATTCCCGCACGATGGCTATACCTATGAAAATACGCTGAACTATTCCGTCGGCTTCCGTGGCCCGAACGGTCGTGAGTTGATCAGCAGCTTCGCCGACTACGTGCTGGAGAACGATCTGGGCGAGAAGTACTACACCGACCCGGATCTCACCTGCCGTGAACACGCGGGTAAGGTGGAAGAGCACGAGCTGGAGCGTCTGCGCATGATGATGATCGACATGATCCGTCAGCCGAACGATTTCAAACAGTGGTTCGGCAGCTTTGCCAGTACGCCACGCCACGAGCTGGATATTGCCCCGGCGGAGCCGCCGTTCGAACCGGAAGAAGTGCTTGCTGCGCTGGAAGATGGGGAAACCCTGCGCCGCCTCAATGGATTACGGGTACTGAACGTGGGTGAGAGCTTCTTTATCAACAGCGAGAAGCTGGAGACCTGCGAACCGCAGGCGGCTGACGCGCTGTGCCGCTATACCGAGCTGGATAAATCCCATTTTGGCGAGGCGCTGCGAAATCCGGCATTTGTCGCGGAACTGACGGCGCTGATTAACCAGGGATACTGGTTCTTCGACGAGTAAGTTTCTGCGGTGGGTGAGGGTACAGCGCATACCCTCACCCCGACCCTCTCCCTGGAAGGGAGAGGGAGCAAACCCGCGCCATACCCACTCACTGCACCATTCGATTCCCTCGCCCCTTTGGGGAGAGGGTTAGGGTGAGGGGAACAAGCCGCACCCTTCCTTCATTCCTGCTGCTCCCCGTCGTTTTGCAATTAGTTAACAATCGTTGTATAACCTTCTCTTCATTTGGATGTTTAGATGTCCATACGTTTAGAAGGTAATAATGCAAAACACAACACAACAACAAGGTGGGCAACTTAAGCGCACCATGAAAACCCGCCACCTGGTGATGCTGTCGCTGGGCGGCGTTATTGGCACAGGGCTCTTTTTCAATACCGGCTATATCATCTCCACCACCGGCGCGGCGGGCACGCTGCTGGCCTATTTGATCGGCGCGCTGGTGGTCTGGCTGGTGATGCAGTGCCTCGGCGAACTGTCGGTGGCGATGCCGGAAACCGGTGCTTTCCACGTTTATGCAGCACGTTATCTTGGCCCGGCAACCGGCTACACCGTGGCGTGGCTCTACTGGCTGACGTGGACGGTGGCGCTGGGGTCGAGCTTTACCGCCGCCGGGTTCTGTATGCAGTACTGGTTCCCGCAGGTGCCGGTGTGGATCTGGTGCCTGTTTTTCTGCGTGCTGATTTTCGGCCTTAACGTCATCTCAACCCGCTTCTTCGCCGAAGGAGAGTTCTGGTTCTCGCTGGTGAAGGTCATTACCATCATCGCCTTTATTATTCTGGGCGGCGCGGCCATCTTCGGGTTTATCCCCATGCAGGACGGCTCGCCGGCGCCGGGGCTGCGCAATATTACCGCCGAAGGCTGGTTCCCGCACGGTGGGCTGCCGATTCTGATGACCATGGTGGCGGTGAACTTTGCCTTCTCCGGCACCGAGCTTATCGGCATTGCCGCCGGTGAAACCGAGAATCCGCACAAGGTGATCCCGGTCGCCATTCGGACCACCATCGCACGGCTGATTATTTTCTTTATCGGCACCGTTTTCGTGCTGGCTGCGCTGATCCCGATGCAGCAGGCGGGCGTCGAAAAAAGCCCGTTCGTCCTCGTCTTTGAAAAGGTCGGAATTCCGTACGCGGCGGACATTTTTAACTTCGTGATCCTGCGGGCGGGTGGGGAACTGATCTAACTCTTTGAGCAGCCAGTAAGGATCCATCTCTGGCGACATGATCCCGGCACGCGGTTTGATGGTGCGGTTGCCGGCAATCAGTTCGTCGTCGCGGATGCTGATGGCGACCTTATCGAGAATATGCGCGGTGGCTTTCGCGCGACGGAGGATAACCGGCTCGCCTTCGGTCTGGCGGTGGCTTTCGGTGTACAGCACGGCGCGTTCAAGGGAAATTTCGCGCGGGTTGGCAAAGAGGGCGTCTTTCAGGCGCTGGATACGATTAGTCATTTTGCGGGCTCCTCGGGAGATTAACCTGACGTTTCTTATGGCTTCTACGTTAGGCAAATGCGGCAAGGCGAGACAGAAGAGAATGGGGTGATTTACTGGATTATTGTGATCAAAAAGGAAAAATGAGATCTCAATTTTGTCTGGGTGATAAACACGATTGCCGGATGGCGGCTTCGCCTTATCCGGCCTACAGGACCGCGCAGGCTGTAGGCCTGATAAGCGCAGCGCCATCAGGCGCGGCTAACGCAGCGACGCAATCCAGTTCATCGCCAGTTCCGGCCAGGCGGCGGCGGGCAGACCTTTGGCGCCGCGAATACCAAACCCGTGCTTGCCTTCGGCAAACAGATGCAGTTCGGTTGGCACCTTGTGCGCACGCAGGGCGTTGAACATCACCAGCGAGTTATCGACCGGCACCGACGGGTCGTCCACCGCGTGCATCAGGAAGGTAGGTGGCGTCTGGTTGGTGACGTTCAGCTCTGGGGAATAGTGATTGATCTGCTCGGCGCTGGGCATGTCGCCAATCAGCGCTTTCCGCGATCCGGGATGGGCAATGGCCTTATCCATTGAAATGACCGGATAGCCGAGCACCACGAAATCAGGTCGCGCGCTCTGCTTATCGACGTCATCTATCGGGGCATAAACCGTCTCGCTATAGCGAGTCTCAAGGCTGGCTGCGACATGCCCACCGGCGGAGAAACCCATCACGCCAATTTTGTGTGGATCAATCTGCCATTCGGCGGCGCGGGCGCGCAGAGTGCGCAGCGCCCGTTGAGCGTCGGCGAGCGGCGCATTGGCCCCATCGGCGTGACCGTCGGCGGGCATGCGATAGGTCATGACGAACAGGGTGTAGCCTTTGGCGTTAAACGGTGCGGCTAAATCACTGCCTTCTTTATCCAGCACCACTCGCTGGTACGAGCCGCCGGGCGTGACCAGCAGCGCCGCGCCGTTCGGATGTTCTGGCGCATAAACGGTGATTTCCGGCGCGCGGATGCCGGTGACCGCGCGGTCGGGCAGGGTGGGATCGTTGCTGCGTTCGACCAGCGCGTAGCTGACCGGGCTGTTTTTAGCACCAGGCGCTTCGCCGCCGGGCCAAATGGTAAATGCAGGCAGGGCGGCGAAGGCCGTCTGCGCGGAGAATAATAGGGCAAGGGTAGCGGACAGAGGTAAGCGAATCATAAGCGTCTCCCGGAGAAAACGCTTGTTTATCATTCATTAAGACTGCAGAACGCGAAATGATTCACAAAACGGTGTTTCATAAAATAAGAAACGATGGGGAGTGGGAGATTTTATATTCTGCCCGCCCCCTCACCCAGACCCTCTCCCCATAGGGGAGAGGGGACCGAATAGCGCCGTCTGGGGGAGCGACGCCGGGGGCGGTGTTACATCAGCGCATCTTTATCGATGCCCAGACGCTTCATGCGCGACAGCAGCGTGGTGCGCTTCAGCCCGAGACGCTGTGCGGCGCCTTTGGCCCCGGCGACCACGCCGTTGGTCTCTTTCAGTACCCGAACAATCAGCTGGTATTCGTCTTCGCCGTCTTTCGCCGCTTCGGCCACCGGGGCCGGTTGTGGCTCATCGCCCGCGAACGCCAGCTCCGGCATCGATAGCTGTAACACGCTGCCGCGGGTCAGCAGCACCGCGCGTTCAATCACGTTTTCCAGTTCACGTACGTTGCCTGGCCACTCCATCTGGCTCAGCGTGCGCAGCGTTTCCGCCGGAATGCTGTCGATATTACGTCCCAGACGGCGGGCGATTTTAAAGGTGAAGGCCTTCACCAGCAGCGGAATATCTTCCGGACGCTCGCGCAGCGGCGGTAGGTGGATCGGGAAAACGTTGAGGCGGTAGTAGAGATCGCTACGGAATTCGCGATCGAGCACCATCTGTTTGAGATCGCGGTTGGTGGCGGCGATCAGGCGCACGTCGGTCTGGATCAGTTTGTTGCTGCCCAGACGTTCAAATTCCTGCTCCTGCAACACGCGCAGCAGTTTCGGCTGCAGTTCCAGCGGCATATCGCCCACTTCGTCAAGGAACAGCGAGCTTTTATCCGCCAGTTCGAAGCGACCAATGCGCTGGGCGCTGGCACCGGTAAACGCGCCGCGCTCGTGGCCGAAGAGGTCGCTTTCCAGCAGGCCCGCTGGCATTGCCGCGCAGTTCATTTTCACCATCCGGCGGTTATTACGGCCGCTCAGATTATGGATGGCGCGGGCAATCAGCTCTTTGCCGGTGCCGGTTTCACCGAGGATCAGCACCGTACTGTCGCTTGGGGCGACCATCTCAACCTGCTTGAGGACGTTGAACATCGCTTCGCTGCGGCCAATGATTTCGCCAAACTCGCCGTCAACGTTGTTGAGCTGTTCGGTCAGCGCCAGGTTTTCATCCACCAGACGCTCTTTCAGACGGTGGATTTCCTGATAAGCGAGGGCGTTATCCACGGCGATGGAGACGCGTTCGGCAATCTGTTTAAGCAGCTTGAGGTTAGCGGCGCAGAACACCTTTTCATCGCACTGGGCAAGCTTCAGCACGCCAAGCATCTGGTCGCCGGACATCAGCGGCAGCAGGCACAGCGTCTGGATTTTATCATCCCACATCTCAAACAGCTGGCGCTCGTACGGGGCAAGTTTGTCCTGCTCGTTGAGGTTGAGCATCAGCATCTCTTTGCTTTTGAACACCCGCTCGGTCAGCGTGCCTGACTCGTTCACTTCGCTCTGATCGTGCACCGGATCGTTAACGTCGATGTAGTGCGTGGAGTAGATATTCAGTTTGCCCTTGCGGTTGCTGCGCAGCACCACGCTGATGGCGTCGATATTGAAGTAGTAGTGAATCTCTTTCGCCACCGCGCTAACCAGCTCGTCCATATCGAGGCGCGACAGCACGGCGTTGGTGATAGCGACCAGAATGCGGAAGTTATCGCGCTCGCGGCACAGCAGATCGTAATCGACGTTATTGGTCACCCGGCTTTGAATTTGCTCGGTCACCACGGCGACGATCTGCGTGAAAATATGCAGACGCTGATACTCTTTCTCGGTCCACGGGCGGTCGTCCTGGCGGATAAATTCGCAGCCGCCAAAAATGCGCCCTTCCGCCGCCAGCGGCAGCAGACAATAGTGGCCAAACGGCTGATACAGCTCGCTGGCCGCCAGTTGCGGCCAGGCTTCGCTGAACTCAGCGTAGCTACAGTGGAGCGCGTCGGGACGAGAGAGCAGGCGTCGGACCGGGCCGTTTGCCAGCAGATTATCGTCTTCGTAAGCGATTGGCCGACCGGCTTCACGCGTGGCGTGATAGCCCGCGCGGTGGTTTCCCGGCTGTAGCAGGACGATCGCCGCGCTGTCAGCCAGCGAGGACTGTTTCGCCAGCTGCGCCAGCGTTTCGCTCAGCGCCGCGAGATCGGGCTGTTGGAGAAGAGTCCGGGTGATATCGAACAGCCCTTGCTGACCGAGATCGCCCATCGGTGTATACGACATGTCACTTGCCCATAACTGCACCGCATAGGGTGCGATAAATAATAATAATAATAATAAAATGCAGACCTTGAGTGGTCTGTTAACAAATTCGCGGAAGCGGCTCGGCGTGAGGGAGGTCTAGCGTACGTTTTACGCCGTATAATCCGGCAACGCGCACTCCCCGGCGTTCGGTCACTTCGCCAATGATAGCGGCATTGCTGCCTAAAGGATGGGCGCGCAGTGCGGCCAGCACTTCTTCGGCAGCGTCGCGGCTGACGCCAATCACCAGTTTACCTTCATTGGCAAAGTTAAGCGCGTCAAGCCCCAATAATTCGCACACGCCGCGCACGGCGTCTTTGAGCGGCAGATGCTGCTCCTGAATTTCGACGCCAAAGCCGCAGCTGGCGGCAAACTCGTGGGCCACCGCGTTGACGCCGCCGCGGGTGGCATCGCGCAGCGCTTTGACGCCGGCAATCGGCCGCAGCGCTTGAATCAGCGGCGTGAGCACCGCGCAGTCGCTTTGCAGTTCGCCATCGAGGCCCAGCTGTTCACGCAGATTAAGGATGGTTGCGCCGTGGTCGCCCAGAGTGCCGCTGACAATCAGCACGTCGCCCGGCGCCAGGCTCGCCGCGCCCCAATGAATGTCGGCGGGAATCGCGCCCATCCCGGCGGTGTTGATAAACAGTTTATCCGCCGCGCCGCGACCGACGACCTTGGTATCGCCGGTGACGATTGCGATGTCTGCCGCTTTGGCCGTTTCAGCCATGGTGTTAACCACCGCTTCCAGCGTCTCCAGCGGCAAACCCTCTTCGATAATAAACCCGCAGGAGAGATAACGGGGGACCGCGCCGCTGACCGCCACGTCGTTGGCGGTGCCGCATACCGCCAGCTTGCCGATATTGCCGCCGGGGAAGAACAGCGGGTCAATCACATAGCTGTCGGTGGAAAACGCGAGGCGGTCGCCGTGCGTGGTCAATGACGCCAGCGACAGGCGCGCCTGATCTTCTTGCTCGGCGAGCCAGGGGTTGGCGAAAGCCTTCATAAACAGGCTGTCGATGAGCTGCTGCATCGCCAGGCCGCCGCTGCCGTGGGCTAACTGGATAGTGTTCATGCTTCGGACTCCTGACTGCGATATTGATACCAGGCGGCGCACGCCCCTTCGGACGAGACCATCAGCGCGCCGAACGCGCTTTGCGGATTACAGGTTGCGCCAAACAGCGGGCACTGGTGCGGTTTACAGCGGCCGGTAAGCACGTCGCCGCAGCGGGCGCGTGGGTCGTCGCAGACGCGCTGCGGCTGCGGCTTAAAGTGGGTTTCGGCGTCAAAACGCTGATAGTCGTCGGTCAACTGTACGCCAGAATCGTTGATTAATCCCAGGCCGCGCCATTCGCTGTCGCCCTTGACCGTAAATACCTCGGCAATCGCTTTTTGCGCCAGCGCGTTGCCGTCGTCCGGCACCACGCGGCGATACTGATTCTCGACGCGGCTCTCTTCGGCAATTTTCTGCTCTACCAGCATATTAACGCCCTGAAGCAGATCCACCGGCTCAAAACCGGCGACCACCAGCGGACGATGATAGTCGCTGGCGATAAAGCCGTAGGCGTGAGTACCGATGACCATGCTGACATGACCCGGCGCGAGAAACGCGTCGATGCCGTTATCCGGCTGATCCAGCAGGCTGCGCAGGGTTGGAATCAGCGTGATGTGCTGGCAGAAAAAGAAGAAATTCTCGACGTTCTGCGCCTTCGCCTGCTGCAGCGTAATGGCGGTGGTCGGCATGGTGGTTTCAAAGCCCAGACCAAAGAACACCACTTTGCGCGCCGGATTCTGCTGCGCCAGCTTGAGGGCGTCCATTGGCGAATAGACGATGCGAATATCCGCGCCGCGTGATTTGGCCTGCATCAGCGAGCCGTTTTTCCCCGGCACGCGCATGGCATCGCCGAAGGTGCAGAAAATCACCTCCGGATGGCTGGCAATTTCAATACAGGTGTCGATGCGTCCCATCGGCAACACGCACACCGGGCAGCCCGGCCCGTGGATAAATTCGATGTTCTCCGGCAGCAGCTGGTCGAGACCGAATTTAAAAATTGCATGCGTGTGGCCGCCGCACACTTCCATGATGCGCAGTGGGCGTTCGGCGGTATAAGCCAGATGTTGCGCGCGGTTTTTCAGGTGGGCAATCAGCTGCATCACCTGTTCCGGCGCGCGGTACTCATCAACAAAACGCATTACCGTTCCTCGCCAAAGAGCAGGGCGCCAACGTCCGGCTCCACTTCAAACATATTTTCCAGCGCCGCGAGGGTGTCGCGCGCCTCTTCCTCATTGATGACGCTCATGGCAAAGCCGACGTGCACCAGCACCCATTGGCCGATGCGCGATTCGCCGTTCTCATCCACCGCGCCGACCAGCGTCAGGTCGACGTCGCGCTTAATCCCGCAGACGTCCACTTTTGCCTGCACGCCGTCAATGGCGGAAATTTGTCCCGGAATGCCTATGCACATCGCTGCGTCTCCAGCCAGTTTAGCCAGGTGTCCATGCCTTCTCCGCTGGTGGCGGAGATGAGGATGATTTCAATATCCGGGTTCACTTCGCGAGCGCAGGCGAGGCACTTCTCAACGTCGAAGTTGAGGTACGGCAGCAGGTCAACTTTGTTGAGCAGCATCACCGAGGCGGCGGCGAACATATGCGGATATTTCAGCGGCTTGTCTTCGCCTTCAGTGACCGACAGCACCGCAACCTTATGGCGCTCGCCAAGGTCGAAGCTCGCCGGACACACCAGGTTACCGACGTTCTCAATAAACAGAATCCCGTTGCTCTCAAGCGGTAGACGCGGGGCGGCGTCGGCAATCATCTGCGCGTCAAGGTGGCAGCCTTTGCCGGTATTGACCTGAATCGCCGGGGTGCCGGTGGCGCGAATGCGAGCGGCGTCGTTGACCGTCTGCTGGTCGCCTTCAATCACGGCGCAGGAGACGCGGTCTTTCAGGCGCATCAGGGTTTCGGTGAGCAGGGTGGTTTTACCGGAACCGGGGCTGGAGACCAGATTCAGTACCAGCTGTTCGCGGGCGGCAAAGCGCGCGCGGTTGCGGGCGGCAATCTGGTTGTTTTTATCCAGCACGTCGATTTCAACTTCCAGCATCCGGCGCTGGCTCATGCCCGGCGCGTGGGTGCCTGCTTCGCCATGGCCGTAGTGCAAGTCGCCGTTGTCGGCGGCCTGAGGCTGGAATGCTTGGGTTCTGACGCCGGTAATCGACAGGGCCGGACGGCCTGCCGGTGCGAAGGGGGCGCTGCGGAACAGTGAATGCGGATTACGTTCATCGCCCTCTATATAGAGGTTGCCTTCGGCACAACCACAGGTGGTACACATACTTTACTCCTGATCAATTTCAATTCGCTGAATCTGTAAACCGTCGTCGGCGACGATGCGCAGGTTGTCGCTATTGCACTGTGGGCAACGGCGGACGTGTACCGACACGAGCTGGACGTACTGCTGGCAGGATTCACACCAGCACTCCGCCTCCTGCTCTTCGACGTGGAGTTTACAGCCTTCAGCCAGCGTGCCGCGGCACACCAGATCAAAACAAAAGGTCATTGCGCTCGTCTCTACACAAGAAAAAGCGCCGACCTTGATCCAGACGCCAGTGACGCGCTTGGCGCCGTTCTGTATCGCCTGTTGTTCAACAATTTCCAGCGCCCGCTGGCAGAGCGTGATTTCGTGCATAACGCCTCCCGTTTCTCTTAACTCGCAGACGTAATGCAATAACGATGCCAGAGATGTAAAAGCGTCGCGAAAGACTGTCGATGACGATGTCACCCTGACGAAATGACATGTCGTTAGCGGCATGTCATTTCTATAAAATCAATAAAAATCAATCCATTAAAAATATGGCATGAAATGTGCTTGGGAGGCTTGTTTCTATTAACCGGGTAACCGACATGACTATTTGGGAAATTAGCGAGAAGGCCGACTACATCGCCGATCGTCACCGCCGCCATCAGGATCAATGGCGTGTGTACTGTAACTCTCTGGTTCAAGGGATCACATTGTCAAAAGCGCGTCTGCATCACGCGATGAACTGCGCACCGGAGAAAGAGCTGAGCTTCGTGCTGTTCGAACATTTTGTGGTTTCCGTCAGCCTGTCAGGCGGCTTTAACAGCCACACCGTTGAGTACTACGTGGAAACGCGGGATGGCCTGAATAAAGAGTGCGTTGCGCGCGCCGAGCTGAACGCCAGCGGCTTTATTGATGGCACCATCAATATCCGCGATCGCGAGCAGGTGCTGGAACACTACCTGGAAAAAATTTCGCCGGTATACGACACCCTGTATGCGGCGCTGGAGAGCGACAGCCCGGTTAATTTTGGCGGCCTGGCGCAGCAATCTCATCAGGCTTCCATCGCCTGAATTATCGGTGTGTCGACGGGTGTCGAAATGACACCTGCTCTGCATGATTTCGTCAAAAATGACTGTCACCTGAGGAAGACCTGGTGAATCGTTTTGTAATTGCTGACTCTACCCTCTGTATCGGTTGCCGCACCTGCGAAGCAGCCTGCTCGGAAACGCATCGCCACCATGGCCTGCAATCGATGCCGCGGCTCAGAGTAATGCTCAATGAAAAAGAATCCGCGCCGCAGCTGTGCCACCAATGTGAAGACGCGCCGTGCGCCGGGGTATGCCCGGTCAATGCCATTAACCGCGTCGATGGCGTCGTACAGCTCAATGAAAGCCTGTGCGTCAGCTGCAAACTGTGCGGCATTGCCTGCCCGTTTGGGGCGATTGAATTTTCCGGCAGCCGTCCTCTGGATATCCCGGCGAACGCTAATACGCCGAAAGCGCTGCCTGCTCCGCCGGCACCGGCTCGCGTCAGTACGCTGCTCGACTGGGTTCCGGGCGTGCGCGCCATCGCGGTGAAATGCGACCTGTGTTATTTCGATGAGGAAGGCCCGGCCTGTATCCGCACCTGCCCGACGAAAGCGCTGCATCTGGTCAACAACATGGACATCGCCCGCGTCAGCAAACGCAAGCGCGAGCTGACCTTCCACACCGATTTAGGCGATCTGTCGCTGTTTCAGGCGCAACAAGGAGAGGCGAAATGAGCGTGATGACCTTAATCAATAGCGCGGTGGCGTGGTTTGCCTTCGCCGCTGTGCTCTCCTTTTTGCTGTCGTTTAAAAAATCCCTTAGCGGGTTTGTCGCCGGGATTGGCGGCGCGCTGGGCAGCGTTTGTGCGCTGCTGGCCGGGGTGCAGGTGCTGATTCACGCCTTTCCGGTGATGGGCCATCTTTCGCTGGTGCACTACAGCGTGCTGGTCACGCCGCTGAACGCGGTCTGGCTGATTGCGCTGGGCCTGTGCGGGCTGTTTGTCAGCCTCTATAACATTGACTGGCATCGCCACCCGAAGGTGAAAAATAACGGT
This sequence comes from Kluyvera georgiana ATCC 51603, assembly GCF_001654985.1. Classification (GTDB taxonomy): domain Bacteria; phylum Pseudomonadota; class Gammaproteobacteria; order Enterobacterales; family Enterobacteriaceae; genus Kluyvera; species Kluyvera georgiana. The sequence goes on from NZ_LXEU01000077.1 coordinate 29,757, forward strand.
CTGCTGGTGAATGTTCTGCTGGCGGCGGCTGTCTGTGCGATTGTCGCCAGCAGCTTCGGCTCGCTGGTGGTAATGGCGGAAATTATGGCGCTGTGCGGCGCGTTCCTTACCGGCTGCGCCTCTTCCGGCAAACTGTGGTTTGCCCTGGGCCGTCTGGGCACGATTCTGCTGGCGGTTGCCTGCCTGCTGCTGTGGCAGCGTTACGGCACGCTGGATCTGGTGCTGCTGAACGAACGTGCTCAGCAACTGCCGGTCGGTTCTGACATTTGGGTGCTGTGCGTGCTGGGCTTTGGCCTGTTGGCAGGCATTATCCCGCTGCACGGCTGGGTGCCTTCGGCGCATGCCAATGCCAGCGCACCGGCCGCCGCGCTGTTTTCTACCGTGGTGATGAAAGTGGGGCTGCTCGGCATTCTCACCGTCTCGCTGCTGGGCGATGCGCAGCCTCTGTGGTGGGGGATTGCTCTGTTAGTTCTGGGGATGATCACCGCGTTTGTCGGCGGGCTGTACGCGCTGATGGAGCACAACATTCAGCGCCTGCTGGCGTACCACACTCTGGAAAACATCGGCATTATCCTGCTGGGTCTGGGCGTTGGCGTCACCGGTCTGGCGCTGCAACAGCCGGTAATGGTCGCGTTGGGTCTGGTCGGTGGTCTGTACCATCTGCTTAACCACAGCCTGTTTAAAACCACGCTGTTCCTCGGCGCGGGTGCGGTCTGGTTCCGTACCGGCCATCGCGACATCGAAAAGCTGGGCGGGATTGGCAAGCGTATGCCGATGATCTCGCTGGCCATGCTGGTGGGCCTGATGGCGATGGCCGCGCTGCCGCCGCTGAACGGCTTTGCCGGTGAGTGGGTTATCTATCAGTCCTTCTTCAAGCTGAGCACCAGCGGCGCGTTTATTGGTCGCCTGCTTGGGCCGCTGCTGGCCGTAGGCCTGGCGATTACCGGCGCGCTGGCGGTGATGTGTATGGCAAAAGTCTACGGCGTCACCTTCCTCGGCGCGCCGCGCACCCAGGAGGCTGAAAACGCCTGCTGTGCGCCGCTGCTGATGGCGGTGAGCACCGTCGTGATGGCGCTGCTGTGCATCGTGGGCGGCGTTGCCGCACCGTGGCTGCTGCCGCTGCTGAGTACCGCCGTGCCGCTGCCGATGGCCACCGCGCATACCGTGGTTTCCCAGCCGATGATTACCCTGCTGCTGATTGCCTGCCCGCTGCTGCCGTTCATCATTCTGGCGCTGCTCAAAGGCAATCGCCTGCCAAGCCGTTCTCGCGGCGCGGCGTGGGTCTGTGGCTACGACCACGAACAGTCAATGGTGATTACCGCGCACGGTTTTGCGATGCCGGTGAAACAAGCCTTTGCCCCGGTACTCAAACTGCGTAAATGGCTCAACCCGGTCTCTTTGGTACCGGGCTGGCAGAATGCGGCGGCGCCGCTGCTGCTGCAACGTCTGGCGCTGGTTGAACTGGCGGTGCTGGTCGTGATTGTCATCTCTCGAGGAGCCTGAACATGACGGTCTTATTTGCTTTATTGCAGGCGCTGGTGCTGTTCGCCGTCGCGCCGCTGCTCTCCGGTATTACCCGCGTGCTGCGCGCACGGTTGCATAACCGTCGCGGGCCGGGCGTGATGCAGGAGTATCGCGACATCATCAAACTGCTGGGCCGTCAGAGCATTGGCCCGGACGCTTCCGGCTGGGTCTTCCGTCTGACGCCGTTTGTGATGGTTGGCGTAATGCTGACCATCGCCACCGCGCTGCCGGTGGTGACCGTAGCCTCGCCGCTGCCGGGTCTGGGTGACCTGATTACCCTGATCTATCTGTTTGCCGTTGCGCGTTTCTTCTTCGCGATTGCCGGTCTCGACACCGGTAGCCCGTTTACCGCCATTGGCGCCAGCCGTGAAGCGATGCTCGGCGTGCTGGTGGAGCCGATTCTGCTGCTCGGCCTGTGGGTCGCCGCGCTGGTGGCCGGTTCAACGCACATCAGCAATATCACCGACACCCTTTACCATTGGCCGGTCAGCCGCAGCATTCCGCTGGCGCTGGCCTTCTGCGCCTGTGCCTTCGCCACCTTTATCGAAATGGGCAAACTGCCGTTCGACTTAGCGGAAGCGGAGCAGGAGCTGCAGGAAGGCCCGCTCTCCGAGTACAGCGGCAGCGGCTTCGGCGTGCTGAAGTGGGGCATCAGCCTGAAACAGCTGGTGGTGCTGCAGATGTTCGTTGGCGTCTTTATCCCGTGGGGCCAGATGACCAGCTTTAGCATCGGTGGCCTGGTGATTGCCGTGATTGCCGCCATCGTCAAGCTGGTGGTCGGCGTGCTGATTATCGCCCTGTTCGAAAACAGCATGGCGCGTCTGCGTCTGGATATTACCGGTCGTATCACCTGGACCGGGTTCGGTTTAGCCTTTTTAGCCTTCGTCTCCTTGCTGGTGGCGTGATAAGAGAGTTTTGAGCATGTCTGAAGAAAAAGTGGGTCAACACTACCTCGCTGCGCTGCACCAGGCCTTCCCGGGCGTGGTGCTGGACGAAGCCTGGCAGACCAAAGACCAGTTAACGATTACCGTGAAGGTGAACTACCTGCCGGAAGTCGTCGAGTTTCTTTACTACCAGCAGGGCGGCTGGCTGTCGGTGCTGTTCGGCAACGACGAACGTAAACTGAACGGACACTATGCGGTCTACTACGTGCTGTCGATGGAAAAAGGCACCAAGTGCTGGATCACCGTGCGCGTCGAAGTTGACCCTAATACCCTGGAATACCCGTCCGTAACGCCGCGCGTTCCGGCGGCGGTGTGGGGCGAGCGCGAAGTGCGCGATATGTACGGCCTGCGCCCGGTGGGGCTGCCGGATGAACGTCGTCTGGTGCTGCCGGATGATTGGCCGGACGAGCTGTACCCGCTGCGTAAAGACAGCATGGACTACCGCCAGCGCCCGGCACCGACCACCGATGCCGAAACCTACGAGTTCATCAACGAACTGGGCAGCAAGAAAAACAACGTAGTGCCGATTGGCCCGCTGCACGTCACCTCCGATGAACCGGGCCACTTCCGTCTGTTCGTTGACGGCGAGAACATCATCGACGCCGACTACCGTCTGTTCTATGTCCACCGCGGCATGGAGAAACTGGCGGAAACCCGTATGGGTTACAACGAAGTCACCTTCCTGTCGGACCGCGTGTGCGGCATCTGCGGCTTTGCTCACAGCACCGCCTACACCACCTCCGTTGAGAACGCGATGGGTATCGTGGTGCCGGAACGTGCGCAGATGATCCGTGCGATTCTGCTGGAAGTGGAGCGTCTGCACTCGCATCTGCTGAACCTTGGCCTGGCGTGTCACTTCACCGGTTTCGACTCCGGCTTTATGCAGTTCTTCCGCGTTCGTGAAGCCTCCATGAAAATGGCGGAAATCCTTACCGGCGCGCGTAAAACCTACGGTCTGAACCTGATCGGCGGTATCCGTCGCGACTTCCTGAAAGACGACATGATCCAGACCCGTCAGCTGGCGCAGCAGATGCGTCGCGACGTGCAGGATCTGGTGGATATTCTGCTGAGCACCCCGAACATGGAACAGCGTACCGTGGGTATCGGCCGCCTGGATCCGGAAATCGCCCGTGACTTCAGCAACGTCGGCCCAATGGTTCGCGCCAGCGGGCATGCCCGCGACACCCGCGCCGATCACCCGTTTGTGGGCTACGGTCTGCTGCCGATGGAAGTGCACAGCGAGCAGGGCTGCGACGTTATTTCGCGCCTGAAAGTACGTATCAACGAAGTGTTCACCGCGCTGAACATGATCGACTACGGCCTCGATAACCTGCCCGGCGGCGAGCTTGCGGTAGAAGGCTTCACCTACATTCCGCACCGCTTCGCGCTGGGCTTCTCTGAAGCGCCGCGCGGTGACGATATTCACTGGAGCATGACCGGCGACAACCAGAAGCTGTATCGCTGGCGCTGCCGCGCGGCGACCTACGCCAACTGGCCAACTCTGCGCTATATGCTGCGCGGTAACACCGTTTCCGATGCGCCGCTGATCATCGGCAGCCTCGACCCTTGCTACTCCTGTACCGACCGTATGACTGTGGTCGACGTGCGTAAGAAGAAGAGCAAGGTCGTGCCGTACAAAGAGCTTGAGCGCTACAGCATCGAGCGTAAGAACTCGCCGCTGAAATAATTGGGGCACTGCGTGGGGGATTTCCCCTCACCCCGACCCTCTCCCCAAAGGGGCGAGGGGGAAGGGCAGATCGAGCGCGAACTGACTGACCGCGCCGATTGGTCCCCTCTCCCTTAGGGAGAGGGTTAGGGTGAGGGGAAAACCCCGCACGCAAGCTGGGAGCAACTATGTTTACCTTTATTAAAAAAGTCATCAAAACCGGCACGACGACATCGTCCTACCCGCTGGAGCCGATGCCGGTGGATAAAAACTTCCGCGGCAAGCCGGAACACAATCCGCAGCAGTGCATCGGCTGCGCGGCGTGCGTTAACGCCTGCCCGTCGAACGCGCTGACGGTGGAAACCGATCGCGCCGCTAATCAGCTGGCGTGGCAGTTCAACCTCGGTCGTTGCATCTTCTGCGGCCGCTGCGAAGAAGTGTGCCCGACGGCGGCGATTAAGCTGTCGCAGGAGTACGAGCTAGCGGTGTGGAAAAAAGAAGATTTCCTCCAGCAGTCGCGCTTTGATATCTGCAACTGCCGCGTGTGTAACCGTCCGTTTGCGGTGCAAAAAGAGATTGATTACGCCATTGCGCTGCTCAAGCACAACGGTGACAGCCGCGCGGAAAACCACCGCGAAAGCTTTGAGACCTGCCCGGAATGTAAGCGTCAGAAATGTTTGGTGCCTTCCGACCGTATTGACATGACTCGCCACATGAATGAGGCCATCTGATGAGCAACTTAATAGGGCCACGCGACGATAACGGCATGCCGGTGCCGATGACGGTAGAGGAATCTATCGCCAGCATGAAAGCGTCGCTGCTGAAAAACATCAAGCGTTCAGCCTACGTTTATCGCGTGGACTGCGGCGGCTGTAACGGCTGCGAGATTGAAATTTTTGCGACGCTTTCACCGCTGTTCGACGCCGAACGTTTTGGCATTAAAGTGGTGCCGTCACCGCGTCATGCCGACATTCTACTGTTCACCGGCGCGGTCACCCGCGCCATGCGTTCGCCGGCGCTGCGCGCCTGGCAGTCCGCGCCGGACCCGAAAATCTGTATCTCCTACGGCGCCTGCGGCAATAGCGGCGGTATCTTCCACGACCTGTACTGCGTCTGGGGCGGTACCGATAAAATCGTGCCGGTGGACGTTTACATTCCCGGCTGCCCGCCGACGCCTGCGGCGACGCTGTACGGCTTTGCTATGGCGCTGGGTCTGCTGGAGCAGAAAATCCACGCCCGCGCGCCGAGTGAACTGGACGCGCAGCCGGCAGAAATTCTGCATCCGGACATGATCCAGCCGCTGCGCGTGCAGGTTGACCGCGCCGCGCGCCGCCTGGCGGGCTACCGCTACGGTCGTCAGATTGCCGACGACTATATGCTGCATCTGAACCAGGGCGATGCTCAGGTTCAGCAGTGGCTGGCAACGGAAAACGATCCGCGTCTGACGGAAATCGTCACGCAGCTTAACCACGTAGTAGAAGAGGCACGTATTCGATGAGCGAACAGGTGGTGTTCAGTCAACTGAGCCGTAAATTTATTGATGAGAACGATGCTACGCCTTCCGAGGCGCAGCAGGTCGTCTATTACAGCCTGGCGATTGGCCACCACCTCGGGGTCATCGACTGCCTCGAAGCCGCGCTGACCTGCCCGTGGGATGAATATCTGGCGTGGATTGCTACGCTTGAAGCGGACAGCACGGCGCGGCGCAAGATGGAAGGCGTGCCGAAATACGGTGAGATTGTTATCGACAGCAACCATGTGTCGATGCTGGCGAACGCGTTTGATAAAGCGCGCGCGTCACAAACGCCGCAGCAAAAAGAGTGGAGCCAATTGATGCTCAATATGCTGCACGCCATTCATCAGGAGAGCGCCATCTATCTGATGGTGCGCCGCCTGCGCGACTGATTTTACGATTGAGGAATGACCATGACTGACGTTTTACTCTGTGTCGGCAATAGCATGATGGGCGATGATGGCGCTGGCCCACTGTTGGCAGAAATGTGTGCAGCCCAGCCGAAAGGGGCGTGGGTCGTGATTGACGGCGGCAGCGCGCCGGAAAACGATATTGTGGCGATCCGCGAGCTGAATCCGGCGCGCCTGCTGATTGTTGATGCTACCGATATGGGGCTGAACCCCGGCGAGATTCGCATCATCGACCCGGACGATATCGCCGAGATGTTTATGATGACCACCCATAATATGCCGCTGAATTACCTGGTGGATCAGCTGAAAGACGACGTGGGCGAGGTGATTTTTCTCGGCATTCAGCCGGATATCGTCGGCTTCTACTATCCGATGACCGAGGCGATTAAAAACGCCGTTGAGGTGGTGTATCAACGGCTGGAAGGCTGGCAGGGCCACGGCGGTTTCGCGCAACTGGAAGCAGAGGATGAGGCGTAATCCTCTCCTCATCCCAACCCCCTCCTGTGACGGAGGGGGAACTATTCATCGAGATGTGCGGCAATATAACGCTGGTAGCGATTGGCCTTCAGATAGGTTAAGTCCACCAGCACCAGCCCATCGACACAGTTATTGAAGTCCGGATCGCTGCCAAAGTCGATAAACTGCACGCCGCCCGGTTCGCAGACTTCGGAATATTGCTTGTACAGCGGCGGGATGCCGCAGCCAAGGTTGCCGAGCAGCGACTTCAGCCGCGTCAGATCTTCGCTATAATCTTCGCCGCCAAACTGCGCCAGCACGTCGGGTAACGACGCCGGGTAAGGGCGGCGCGACTCGGCCAGCGGATGCGTTGCCGGAAACCACAGGCGATAAAAAGCGACCAGCAGGTCGCGCGCCGAAGGTGGCAGCCCGCCAGAGATGGAGACCGGGCCGAACAGATAGCGGTAGTGCGGGTAGCGCGCCAGATACGCGCCGATGCCGGACCACAGGTAGTCCAGCCCGCGACGTCCCCAGTAGCGCGGCTGAATGAAGCTGCGCCCCAGCTCAATACCGTGTTGCAGAATATCGTTCATCCGCTCATCGTAGTGGAACAGACTATAGCTGTAGATGCCGTCCAGCCCGCGTTTTTCCAGCTGCATGGCGGTAGGCATAAAACGATAGGCGCCGACGATTTCCAGATCCTCTTCATCCCACAGAATCAGATGCAGATAGTCGTCGTCGTAACCGTCAACGTCGCGGCGTTTGCCGCTGCCTTCACCGACTGCGCGGAAGGCGATTTCGCGTAGCCGCCCCAGTTCGCGCAGCAATGGCGCGTCTTCCTGGCCGTTACGCTGCCATAAATAGATCATTTTCCCGTCCGCCGTGCGCCCCAGACATTCCGCCTGGCTGAGTTCACGTTTAAGCAGCGCGCGCGCCTCCGGGCGAGCAATTGCGCTTTCGGTTTTAAAGATGCCCGGCAGCCGTTTGCCTAACCGCTGCACGTGGCGATAGCAGCGGTCCGTCATTTCGCGCGGCGTGGACTGCGGATTAAACCAGGCGGACCACGAAATTTGTTCGCCAATCGTCAGCGGCAGGCTGCTGTTACGACGGCGGAACATCTGCTGCATCAGTAGCAGTAACGGCAGGTTTTGCGACACCAGCGTGCTGGTGTAAAACAGCGTACTGTTGCGCGCTTCAATCCATGCAGGCAGCAGCGGAGCGCGGTATTTCGCCGCCAGCTTGATAAAGCCGGAGTGCCATTTTTTATCGCGGATGCCGCGACACGTCAGGCGCGACACTTCGCCCGCCGGAAAGAAAATCAGCACGCCGCCGTTTTGTAGCTGGCCGTCCATTTGCTGGAGCGCGGTTTTGGCGGTACGACCGTTGATATTGTCCACCGGAATAAACAGCGAGCTGAGCGGCTCAAGGTGCGTCAGCATCCGGTTAGTGACCACTTTGACGTCGCGGCGTACGCGGGATACGGCATAGAGTAGGGCCAGGCCGTCAAGCGTACCGGTAGGATGGTTCGCGATCATCACCAGCGGGCCTTGCTCGGGGATTTGTTCGAGACTGCGCAGCGGGATATCGCAGTGGATGTTGAGGTGTTCCAGCACCTGTTCGACGGTATCCAGCCCTTTCAGGTGACGGTGACGTGCCGCGAACTGCTGAAACTCTTCTTCATGCAGCAGCTTTCTCAGTAGGTTTTTTTGCCAGGGGGCGGGCCTCGCCTCTGGCCACAGGTCGTCGATGACATTGTCGAGACTAAACATAGTGGCTCCTCCTCTGTCCTGCTGTGACAGTAGAAGGGGGAGATGTCGGTGAGATGGCAGTTTGGTGACGTTTTATGACAAACGCCCCGCATTGCGGGGCGTTTGGGGAGTTAACGCAGAATTTTCTTCTCGGCTAAATCAAGCGCGAAATAGCTGAAGATGAGGTCTGCGCCAGCGCGTTTGATGGCGCCGAGGCTTTCCAGCACCACTTTCTCTTCGTCAATGGCGCCAGCCTGTGCGCCAAATTTAATCATCGCGTACTCGCCGCTGACCTGGTAGGCGCCGATCGGTAGCTCGGTGCGTTCACGAATATCGCGCAGGATATCGAGATAGGCGCCCGCCGGTTTGACCATCAGGCAGTCGGCGCCCTGCGCTTCGTCGAGCAGCGACTCGCGAATCGCCTCGCGGCGGTTCATCGGGTTCATCTGATAGGTTTTGCGATCGCCCTTCAGCGCGGTACCGGCCGCTTCGCGGAACGGGCCGTAGAAGGAGGAGGCAAATTTGGTGGAGTAGGACATGATCGCGGTATCGGTGAAGCCCGCCGCGTCCAGCGCCTGGCGAATAGCCTGCACCTGGCCGTCCATCGCCGCGGAAGGGGCGATAAAGTCTGCACCCGCCGCCGCCGCAACCACCGCCTGTTTGCCGAGGTTAGCCAGCGTCAGGTCGTTGTCCACGCCGTGATCGCACAGGACGCCACAGTGGCCGTGAGAGGTGTATTCGCAGAAGCAGGTATCGGACATGACGATCATTTCCGGCACGGTTTGCTTGCAAATGCGCGACATACGCGCCACCAGACCGTCTTCTTTCCAGGCGTCGCTGCCGGTGTCGTCGGTATGGTGAGAAATACCAAAGGTCATCACCGAGCGGATACCGGCGTTAGCAATGCGTTCAATTTCGCGCGCCAGATGCTTCTCTGGAATGCGCATCACGCCCGGCATGGCCTCGATGGCTTTGTAATCGTTGATTTCTTCTTCAACAAAGATCGGCAACACCAGGTCGTTTAAGCTCAGTGTTGTCTCTTCAAACATAGCGCGTAGCGCAGCAGATTTGCGCAGGCGACGGGGGCGATGGAGTAAGTCTGTCATGGTATGCCTGATGTTTGTGAAATAAGAGCGCTATTGTAACCGAATCAGAGGGAAGATGTTTTACTAAAGTGGTGGTTATGCGGGCTTAAGAAGCGGGACACTCCGGGCGTGTCAGATGTGGCTTAATAATCAGAATGTATAATATCCCCTGCCTTTTATTTTTCTAAAGTATATATTATTTGTGTGGTTTTTATTTTGTTATAAATATGGTTTAGGTGTTCCGTTGTGCATCGTTTTTTAGTGGTTATTGTTTATTTGCTTGTTGTATTTAATGGCTTTGAATTATACATCTTAATTTGCATTGCTTTGATTTATTGTTTTGATTTTATTTATTTTTTTTGTGGGTTTTATTTATTTTAATTAGTGTCTTTCTTTATTTGGAATGTCCGGATTCGAACTATGCATGAACTGGAGTTGAACCATTTGCTATGCGCGTCGCATAATTCTGTCCGCATAGCATATAAATGTTTTATTGCAATTGTTAATTGATGGACCAACATATATATCCCTGAGGAGGGATGACAAATGCACTCCTGGAAAAAGAAACTTGTAGTATCACAATTAGCATTGGCCTGCACTTTGGCGATCGCTTCTCAGGCAAATGCTTCTACAGATATCTCTGGCACCACCTACACCACCTTCACCCATTATAACGACTCAACTTATGCTGATGGCGTTTACTATAATGGTTATGTGGGCTGGAACGACGACGAGACCGATAGCGTTTATAACGGGGACATCTACCCGGTAATCAATAATGCGACCGTTAACGGTGTGATTTCTACCTATTATCTGGATGATGGCCTTGCTACCAACACTAATACCAACAGCCTGACCATTAAAAACAGCACTATTCACGGTATGATCACCTCTGAGTGCATGACCAGCGATTGCGCAGACCGTGACGCAACGGGTTATGTTTACGATCGCCTGGCGCTGACCGTTGATAATTCAACTATCGACGATAACTACGAACATTATACTTATAATGGCACGTATACCGATGGTACTGCAGATACTCACGTTGTGGATGTCTATAACCTGGGTACCGCGATTACGCTGGATCAGGAAGTTGATCTGGCTATCCAAAATAACTCCCACGTTGCGGGTATTACCCTGACTCAGGGTTATGAGTGGAGCGACGTTGACGATAATACCGTTAGCACCGGCGTTGATAGCAGCGAAGTGTTTAATAACACGATCAACGTGACGGATTCTACTGTAACCTCTGGTTCATGGTCTGATGAAGGCACTTCCGGCTGGTTCGGTCATAACGGTAACGCAAGCGATTACGATGGCTCCAGCTATACTGCTGATGACGTTGCGATTTCTGCTATTGCGAATCCGTATGCTGATAACGCGATGCAAACCACCGTTAACCTCAGTAATTCCACGCTGAACGGCGATATCTTCTTCTCCAGCAATTTTGACGAAAACTTCTTCCCTAACGGCGCTGACAGCTATCGTGATGACGATTCAACCGCAGATACTAACGGTTGGGACGGCACAGACCGTATGGATGTTACCCTGGATAATGGCAGCAAGTGGGTCGGTGCGGCCATCTCTGCGCATCAGGTTGATACTGACGGTGATGGCGTTTACGACAGCTTTGCGGCAGGCACTGACGCCACTGCTACGCTGATTGATATTGCGGCTAACAGCCTGTGGCCATTGTCAACCTATGGAGTTGATAGTAACGATACCGCTTATGATGAAAACGGTCACGTTGTGGGCAATAGCGTCTACCAGAGCGGCCTGTTCAATGTAACGCTGAACAATGGTTCGCAGTGGGATACCACGAAAACCTCACTGATCGACACTCTGAGCATTAACAGTGGTTCCGTCGTTAATGTGGCTGATTCTAATCTGGTTTCTGACTCCATCTCTCTGACCGGTGGCTCCGCGCTTAACATCAACGAAGACGGCCACGTTGCTACTGATGAGCTGACCATTGACAACAGTACCGTCACTATTGCCGATGATGCTGCTGCCGGTTGGGGCGTTGGCGATGCGGCACTGTATGCCAACACGATCAACGTTACTAACGGCGGTGTCCTGGATGTCGGTAACAGCACGGCGTATGCGCTGCAGACCGATATTCTCAATCTGACCAGCACCACAGACGCTAACGGTGAAGTGAATGCTGGCGTATTCGATATTCACAGCAACAATTTCGTTCTGAATGCCGATCTCACCAACGACCGTACCAACGACACCACGAAGTCTAACTATGGCTACGGTGTTATCGCGATGAACTCTGATGGTCACCTGACTCTCAACGGTAACGGCGATTCAGATACCTCTTCCGATCAGTCTGAAGTGGATAACGCTGGCGATAGCGTTGCAGCAGCGAGCGGTAACTATAAAGTTCGTATCGATAATGCCACGGGTGAAGGTTCTGTTGCTGATTACAAAGGCAAGGAGCTGATCTACGTTAACGATCAGAACAGCACCGCAACGTTCTCTGCAGCGAATAAAGCCGATCTGGGTGCTTACACCTATCAAGCTAAGCAGGTTGGCAATACGGTAGTAATGGAACAGACTCGTCTGACCGACTACGCAAATATGGCGCTGAGTATTCCTTCTGCTAACACCAACATCTGGAACCTGCAGCAGGATACCCTGAATACCCGTCTGAACGCTTCTCGTCACGGCTTCACCGACAATGGCGGCGCATGGGTGAGCTACTTCGGCGGTAGCTTCAATGGCGACAATGACGCCATTAAATACGACCAGGATGTTAACGGCATCATGGTGGGCGTGGACTCTAAAATCGACGGCAACAACGCACAGTGGCTCGTCGGTGCAGCTGCAGGCTTCGCGAAAGGCGATATGAGCGAACGTTCAGGCCAGGTCGATCAGGATAGCCAGTCCGCCTATGTCTACTCTTCTGCCCGTTTTGCGAACAACGTCTTTATTGATAGCAACCTGAGCTACTCCCGCTTCAGCAACGACTTAACCGCGACGATGAGTGATGGTACCTACGTTGATGGGGACACAACTTCTGATGCATGGGGCTTCGGTCTGAAACTGGGCTATGATTGGAAAATCAACGATGCAGGCTATGTGACTCCATACGGTGCGATTTCTGGTCTGTTCCAGTCCGGTGACAGTTACCGTCTGAGCAATAGCATGAATGTTGGCGATCAAGATTACGACAGCATGCGTTATGAGCTCGGTTTCGATGCCGGCTACACGGCGAACTTCGGCGACCAGGCAATTTCTCCGTACTTCAAACTGGCTTACGTCTATGACGACTCAAGCAACGACGCCAATATCAATGGTGACAACATCGATAACGGCGTAGAAGGTTCAGCGGTTCGGGTTGGCGTGGGTAGCCAGTTCAGCTTTACCAAGAACTTCAGCGCCTACACCGGGGTGAACTACCTCGGCGGCGGCGATGTTGATCAGGATTGGGCGGCTAACGCCGGTGTGAAATACACCTGGTAATCTTCACAACACCGGGAAGGAAACTTCCCGGTGTTTGATGCTTTATTCAACGCCCGTCATGATGATGGGCTTTTTTGTAGGGATTGCAAAACATGCCTTCTTCAAGCAAGCCGCTCCGTGAGTTTTTGGCTCTTGATAAAAGACTGTCTCAAACGGGTACGCGCTTTCAGCTTGCGGCTGGGGAGCCGATCCTACCTGCCCATTACACCATAAACGACGTCACGGTTGTCGTTCAGCAAGGCGTAGTGTCACTGCATCGTAATGAAGGCCATGTGCTTTGTGGCATTCTGCAAAGCCCCTCGATTTTTGGACTCGCCGCTGGCGCTAACGCAATCCGCAACGACTACACGCTGGTCGCAGAAAGTGACTGTCGCGGTTTCTATCTTCCGTCGCAGGAAACGCTCAAATGCCTGGAACGCTATCAGCTATGGCGAGAGGCGTTTTACTGGATGACATGGCAAACACGAATGCTGGAAATGCGTGATACGCAACTTATTGGGACCAATCATTACGATCAGATTCGCTCAACGCTGCTGACGATGATTGGCTGGGATGACGATATTCGCTCGCGAATTGGTGTGCTGAACTATATCCAGCAGCGCACGCGAATATCACGCTCGGTCATTGCCGAGGTGCTTTCCGCGTTACGCAAAGGGGCATATATCGAGATGAAAAAAGGCAAACTCGTGAGTATCACGCGTTTGCCTACCCACTATTAAGAGGCGGGAATAACGCCAGGTTTGTTGCCGCTTAACTCGGTGACCAGTTCGTTGATACCGTCACTCATATTCACAAAGCGGGTTAACGGTGAACGGGTAACGACCACGAACGCGCCGACGTTAGACTGCGGAATCATCGCCATATAGGTGATAAAGCCGCCGCCACCGCCGGTTTTCTGGATAATGCCCGGACGGCCATTTTTGGGTGCCATATACACCCAGCCGAGGCCTAGCGCGTCGGCGCGGCCCGGCACGTCCATCCCGACAACGCGGGTCAGTTGATTACGCTGGTAAACCAGCGTCTGCATGCGGTCAGCCTGGCTGCTGCGGTGATAGAAGTCTGATGATAAATACTGCTGCATCCAGCGCATCATATCACCCGGCGTAGAATAAACGCCGCCGCTGCCCATTGCCGCCAGGGTGTTGTTACACGGGCTGGCCCCTTTCTCTGCCACCATCAGACGGCCGCACTGGTCCGGCGATGGTGTAAAGGTGGTGTCCTTCATGCCCAGCGGGCGAGCGATCTGCTCTTCAAACAGCTGCGGGTAGGGTTTGTGCGCGGCGTTGCCCAGCGCATCGGCCAGCAGGTCGAAGGCCAGGTTAGAGTAGCTGGCCTGCGAGCCCGGCGCGGCGTGCAGTTTTGCTGACGAGAGATAGCTCCAGCGCTGTGATTGGGTCGGCCATACGAAGACCGGACGATGCGCCGCGCCGCCAGGCTGCTCGCGCGGCAGAGAACTGGTATGCGTTGCCAGGTTCACTAAGCGAATTGGCGTGCCGTTGTAGGTCGGCACGCTCGCGCCGGGCGGTGCATATTTACTCAGCGGATCGTCGAGCTTAACCACGCCCTGATCGAGCAGTTTTACCAGCATTTCGCTGGTCATCAGCTTCGTCAGCGAGGCGATACGAATCACCGAGTCAAGCTGCGGATGCACGTTGTTGCCCGGCCGGGTTTCGCCAAAGCTGCGGAACACGCGCTGGTTGCCGTCAATCACCACCAACGCCATACCGGTCGCACCGCTACCGTAGAAGATATGGTTGGCATAACGGTCAACAATGTCGGACGCAAACGCGGGCGCGGTAATCGGCTGTGGCTGAGCAGCCTGCGCCGAGGTCAATGACGCCACGCACAGCGCGGCAGAAAAAAGCAGACTACGTTTCAACGGAAGCATCCATGAATTGAAATGGGAGAGTAATGCGTATTTATACTAAAAATACATCGAATCGGCATCAGGCACAGAGCCATTAAACGGTATGATAGCGGGAAAAACGTAACCGGGCGTAAACGCGATGATTATTCCTCGACGTGGGTGCGCACTTTTGTGATCCGACGCGTATGATAGATGCGCGTGCCGCCTGCGAACTCTGGCGGTATTTTTCGGTCTGATTGCACAGTTACATTGCCTAATACCTCTTTACGGTAAAAACGATCCGTGGCGGTATTCTGTTGTCATCGCACAACGCAGAATCATAAGAAGTTAGCAGGAGAGTACGATGTTTAAGTCTTTTTTCCCTAAGCCGGGACCCTTTTTTCTCTCGGCGTTTATTTGGGCAATGGTTGCGGTTATTTTCTGGCAGGTGGACGGCGGTAGCTGGCTATTGCGCCTGACCGGTGCAAGCAATGATGTTCCGATTAGCGCGGCACGTTTCTGGTCGCTGAACTACCTGGTGTTTTATGCCTACTATCTGGTGTGCGTTGGGCTCTTTGCCGGCTACTGGTTTATTCGCAGCCCGCACCGTTGGCAGTACTGGTCGATTCTGGGCACGGCGCTGATTATCTTTGTGACCTGGTTTATGGTGGAAGTTGGCGTGGCAATTAACGCCTGGTATGCACCCTTTTATGATCTTATTCAGACGGCGCTGGCCTCACCAAACAAAGTATCGATTAACCAGTTCTATCAGGAAATTGGCATCTTCCTCGGTATCGCGCTTATCGCTGTCGTCATCGGCGTGTTGAATAACTTCTTCGTCAGCCACTATGTGTTCCGCTGGCGTACCGCGATGAACGAGCACTACATGACCCACTGGCAGCACCTGCGCCATATTGAAGGGGCAGCACAGCGTGTACAGGAAGACACCATGCGCTTCGCGTCGACGCTGGAAGATATGGGTACCAGCTTTATCAACGCCATCATGACCCTGATTGCCTTCCTGCCGGTTCTGGTATCGTTGTCTGCACATGTGCCGAATCTGCCGATCGTCGGCCACGTGCCGTACGGTCTGGTGATTGCGGCAATCGTCTGGTCGCTGATGGGGACCGGGCTGCTGGCGGTAGTAGGTATCAAGCTGCCGGGGCTGAACTTTAAAAACCAACGCGTTGAAGCGGCCTATCGTAAGGAACTGGTTTACGGTGAAGATGATGCCACTCGCGCCACGCCGCCGACCGTACGCGAGCTGTTCAGCGCGGTGCGCCGTAACTATTTCCGCCTTTATTTCCACTATATGTACTTCAATATTGCTCGTATTCTGTACCTGCAGGTGGACAACGTTTTCGGTTTGTTCCTGCTGTTTCCGTCGATTGTTGCCGGTACGATTACGCTCGGTCTGATGACGCAGATAACCAACGTTTTCGGCCAGGTACGCGGATCGTTCCAGTATCTGATCAGCTCCTGGACCACGCTGGTGGAGCTGATGTCTATCTACAAGCGTCTGCGCAGCTTCGAACGAGAGCTGGATAATAAAGATTTGCCGGATGAAGTCGTACAGCCGCAGAGCTAGGCGATAATCGTTTATTTTTGATAAGGATAAACCATGGCGATAGCCACAACGCGTTACCGTTCGTGTTCTCTTACCCTGCTGGCCGCTGCGCTGTTAAGCGCCTGTACCAGCCAGCAGGCACCGAAGCTGAAAGAGGGCGAAAAACCGGTCGATGTGGCAAGCGTGGTGCGGCAAAAAATGCCCGCCAGCGTGAAGGACAGAAACGCCTGGGCGCAGGCGCTGGCGAAGACTTTCGAGAGCCAGAAGCTAGCGCCGACGGAGGAGAATATCTGTTCGGTGCTGGCGGTCGCGCAACAGGAGTCGAACTATCAATCCGACCCGTCGGTGCCTAATCTGAGCAAAATCGCCTGGCAGGAGATCGATCGCCGGGCGGAGAAGATGCACATTCCCGTTTTCCTCGTACACACCGCGCTGAAAATCAACTCGCCTAATGGCAAAAGCTACAGCGAACGGCTGGATAACGTGAAAACGGAGAAACAGCTAAGCGCAATATTCGACGACTTTATCGGTATGGTGCCGATGGGGCAGAAGCTGTTTGGCTCGCTTAACCCGGTTCATACCGGCGGTCCGATGCAGGTCAGCATCGCCTTTGCCGAACAGCATCAGGATAACTACCCGTGGAAGATGGACGGCACCGTCCGCCAGGAGGTCTTTTCCCTGCGCGGCGGTCTGTGGTTCGGCACTTACCATCTGCTGAACTACCCGGCGAGCTATACGGCGCCTATCTATCGCTACGCCGACTTTAACGCCGGTTGGTACGCGAGCCGTAATGCGGCTTTCCAGTATGCGGTCAGTAAAGCCACGGGCGTGAAACTGGCGCTGGATGGCGACGTGATTCTCTACGGCAGCGACGAGCCGGGCAGTACTGAAAAAGCGGTCAGGAAGCTGGCGGACAAGCTGTCGTTGAGCAACGCTGAGATTCACCGTCAGCTACAGAAAGGCGACAGCCAGGCATTTGAAAATACCGCGCTGTACAAAGGGGTGTATAAGATTGCCGAGCAAAAAGCGGGTAAACCGCTGGCCCGCGAGATGCTGCCGGGGATTCAGTTGGAGAGCCCGAAAATAACCCGTCAGTTGACCACGGCGTGGTTTGCTAAACGGGTTGATGAACGCCGGGCTAAATGTATGGCCCTGAACTAATCGTGATGACGCAGGCGGCGCACCAGGGAAACCACGCCAAGGATGGCGCAGCCTGCGAGGAAGGGCACCAGACCGAACAGGGTACTCACCCCGAGGCCAATTTCCACGCGCGGGCGACCGCTATCCTGAATCTGCATCAGATGTTCATAGATACCCGGAGCGTGTAGCACCAAGGATAGCAGCTGTGCACCGACTGAAAAACACAGCAGGACGAAAAGTGCGTACGCAAGGTTGCCAGACGCGGAGGACGCCTTTTTCTTCCCACTGAACATGAGCTTTGACAAGGTAAAATCTGTCATTGGGACCTCCAGGGTAACGTGACGACGGATAATTACGTGATACTGGGGTGAGTGTGGCAGTAGATGGCGATTGTCAATATCGGATTTATGGTAAATTTTGAGCCAGAATATTCCTGGTTTTGCGATCCAATTCTGGCATTTCTCGCTTTAGCTTAACGTTAAATCCCTTTAACATTCGCTAACTGCCGTTCACACCACAGACGTTGTCGCGGGTTTATGGCATCCTGTTTTCTTTGTGATGGAGCCGCTATGAACCTGCCTGTAAAAATCCGCCGCGACTGGCACTACTACGCCTTTGCGATCGGTCTTATTTTTATTCTTAACGGAATTGTTGGCCTGCTGGGGTTTGAAGCAAAGGGCTGGCAAACCTATGCCGTGGGGCTGGTGACCTGGGTGATTAGCTTCTGGCTGGCGGGGTTTATTATTCGTCGCAGGGAAGAGTAAAGGTCTGGATTTATCGGGGCGCTTTGCCGCGCCCCGGAAACATGTCTTAATCGTTCATCGACGTTTTCAGCGCCTTATCGGCCTGATGACGCTCCAGCGCGAGCTCGATCAAGCGGGTAATCAGCGACGTATAGTCCAGACCGCTGGCCTGCCACAATTTCGGGTACATGCTGATGTTGGTGAAGCCAGGCAAGGTGTTGATTTCGTTAATCACCACGTCGTTTTCGGCGGTCAGGAACACATCCACGCGCGCCATGCCGCTACAGCCTAACGTTTGATAAGCGTCAATCGCGACATGACGGATTTTATCATTCACTTCGGCGGAAATCGCGGCTGGAACCACCACCTTCGCGCCGTTATCGTCAATGTACTTGGTGTCGTAAGCGTAGAATTCACTGTTCAGCACGATCTCACCGCAGGTGCTGGCCTGTGGATCGTCATTGCCCAGTACTGCGCATTCGATTTCACGGCCTTTAATGCCTTGCTCCACTACGACTTTATGGTCGAATTCAAAAGCTAGCGCGACGGCTTTCGCGTACTGCTCCGCATCGTTGACCTTACTCACGCCAACCGAAGAGCCCTGATTCGCAGGCTTAACGAACAGCGGCAGACCAAGCTTCGCTTTGATCTCGTCGAAGGTGAAACTGTCGCGGTTGCGGCGCGTCAAGGTAACAAACGGCGCAATAGATAGCCCGGCGTCGCGCAGCAGGCGCTTGGTCACGTCTTTATCCATGCAGGCGGCAGAACCCAGAACGTCGGAGCCGACAAACGGCAGGTTGGCCATGCGCAGCATCCCTTGCAGGGAACCGTCCTCGCCTAACGTGCCGTGCACAATGGGGAAAATCACATCGATGGCGTCCAACGGCTGGCCGCTTTCGGCATCAATCATTTGCTGGCGCTCACGGCCTGGAATATGGGCCAGCGTGGTCGTAGAAGGGCGCAGCGCGATACGGGCGGGGTCCTGAGCATTGAGCAGATAGTTCTGCGCATCGCTGATGTGCCACTGCCCCTGTTTATCAATGCCTAACAGCACGACGTCAAACCGCGTTTTATCGATCGCTTCTACAATATTCTTCGCGGACTGTAGGGAGACTTCGTGCTCCGCCGATTTGCCGCCAAAAACAATCCCAACCCGCAACTTTGCCATTCTCTAATTCCATCCATTCCAAACGCAAAGCACATAACATACCACGGCCGTTGCGGGCTATCTGCCTTTTCCATCTCGTTTAAGGTGAATCCGCCGCAGCCGCTAAGCATAACTCACTAACGTCTTGCGTTTTAATCGTGATATTAATCACAAAAATGGGCTTATTGGCTGATAAAATCCTGAAATAATTGATTAAGCATCTCTGACAATACGGCGAGAAAAGCGACTTGCTAACCTGACAACTTGTTCTCGTCAATTGAAGTCAAACGCGTCGTTATGGAATCCTGGAAGGTTAACCTTATTTCCGTCTGGTTCGGCTGTTTTTTCACCGGGCTAGCGATTAGCCAGATTTTGCCTTTTTTACCGCTTTATGTGGCGCAGCTTGGCGTCACCTCACACGAATCGCTGTCCATGTGGTCAGGCTTAACTTTCAGCGTCACCTTCCTGGTGTCAGCCATTGTATCGCCAATGTGGGGAAGCCTCGCTGACCGTAAAGGCCGTAAGTTAATGCTGCTACGCGCGTCGCTCGGAATGGCGGTGGCGATTTTATTGCAGGCCTTCGCCACCAACGTCTGGCAGCTCTTTTTCCTGCGCGCCATTATGGGCTTAACGTCCGGCTATATTCCTAACGCGATGGCGCTGGTGGCCTCGCAGGTACCGCGTGAGCGCAGCGGCTGGGCGCTGAGCACCCTCTCGACGGCGCAGATCACCGGGGTGATTGGTGGGCCGCTGCTCGGCGGTTTTCTTGCTGACCACGTGGGGCTGCGAATGGTGTTCTTTATCACCGCCTTTCTGCTGATGGTGAGCTTCCTGGTGACGCTGTTTTTAATCAAAGAGGGCGCTCGTCCGGTGTTGGAAAAAGGCGAGAAGCTGAGCGGCAAGGCGGTATTTGCCTCGCTGCCGTACCCGGGGCTGGTGATCAGCCTGTTTGTGACGACGATGGTGATTCAGCTGTGCAACGGTTCGATTAGCCCCATTCTGGCGCTGTTTATTAAGTCCATGTCGCCTGACAGTACCAACATCGCCTTCTTAAGCGGCATGATTGCCGCCGTTCCCGGCGTATCGGCGCTGATTTCCGCGCCAAGGCTGGGCAAGCTCGGGGATCGTATCGGCACGGCCCGCATTTTGCTGGGCACGCTGGTTTTTGCCGTGGTGCTGTTCTTTGCCATGTCGTTTGTGACCACGCCGCTACAGCTTGGCATTCTCCGTTTTATTCTTGGCTTTGCCGATGGTGCGATGCTGCCGGCGGTACAAACGCTGTTGCTCAAATATATTAGCGAGCGCGTTACCGGGCGTATATTCGGCTATAACCAGTCGTTTATGTATCTGGGTAACGTGGCGGGGCCGCTGATTGGCGCATCCATTTCAGCAATGGCGGGATTCCGCTGGGTATTTATTGCCACCGCGGTGATTGTGCTGATTAACCTATGGCAACTGGCGGTAATGCTCCGTCGTACCCAGCCGGTTCGTCAGTAATATCATGGTCACGAGGGAAATAGCGGCACAACGTTATTTCCTTCGATTCATTCCTCTCTTATTCAAATTTGGACCATGGCTCTGCATTATTATGCGAGAGAAACGTTTCGCTGACGAAAAATGAAACTAATTCCATGATATTGATAGGGATTATATTTTTGCGGGTTTCACTTGCAGAATTGTCTGGATATTGTAATTCTATTCCTGCTTGCCAAAGGGGAATGGAACCGTATGTTTTAGCGGTCTATTTATTTTTTCAGGGCCTGCATCCAGCCCATCGCTATCCATAAGGAAAACGCGCGATGAAAAATTTCATTGCTGAATTGCTGGTAAAACTAGCTGAAAAGGAAGATGAAGCAAACGCGCTACGTATTCAGGTTGATGCGCTGGAAGTGGTGGTGACTACGCTGCTACTGCATATGAAACAGCAGCCTCAGTCCGATCTGGAAAGCCACATTGCCGCCACGCTGAATAAGCTTACACCGCCGGAAGATGCTTCCGATCATCATCGCGAATTATTATATAACCATGTTAAACGGTTATTTCTAGCCCCCGAAAAATAGTAGGTCTTTGCTTATTTCACGCTGTCATTAAACTGTCACGCTCTTTTCTTACAGTCTCCATGTTTTCTTTTTTTAAGTATTTATACATGGAGAAACTAACGTGAAATACCGTGCTATCGTTGCCGCATTATTACCTCTGCTGAGTCTACCTGCCGTTCATGCGGAGACCTCTACCGCCGTTCTCGATAACCGCGCCGCGCAAGGGGACATCACCCAGCCGGGCGGTGCTCGCCGTTTATCTGCCGATCAAACCGATGCGATTCGCGCCTCCTTAAATAATAAACAGGCCAAAAACGTTATTTTGCTGATTGGCGATGGGATGGGCGACTCTGAAATTACCGCCGCGCGTAACTACGCGGAAGGCGCGGGCGGTTATTTTAAAGGTATTGACGCGCTGCCGTTAACCGGCCAGTACACCCATTATGCGCTGAACAAAAAGACCGGTAAGCCGGACTACGTGACCGACTCCGCCGCGTCGGCCACCGCCTGGAGTACCGGCGTGAAAACCTATAACGGCGCGCTGGGCGTCGATATCCATGAAAAAGATCACCAGACGATTCTGGAGCTGGCGAAAGCGGCCGGCCTGGCGACCGGTAACGTGTCTACCGCCGAATTGCAGGATGCGACGCCTGCGGCGCAGATTTCTCATGTCACTTCGCGTAAGTGTTACGGCCCGAGCGTGACCAGCGAAAAATGCCCGACCAACGCGCTGGAAAAAGGCGGTAAAGGGTCCATTACCGAACAGCTGCTGAATGCCCGCGCGGACGTGACGCTGGGCGGCGGCGCAAAAACCTTCGCCGAAACCGCGACAGCGGGTGAATGGCAGGGGAAAACCCTGCGTGAACAGGCACAGGCGCGCGGTTATCAGTTAGTGGATAACGCCACCACGCTGGCGGCGATTACGCAGGCTAACCAGGACAAACCGTTGCTGGGGCTGTTCTCCGACGGCAATATGCCGGTTCGTTGGGAAGGACCGAAGGCCTCTTATCACGGCAACCTGGATAAGCCAGCGGTGACCTGTACGCCGAACCCGAAACGTGATGCCAGCGTGCCGACTCTGGCGCAGATGACCGACAAAGCCATCTCTCTGTTGAGCGCCAACGAAAAAGGCTTCTTCCTGCAGGTTGAAGGGGCGTCGATCGATAAACAGGATCACGCGGCGAATCCGTGCGGCCAGATTGGCGAAACGGTCGACCTGGATGAAGCGGTACAAAAAGCGCTGGAATTTGCGAAAAAAGACGGCAATACCCTGGTGATCGTCACCGCTGACCACGCGCACGCCAGCCAGATTATTCCACCGGAAACCAAAGCGCCGGGCCTGACGCAGGCATTGAACACCAAAGATGGGTCAGTGATGGTCATGAGCTACGGTAACTCGGAAGAAGAGTCGATGGAGCATACCGGCACCCAGCTGCGCATTGCGGCCTACGGCCCGCATGCCGCTAATGTGGTTGGCCTCACCGATCAGACGGATCTTTATTACACCATGAAAGCGGCCCTGGGGCTGTAATCTCGCGACCAAATCGGCGGCATTTCATTGCCGTCGATTTGGTAAAATTCCTGCCAGCGACCAGACTTACAGAGTTCTACTCACAAAAGGATGGTGCAATGAAAACAACATTACTGATTACCCTACTGTGTGGCGTGTTTGCGGCCAGCGCCGCGTCTGCGGCGACGACGGCCGCCGCGCCCGAAAAGACCCTGACGCCGCAGCAACAGCGGATGAGTAGCTGCAATCAGCAGGCGGCCGCCAAAACCCTGAAGGGGGATGAGCGCAAGACCTTTATGAGCAGTTGTCTGAAAGGGGAAGGGGCGCCTGCAGACGGCAAAGCGTTAACGCCGCAGCAGCAAAAAATGAAGGATTGTAACGCGCAGGCGGCTCAGAAGACCCTGAAGGGCGACGAACGTAAAACCTTTATGAGCACCTGTCTGAAGAAAAAGTAAGTTCACATCTTATGGCAAGCTAACCTGGCCCGGCAGCGTTTGCCGGGCCAGCGCCATCAGGACTTGCTCATCTTGTCCGATTTTTCCATGCATTTTGCCATCGCTTCGATGACCGCCGAGCGGAAGCCTTTTTCTTCCAGCACGCGTACTGCTTCAATCGTGGTGCCGCCAGGCGAGCACACCATATCTTTCAGTTCACCCGGATGCTTACCGGTTTCCAGCACCATCTTCGCGGAGCCCATGACCGCCTGCGCGGCGAATTTATAGGCCTGAGCGCGCGGCATACCGCCCAGCACGGCGGCATCGGCCATGGCTTCGATAAACATAAATACATAGGCCGGTGCAGAGCCGCTAACGCCCACTACCGGGTGGATCATCGGTTCAGCAATCTCTTCTGCAGCCCCGAAGCAGCGGAAAATATTCAGCACATCGGCGATATCTTCCGGTGTGACCAGCGCGTTTGGCGTGACCGAGGTCATCCCGGCGTTGACCAGCGACGGTGTGTTCGGCATGGCGCGGACGATTTTACGATCGTGGCCCAGCGCGCGCGCCAGCTGGTCGAGGGTGATCCCTGCCGCAATGGAAACCACCAGAGAGTCTTTGTTCAGGCTGGAGGCTATGTCGCTCAGCACTTTCACCATAATTCCCGGCTTCACGGCACCGAAGACGATATCCGCCACCTGCGCCACTTCCTGCGGGCTTTGCGCCGCGTTAATGCCGAACTCATCGCGCAGCGCGGCGACTTTATCCGGGGAAGGGGTGTAAACCCAAATCTGCCCAGGAAGTACCTGCCCGCTGGCAATCAGGCCGCCCAGAATGGCCTTTCCCATATTACCGCAGCCAATGAAGCCAATTTTCTTCTCCATCATGTCTCTCCCTCTGTCTGTTTTTTTGTAGTGTACTGTTATAGGCCATTCCCGGCGATGGGTAACGTACTTTTGTGACGCTGGCTGCACATTATTACGCCCAAAGACGTGCTTACCGTATAATCGCCCTTTAACAGCCAGCGTTAAGCGGAGTGAGTATGACGATTTGGGTGGATGCCGATGCGTGTCCGAATGTGATTAAAGAGGTGCTTTACCGCGCCGCAGACCGCACGCAGATTGAACTTGTGCTGGTGGCGAACCAGTATCTGCGCGTGCCGCCGTCGCGCTTTATTCGCGCGATGGTGGTGCCAAAAGGTTTTGACGTTGCCGACAATGAAATCGTACGGCTGTGCCAACCGGGCGATCTGGTGATTACCGCCGATATCCCTCTGGCTGCTGAAGTGCTGGAAAAGGGCGGGGCGGCGCTGAACCCGCGCGGTGAACGCTACAGCGATGCCACTATTCGCGAACGTCTGACGCTGCGAGACTTTATGGACACAATGCGCTCCAGCGGTATTCAAACCGGTGGCCCCAGCGCGCTTTCCCAGCGTGACCGCCAGCAGTTTGCCGCTGAGCTGGACAAGTGGCTGTTGGCGGTAAAACGCGGCTGACAGGATTTCTGTCGCCGGAATATGCTACCTTTGCCGCGTCGTTCAGCTTGTCAAAACAAGTCAGTTTCATGTACTGTTATCGTAACGACTTGTGGCATTATTTTTTTACGCTTTAAAAGCAGATATTGACTGGATATAAAGCGGATAAAATACTCAGGCTGAATCTTTTTGTAACTTAAAGTTTACACTTACTTGTGTACTAGTTTGGTGGTATTATTCACGCTTCACATGCACGTCCCGTAATTTTGCGTCATCAGGGGGAATTCCAGGTAATGACACAACCTATTTTTCTGATCGGAGCCAGAGGCTGCGGAAAAACAACAATAGGTCAAGCGCTTACCCATGCCTGCGATTTCCGTTTTGTTGATACTGACCAGGTGTTACAGCAGCGGTCAGGCATGAGCGTGGCGGATATCGTGGCGGCGGAAGGCTGGCCGGGTTTCCGCGCCAGAGAGACCGAAACGTTAATCTCCGTCACCCAGCCAGGCGCGGTTATCGCCACGGGCGGTGGAATTATCCTTGCTCCGGTGAACCGCGAATTTATGCGCCAGAACGGTGTTGTGGTTTATCTGAATGCGCCGGTTCCCGTTTTGGCACGCCGTCTGGAAGCCTTTCCAGAAGCTGACCAGCGCCCGACGCTGACCGGTAAACCCATTAGCGAAGAAGTCGCCGATGTGCTGGCTCAGCGCGATGCGCTGTACCGCGAAACCGCCCATTATATCGTCGACGCTTCCGCCGCGCCGGAGCGCGTGGTGACGCTGATCCTCGACGCTCTTCACCTGGCCACCGCCAGCTAGCGGAGCGCATCGCTTTCTCCCCATCTCTTCCTCATGTTGTGATGCACGCTGCCGATATAGCCCTTTTTATTTTGCGGTTATATCGGGCGTAAATCACATTTTTCACCTATTCTGTATGTTATGGAAAAGTTAAAATCAAAACATATCAGGAGAGTACTGGAAATAACTGGAATCTTTACATTCCGCCTCCCGCGGCAGATGCTACGCTTCTGAGCGGTATTTTTCATCCATCCAGGTGGCTATTTGTAAAGTGAGCTTTCAGAAAAGCAAAAGGTAAATAACATGAGTGCAACGATGGCGATTCTTACGATAGGGGTGGTGCCCGTCAGTGAAGTGTTGCCGCTTTTGACCGAGCACATCAGGGAAGATCAGATAACCCACATCAGCCTGCTAGGCAAAATGAATCGTGCTGACGTCATGGAAGAGTATGCACCAGAACCCGGTGAAGAGCGCTTACTGGTTCTGCTAAATGATAACCAATTTGTTGAAGTATCCCGTCCGAAGGTGGAGTTGAGCCTCCAGGCCGTTATTGAGGTGCTGGACAACCAATCCTACGACGTCATTCTGTTACTGAATACGTTCAAATTACGCAGTATGGTGGCGCGCAATGCGATGCTGCTGGAGCCCCAGCGCATTATTCCACCGTTGGTCGCCTCTATCGTTGAGGGACACCAGGTCGGGGTGCTTGTGCCTGTTGAAGGCATTTTAAATGCCCAGCAGGAGAAGTGGCAGATGCTGCCGACTTCACCCTATTACGCGCTGGCTAACCCGAACCTCGATACCGATCAACATCTGATTTCCGCAGGCAGTTCACTGCTGGAACAGGGGGCCGACGTGCTGGTGCTGGATTCGCTCAGTTATCACCAGCGTCACCGTGACCTATTACAAAAAGCGCTGGATGTGCCTGTTTTACTGTCGAATGTGCTGGTTGCCAGACTGGCGGCAGAATTATTGTGTTAACGGGAGAATTTCGCGTGACAGGCTTCTGTTCGCCCCCCTATATTGGTCTTTTGACGATACGAGAATAAGGGCCTGTTTATGCTTCAAAGCAACGAATACTTCGACGGAAAAGTGAAATCCATTGGTTTTACCAGCAGTGACACCGGGCGTGCTAGCGTGGGCGTGATGGCGGAAGGCGAATATACCTTCGGTACCGCGCAGCCGGAAGAAATGACCGTGATTAGCGGTGCGCTGAACGTACTGTTACCGGGGGAAACTGAGTGGAAAGTCTACGCTGCCGGGGAAGTCTTCAATGTGCCGGGCCACAGCGAGTTTAACCTGCAGGTTGCTGAACCAACGTCTTATCTGTGCCGCTATCTGTAATATTTTCCCTTCCTGCTGGGCAGGAAGGGAAATACGTTATTTATTAACGCTGCGCTTCGCCGCCTAATCCTTCCACCAGGCTCTTAATCAGCGCCGCCAGCTCGCCGGTCATCAGAATAAAGTCGGCATCGAAACGCTGGGCGTAGTCGTCACGATCGATATCTTCGTTCTGATCGCGCAGTTCATCGCAGAACTTCAGGCGCTTAATGGAACCGTCGTCGCACATCACAAACTGAATGCGCTGCTGCCAGTCGAGCGCCAGCTTGGTCACCAGCTTACCGGCTTCGATGTGGACGGCGATTTCATCGCAAACCAGATCCTGTTTTTTCGCGCGGATCACGCCGCCGTCTTCGAGGATCGCTTTCAGTTCGGCTTCATCAAGTAGCTGAAAGCCCTGCGCCGTGGTGCCAGAGCGCACCCATTCGGTCAGCGTCAGTTCGATCGGGTTTTCCAGCGTCAGCGGCACGACCGGCAGAGAACCGAGGCTCTTACGTAACAGCGCCAGCGTATCTTCCGCTTTTTTGGCGCTGGCGCAGTCGACCATAATCAGATCGTTAACGGTATCGATCCACATCATCGTCTGGCTGAAGCGACTGAAAGCGCGCGGCAGCAGAGAGTGCAGCACTTCATCTTTCAGGGAATCTTTTTCGGTCTTTTTCAGCTTACGACCCTGATCGGCTTCCAGTTTCTGGATCTTCGCTTCCAGCGCCTGTTTAATCACCGGAGAGGGCAGGATCTTCTCTTCTTTGCGCGCGCAGATAATGATCTGACCATTCGCTGTGTGCGTCAGCGCATCGCTGTGTGAACCCATCGGCGGCACCCAGCCGGTTTTCGCCATATCCTGGCTGCCGCACGGGGTGAAGGTCATCTCAGCGAGCTGTTTTTCCATCTCTTCCGCGCGCAGCGAGATGTCGCGGCTGAGACGATAAACCATTAAATTTTTGAACCACAGCATGATAATTTCCACGGTGTTATCGTTAAATCAGCGTGCAATGATAACGAATTGTCTCTGGCCTTGCATTGTTTTAAACAGGAGTGATGAATGCGAATTGGTATCGATCTGGGTGGAACGAAAACGGAAGTTATCGCGCTGAGCGATCGCGGGGAGCAGCTCTATCGTCACCGTCTGCCGACGCCGCGTGACTACCAGCAAACCATTGAGAACATTGCGCATCTTGTCGCACTGGCCGAAGAGGCGACCGGGCAAACCGGGACGGTGGGAATGGGGATTCCCGGCTCGATTTCGCCTTATACCGGGGTGGTAAAAAACGCCAATTCAACGTGGCTCAACGGTCAACCGTTTGATAAAGATTTAAGCCGTCGTTTGAACCGTGAGGTGCGGCTGGCGAACGACGCCAACTGCCTTGCGGTGTCGGAAGCGGTAGACGGCGCGGCGGCGGGCGCGCAGACGGTGTTTGCGGTGATTATTGGTACCGGCTGCGGCGCGGGCGTGGCGATCGG
>NZ_LXEU01000078.1 GCF_001654985.1 Kluyvera georgiana ATCC 51603
GGGCGAATGGGGGCATAATCCACTGCCGTGGATGAATGACGACGAGCTGCGCTATCGCGCGGAAGTGCCGTGCTATTGCGGTAAGCAGGGTTGCATTGAGACCTTTATTTCCGGCACCGGTTTTGCCACCGACTACCAGCGGTTAAGCGGGCGTCCATTGAAGGGCAGTGAGATTATGCGCCTGGTGGATGAAGGTGATGCGCTGGCAGAACAGGCGCTCTGTCGCTACGAGCAGCGGCTGGCGAAATCGCTGGCGCACGTGGTGAATATTCTCGACCCGGACGTGATTGTGCTGGGCGGGGGGATGAGCAACGTTGAACGGCTATACCAGACGGTACCGCAGCTTGTGAAAGAATGGGTGTTTGGCGGTGAGTGCGAAACGCCGATCCGTAAAGCGCTGCACGGGGACTCCAGCGGGGTTCGCGGGGCGGCGTGGCTGTGGCCGGCGTGATGCGTCGCTGTTGGCCGGATAAGGCGTAGCCGCCATCCGGCACTCTGCTGGAATGCCCGATGGCGCTGCGCTTATCGGGCCTACTCAACGGCAAACATTTTATCCAGTCGACTATATCCCAACCCGTTGATCTTCTTGACCTTAATTTGCACCGGAATGCGCTCTTTCATCGCCTCAACGTGGCTGATCACGCCGATGATTTTGCCGCTGGCGTTGAGTGCGTCCAGCGCATCCAGCGCGGTATCGAGCGTTTCGCTGTCGAGCGTACCGAAACCTTCATCGAGGAACAGCGAGTCGATGCGCGTTTTATGGCTGACCAGATCGGAGAGCGCCAGCGCCAGCGCGAGGCTGACGAGGAAGCTTTCGCCACCGGAGAGCGTGCGGGTATCGCGTACCGCGTCCGCCTGCCAGGTGTCAACCACCTCCAGTTCCAGCGCGTCGCTGACTTTACGTTGCAACAGATAGCGACCATGCAGGCGACTAAGCTGTTCGTTGGCGAGCCACACCAGATTATCCAGCGTCAGCCCCTGGGCGAATTTACGGAATTTATCCCCCTCTTTGGAGCCAATGAGCGCATTTAAATGCGCCCAGTCTTCCAGCACGGCATGGGCTTTTTCAATCTCAACGAACAGCGACTGCTGCTGCTGACGATTGTCGCTGTCCTGCTTGAGCTGCTGGCGCAGTTCGCCCTGGCGCTCGCTGTTTTCGCGTAGCTGACGGGCAAGCTGCTGAAGCTGCTCCTGCACGTCGGCAAGGCTCAAATCGGCTGTCAGCGTTTCCGGGCGCACGGTCAAATGATGTTGCAAC
This sequence comes from Kluyvera georgiana ATCC 51603, assembly GCF_001654985.1. GTDB lineage: Bacteria > Pseudomonadota > Gammaproteobacteria > Enterobacterales > Enterobacteriaceae > Kluyvera > Kluyvera georgiana. The sequence goes on from NZ_LXEU01000078.1 coordinate 1,259, forward strand.
GCTTCCTGTACCTGTGCGGCGAGGGTTTGGCGCTGCTGGTGCTGCGTCTCCAGCATCTGTTTAAGCTGTTCCAGACGCTGGCGCTCGTCGGCATCCAGTAGCGCATCCAGAAATGCCTGTCGGTCCAGGAAGTGCGAGGCGGAAAGCTGCTGGTCGAAGGTCTGTTCCACCTGCTGAAGACGCTGATTTTCCAGTTTTTCTTGTTGCTGAAGCGTTTGCCACTGGCTTTCCAGCGACACACAGTCATGATGCGCCTGTTGCCAGCCGTCAAGCGAGGCCTGTTGGCCATCGTCGGCATTTTCGGCGGGCGGCAGGGTTTCCAGCAGCGGCTGAATCAACGCCAGCTGCTGTTGGGTGCTCTGGCTTTGCGCCTGTTGCTGTTGCCACTGGGCTATCTCGGTTTCGCGCGCCGTCAGCCAACTGTTTTCATCGCCAGCCTGCGGTTGCGACAGGCCAAAAGCCGTGAACGATTGATTAAGCGCGGCAGTACGCTGCTCCTGTTCTTCGCGTAGCTGCGTTAGCTGCGCCTCAAGCTCGCGAAGCTGCTGTTCCAGCGTCAGGCGTTGTTGGTGCTGATAACGCTGCTGTTCGGCGTCATCCTGCGCGGCCAGCCAGCCGTTGATATCGTCAGTCGGTTGCAGATCGATATGTAGATGCTGGAGCGTCTCCTGCCACTGTGAGGTAAGCGCTTGCTCCTGCTGAGAAAGCGAGGTGAGCTCGTCATTTTCTTTCTGCTGCTGTTTTTGCAGCGTCTCCTGCTGGCCACGCAGCGTCGCGCCGTTTTCGGCCAGCTGCGAAACCTCTTTTTCCAGCGCATCGCGACGTGCTTTATTGGCGTCCGGTTTTAAAGCCTGATATTCGGCCAGCGCCGGATGGCTGGTGGAACCGCACAGCGGGCACGGCGCGCCTGGCTGGAGACGCGCGCGCTCGGCTTCCAGCTTAACGATGGTGTCTTCCAAATCGCAAATGGCCTTAACGTCGGCCAACAGCTGTTTTTTCTCTTTATAGACCTGGCGAAGCTGGGTCAGTTCGGCGATTATTTTCTCCAACTGCTGCTGGCGCTGCTGCTGAGCATCCATCAGCTGCTGTCGGCGGGCGTTGAGCGGGATAAACCGTGCGTGCAGGCTGCTGAGCTGCTGGCGCTGCGGGCGCGCCGCCGCGTGTTCGGCGATTCGGGCGGCGACCTCTTCCTGCGTGAGCGTCAGCGTGGAAGGCGGTAGCTGGTTCAGCTGTGTTGCCAGCGCATTACGGCGCTGTTCTTGCGTTTGTTGCTGCGCACGTTCCCGCGTCTGCTGAGCAAATGCGCTCCGCCATCCGGTGAGCTCGCCTTGCCAGCGCTGAATATGTTCATGCGCCTGAAGCCATTGTTGCTGTTGTTGCAGCGACTGCGTGAGCGCGGCGTGCTGGTGTTCCGCGCTGTAGCGAATGCGATCTCGCAGGGTGCGTGCTGCCTGTAAGCGAGTATTCACTTGCAGAACCTGCGCACGGGTTTTGGCCACCGTGGCGGCCTGTTCCTGCATCTGTGACCAGTGCGGGCGCAGCGCTTCAGCGGGCTGCGCGCGGCTCAGCACGGCGAGCTGCGGCTGCGCCGCTTCCAGCACCTGCTGGGATTCTTTCAACGCCTGCTGGGTTTTCTGCCCGTCTTGTTCCAGCTCCGTACGGCGTGACAGCCATTGCTGATGCGTGAGGGCGGTCGCCTGCTGTTGTTGCCACTGCTTTTCATCGGAAGTAAGCGCCTGCAAACTTTGCTGTAGGGACTGTTGCTGCTCTTCGCTCAGCAGCACCACACCGCTGGCCTGGGCCTGAAGCTTGTCGAGGTCATTACGCGCCTGCTTATGTTTTTCAAAGACCTGCGCGGAAATCTGGCCGTAAATTTCGGTGCCGGTCAACTCTTCCAGCAGCTCGGCGCGCTCTTTCGGTTTGGCGTTGAGGAAGGCGGCAAACTGGCCCTGTGAGAGCAACATGGAGCGGGTAAAGCGGCCATAGTCCAGCCCGCTGAGCGACGCGGTCATCTCCAGCTTGTCTTTGACCTTATCCGCCAGAATTTGCCCGTCGGCGCAGCGTGCCAGTTCGACGCGCGGCGCCTGTAAATTACCGTCCGGCTGGTTGCGCGCGCGGTTCTGGCTCCAGAAGGCGCGATAGGCGACGCCCTGTACTTCAAACTCGACTTCCGCCAGACACTCGGCGGTGTCGCGGGTCATCAGGTCATTTTGTGACTGCGAAACGGTATTGAGGCGCGGCGTCTCGTGGTACAGCGCCAGGCAGATGGCGTCGAGCAGGGTGGTTTTGCCCGCGCCGGTCGGGCCGGTGATGGCAAACAGACCGTTGCTGGCGAAAGGCTCCTGGGTGAAATCGATTTTCCACTCACCTTTGAGCGAGTTAAGATTTTTCAGGCGCAGGCTGAGAATTTTCATGGTTGTTGTTCCTCGCCAAGGCTGTTTAGCGTTTCGGTAAACAGCGTTTGCAGGCGTTGCTGCTGCGGTTCCTCAAGCGTTTCCAGCGCCAGGCGGCGTTGGAACACCTCTTCAATACTCAGCTCGCTCAGGGTTTCACGCGTCTGACTTTCCAGAATACGCTGGCGCTGCTTGCGGCTGCGGCGCACCAGCAGCACCTCGACCGGGAGTTCGTCGGTGATGGCCTGGATTTTACGTTGAATGTCATGCAGATATTCGTCGCTGGTGATTTCGATATCGAGCCACGTGGTGGCCTCGGTATCGGTTTTCTCCCACGCCGCGAGCTGTGCGCTGATGCTGTCGAAATCGCCCTTAATCACCGCCAGCGCCTGCGTGATGGGGACGGTTAGCGGGGTCACTGCGGCCAGCTTGCCGTCGCTAAATGTCACCAGGTTTACGCTTTTCGCTTTGCCGGTTTCGTCAAAGCTTAACGGGAGAGGCGAGCCGCTATAGCGGATATGCTCGCTGCCGCCGATTTTCTGCGCCCGGTGAATATGCCCCAGCGCGATGTAATCGGCTGGCGGGAAATTCTGCGCCGGGAAAGCATCCAGCGTGCCAATATAGATATCGCGCACCGCGTCGCTTTTACTGGCGCCGACGGTGGTCAGATGGCCGCTGGCGATGATCGGCAGCGGCAGGTCGCCGCGTAGCCCGCAGGCCTGTTGATACTGCTGCTGATAGTAATCAGTGATGCTTTCCAGCACCTGACGTACTTTTTCATTGCCAGAAAGCCCCGCCTGGCTGGTGATGATGTCGCGCGGACGCAGAAACGGCACCGGGCAGAACACTGCGCCGGGCGTGCCGTCGCGCTGATTCAGAATAAACGGCGCATGACCCGCGCTGGCAATCACCGTGGTATTGAGGAACGACAGAATATCGCGCGATTCGTTAAGTGTCGCCACCGAGTCATGGTTGCCCGCCAGCACCACCAGATGGCAGCCCGTTTGCTGAAGATTGACCACAAAGCGGTTATACAGCTCGCGCGCGTAGCTCGGCGGCGAACCGGTATCGAAGATGTCGCCCGCGACGATAATCGCGTCTACGCGCTCCGCCTCGGCGGTGGTCAGCAGCCAGCGCAGAAAGGCATCGTGTTCGGCCGCGCGGCTCTTGCTGTAGAAGTTCTGGCCGAGGTGCCAGTCCGAGGTATGGATAATGCGCATAGCGATTCCGTAAGAAGTGACGTAAAGTTGATTATAAACATTCACCTACGCTGGGGTCGATGAGCGCGTATGGCGCGTGTCATAAACGCTTAAGCGCGATCATCAAACGGTCATGTTTATCATAAAACTGTCATAAATCTGACGCATAATGACGCCGTATATAATACTGATGTCTAAAAACAGGGCAAATAATGGCAAGACGTATTCTGGTCGTTGAAGATGAAGCGCCAATCCGCGAAATGGTCTGTTTCGTGCTGGAACAAAACGGTTTTCAGCCGGTAGAAGCGGAAGATTACGATACCGCAGTGAGTAAACTGAATGAACCCTGGCCCGACCTTATTCTGCTCGACTGGATGCTACCGGGCGGTTCGGGGCTGCAATTTATTAAGCATATCAAACGTGAAGCCTTAACCCGCGATATTCCGGTAGTGATGCTGACTGCTCGCGGTGAAGAGGAAGATCGGGTGCGCGGCCTGGAGACGGGCGCGGATGATTACATTACTAAGCCCTTCTCACCAAAAGAGCTGGTCGCGCGCATTAAAGCCGTGATGCGGCGCATTTCACCGATGGCGGTGGAAGAGGTGATCGAGATGCAGGGCCTGAGCCTCGATCCCACTTCCCATCGCGTGATGACTGGCGAAAACCCTCTCGATATGGGGCCGACCGAGTTTAAGCTATTACACTTCTTTATGACTCACCCGGAGCGCGTGTACAGCCGTGAACAGCTGCTGAACCACGTCTGGGGTACCAACGTGTATGTGGAAGACCGTACCGTCGACGTTCATATTCGTCGGCTGCGTAAGGCGCTGGAGCACAGCGGCCACGATCGTATGGTGCAAACCGTTCGCGGCACGGGCTATCGTTTCTCTGCCCGATTCTAATTTTTGACAGGAGAGTGACGCGTGCTGGAACGGCTGTCATGGAAAAGGCTGGCCCTGGAGCTGCTATTATGCTGTCTCCCGGCTGTCGTACTGGGACTGATTTTTGGTTATCTGCCGTGGTTTTTACTGGCGGCAGTGACCGGCCTGCTGATCTGGCATTTCTGGAATCTGTTGCGTTTGTCGTGGTGGCTGTGGGTCGATAGAAGTATGACGCCGCCGCCGGGGCGCGGCAGCTGGGAGCCGCTGCTGTACGGGCTTAACCAGATGCAGTTGCGTAATAAAAAGCGTCGCCGCGAGCTGGGAAATCTGATTAAACGCTTTCGTAGCGGCGCCGAGTCGCTGCCAGACGCCGTGGTGTTGACCACGGAAGAAGGGGCGATCTTCTGGTGTAATGGCCTTGCCCAGCAACTGCTGGGGCTTCGCTGGCCCGACGATAGCGGGCAAAACATCCTCAACCTGCTGCGTTACCCCGAATTTACCCAACACCTCAAAAAACGCGATTTTCTCAAGCCGCTGCATCTGGTGCTGAATAACGGTCGCCATCTGGAAATCCGCGTTATGCCGTATACCGACCGTCAGCTGCTGATGGTGGCGCGCGACGTGACGCAGATGCACCAGTTGGAAGGTGCGCGGCGTAATTTCTTTGCCAACGTCAGCCATGAGTTACGTACGCCGCTCACCGTGCTGCAGGGTTATCTGGAAATGATGCACGAGCAGGTGCTGGAAGGGAACGTGCGTGAAAAAGCGCTGCACACCATGCGCGAGCAGACCCAGCGCATGGAAGGGTTGGTCAGGCAGCTGTTAACGCTGTCGAAGATTGAAGCCTCGCCAACGCTCGCGCTGAATGAAAAAATCGACGTACCGATGATGCTGCGGGTGGTCGAACGTGAAGCACAGACGCTGAGCCAGAATAAGCATCAGTTCCGCTTTGAAGTCGATGAAACGCTGAAGGTGCTGGGCAATGAGGATCAGCTGCGCAGCGCGATGTCGAATCTGGTCTATAACGCCGTGAATCATACGCCGGAAGGTACGTTGATTACGGTGCGCTGGCAGCATGCACCGCATGGGGCGCTGTTTAGCGTCGAAGATAACGGGCCGGGCATCGCGCCAGAGCACCTGCCAAGGCTCACCGAACGCTTTTATCGTGTGGATAAAGCGCGCTCCAGGCAGACCGGCGGCAGTGGGCTGGGGTTAGCGATTGTGAAACATGCCGTCAGCCACCACGACAGTCGCCTGGAGATTAGCAGTGAAGTCGGCAAGGGATCGTGCTTTAGTTTCCTGCTGCCGGAACGTTTAATTGCCAAAAACAGCGACTGATCGCCAGCTTGTCATCTTAACTTTCCACAGACCAGCCCTGGCTGGTCTGTTTGCTTTGCAGTTAAGAAAACGCTGCCTGATTAACGAACGTCTGGTTGTTTTTTGTTCGCATGATTAGCCGGATGTTTTTCTTAAATCCAGTCAATAAGTCTGGTTGTTAATTGAGTATCAATATAATCATCTGGTTTTGCGATCCCGTGTTGCTTTAAAACGTTATAAGCGTTTAAATTGGCCCCCGTACGGTCGTAAACAGACTGTTTATACGCGGTAAATCAAAAAACTATTCTTATTTACTCCGCGAAGGGAGCATATCCCTCTGAGTTTATCGTTGGTTTGCTCTGTATCATTCCGCTGAATCCATTGCGATAAATTTGTTTTACAACACCACATCCACAGGCAGTAGTTACATATGACCCATCAATTAAAATCGCGTGACATCATCGCTCTGGGCTTCATGACCTTTGCGTTGTTTGTTGGCGCAGGTAACATCATTTTTCCTCCTATGGTTGGTCTGCAGGCCGGTCCTCACGTCTGGACCGCGGCGATCGGCTTCCTGATTACTGCTGTGGGTCTTCCGGTGCTGACCGTAGTCGCGCTCGCCAAAGTGGGCGGCGGCGTTGATAGCCTGAGTACGCCAATCGGCAAAGTGGCGGGCGTGCTGCTTGCCACCGTCTGCTATCTGGCGGTTGGGCCGCTGTTCGCTACGCCGCGTACCGCGACCGTCTCGTTTGAAATTGGTATTGCGCCGCTGACCGGTAGCGGTGAACTGCCGCTGTTTATCTATAGCCTTATCTATTTTGCGCTAGTGATTCTGGTCTCGCTGTATCCGGGCAAGCTGCTCGATACCGTCGGCAACTTCCTGGCGCCGCTGAAAATTCTGGCGCTGATTGTGCTGGCCGTTGCGGCGGTTATCTGGCCTGCCGGCCCGATCAGCCATGCGCTGGATGCCTATGAAACCGCCGCGTTTTCTAATGGTTTCGTTAACGGCTACCTGACCATGGACACGCTTGGCGCGATGGTCTTCGGGATTGTTATCGTTAACGCCGCACGTTCTCGCGGTGTGACGGAAGCGCGTTTACTGACTCGCTACACTATCTGGGCCGGTCTGATGGCCGGTGTCGGCCTGACGCTGCTGTACCTGGCGCTGTTCCGCCTGGGTTCTGATAGCGCGATTCTGGTCGATCAGAACGCCAACGGCGCGGCGATTCTGCATGCTTACGTTCAGCACACTTTTGGGGGGGCCGGGAGCTTCCTGCTGGCGGCGCTGATCTTCATCGCCTGTCTGGTAACCGCGGTTGGCCTGACCTGCGCTTGTGCCGAGTTTTTTGCTCAGTACCTGCCGTTCTCCTACCGCACGCTGGTGTTTATCCTTGGTCTGTTCTCAATGGCGGTGTCAAATCTGGGGCTCAGCCATCTGATTCAGATTTCGATTCCGGTGCTGACGGCCATCTATCCACCGTGTATCGCACTTGTAGTACTCAGCTTTACGCGTAATTGGTGGCATAATTCGGGCCGCGTTATTGCACCACCGATGTTCATCAGCCTTGTTTTTGGTATCCTTGACGGGATTAAAGCCTCTGCGTTCGCAGACGTGCTGCCGGGGTGGGCCGCTCGTCTGCCGCTGGCCGAGCAGGGTCTGGCATGGCTGATGCCGACGGTCGTTATGGCGGTTCTGGCGATTGTCTGGGACCGTATGGCGGGTCGTCAGGTGACATCAAGCGCGCATTAATTCGCGTCGCAGAGTCAGGTGTTTTAACCACGGAACGTGATGTTCCGTGGTTTTTTATTTTGGGTACTTTCACCTAAGTCCTTCGCGGTGACGCGGGGGATGATGGGTATGACATGGCACTGGAAACGATGGAAAACAACAAGCTGAAGCGCGGGCTAAGCACCCGACACATTCGCTTTATGGCCCTCGGATCGGCAATTGGTACGGGGCTGTTTTACGGCTCCGCCGACGCCATCAAGATGGCCGGGCCAAGCGTGCTGCTGGCCTATATTATCGGCGGCGTGGCCGCTTATATCATTATGCGCGCACTGGGCGAGATGTCGGTACATAACCCTGCCGCCAGCTCGTTCTCCCGCTATGCGCAGGAAAACCTCGGCCCGCTGGCGGGCTATATTACCGGCTGGACCTACTGTTTTGAGATTTTGATTGTCGCCATTGCCGACGTCACCGCGTTCGGCATCTATATGGGCGTCTGGTTCCCGGCGGTACCGCACTGGATCTGGGTGCTCAGCGTGGTGCTGATTATCTGCGCCATTAACCTGATGAGCGTGAAGGTATTTGGCGAGCTGGAGTTCTGGTTCTCCTTCTTCAAAGTCGCCACCATCATCATCATGATCGTGGCCGGTTTTGGCATCATTATCTGGGGCATCGGCAACGGCGGGCAGCCAACGGGTATTCATAACCTGTGGAGCAACGGCGGCTTCTTCAGCAACGGCTGGCTCGGCATGGTGATGTCATTGCAGATGGTGATGTTCGCCTACGGCGGTATCGAGATTATCGGTATCACCGCCGGGGAAGCGAAAGACCCGGAGAAATCCATTCCGCGCGCCATCAACTCCGTGCCGATGCGTATTCTGGTGTTCTACGTGGGGACGCTGTTCGTGATTATGTCCATCTACCCGTGGAACCAGGTGGGCACCGACGGCAGCCCGTTTGTGCTGACTTTCCAGCATATGGGGATTACCTTCGCGGCCAGTATTCTTAACTTCGTGGTGCTGACGGCGTCGCTGTCGGCGATTAACTCTGATGTGTTTGGCGTCGGGCGTATGCTGCACGGCATGGCCGAGCAGGGCAGCGCGCCGAAGGTGTTTGCGAAAACCTCGCGCCGCGGTATTCCGTGGGTGACGGTGATGGTGATGACCATCGCGCTGCTGTTCGCGGTGTACCTGAACTACATCATGCCGGAAAACGTCTTCCTGGTGATCGCGTCGCTGGCCACCTTCGCCACCGTGTGGGTGTGGATTATGATTCTGCTGTCGCAGGTGGCGTTCCGTCGTCGTCTGTCGGCAGATGAAGTTAAGGCGTTGAAGTTTAAGGTGCCGGGCGGCGTCGCCACTACCATTGTGGGGCTGGTGTTCCTGGTCTTTATCATCGGCCTGATTGGCTATCACCCGGATACGCGCATCTCGCTGTACGTTGGTTTTGCGTGGATTATCCTGCTGCTGGTGGGGTGGATGTTTAAAACCCGTCGCAGTCGCTGATCATCGCGAACGTTGTTAAACCCGGCCTCGCGCCGGGTTTTTTGTTTGTGCAATCTGCGCCCCCGTCCTCCTCCCTACAAAAAAGTTTGAAAGAGGATTAGAGGGGCAGGGACGTATGGCAAGGTGTGCTCATTTTGATGATAGGGGATAGATGATGTTAAACGCCTGGCACCTTCCGGTTGCGCCCTTTATTAAGCAGCGGCAGGATAAACTGATGATCACACTGTGGCTGCGCGGCGATGACCTTCCGCAGCGGGTGACGATGCGTGCGGAAGTGGACAACGAAGAGACGACGGTGCCCATGCGCCGTAGCGGTAAATCGCCTGTAGCTGACGTTGTGCAGTGGCGTGCGGAAATCGCGCTGCATGAGGGCCAGCCGCGCCGTCGCTATGCGTTTAAGCTGCTGTGGGACGACCGCCAATTATGGTTTGCGCCAAAAGGTTTGAGCGCCTTCCCTCCGGCGAAGCTGGAACTCTTTGCCTATGATTGCCCGGACGACAGCCCGCAGTGGGTAAGCGAGCAGATTTTCTATCAGATTTTCCCCGACCGTTTCGCACGTAGCCAGAAGCGCAGCGAGCAGCAGGACAAGGTCTATCATCATCATGCCGCCGGGCACGACATCATCCTGCGCGACTGGGATGAACCATTGACCGCTGAAGCCGGCGGCTCGACCTTTTACGGCGGCGATCTTGACGGTATCAGCGAGAAGCTGCCGTACCTCAAGGCGTTGGGCGTAACCGCGTTGTACCTGAATCCGGTCTTTACCGCGCCGAGCGTGCACAAGTACGATACCGAAAATTACCGCGAAGTGGATCCGCAGTTTGGCGGTAACGATGCGTTGCTGCGCCTGCGGCACAACACGCAGCGTGAAGGCATGCGGCTGATACTCGACGGCGTCTTCAACCACAGCGGCGACACACATGCCTGGTTCGACCGACATCAACGCGGCGACAACGGCGCGTGTCATCATGCGAGCTCTCCGTGGCGGGATCGCTACAGTTTCTCTGCCGAAGGCAAGGCGCTGGACTGGTTAGGTTATTCCAGCCTACCGAAGCTTGACTATCAGTCATCAACGCTGATTGACGAAATCTACGGCGGTGAGGACAGCATTGTGCGTCACTGGCTGAAAGCGCCGTGGAGCATGGACGGCTGGCGGCTGGATGTGGTGCATATGCTCGGTGAAGCTGGGGGAGCGAAGAACAACCTCAAGCACGTTGCGGCGATAACGCAGTCGGCGAAAGCGGCACGCCCGGATGCCTTCGTTTTCGGTGAACACTTTGGTGATGCGCGGCAGTGGTTGCAGCAGGATGCGGAAGATTCGGCGATGAACTACCGCGGCTTTACCTTCCCGCTGTGGGGGTTCCTGGCCAACACCGATATTTCATACGACCCGCAGAAAATCGATGCGCAAACCTGCATGGCGTGGATGGAGGATTACCGCGCCGGGCTGTCCCATCAGCAGCAGTTGCGCATGTTTAACCAGCTTGATAGCCACGATACCGCGCGCTTTAAATCGCTGCTCGGTCGCGACGTGGCGCGTCTGCCGCTGGCGGTGGTGTGGTTGTTCTGCTGGCCCGGCGTGCCGTGTATCTATTACGGCGATGAAGTGGGTCTGGATGGCAATAACGATCCCTTCTGCCGCAAGCCGTTCCCGTGGCATGAAAGCCAGCAGGACCAAACGCTGCTGGCGCTGTACCAGCGCTTAGCCGCGTTGCGTAAAGCGACGCCAGCCCTGCGCCACGGTGGATGCCTGGTGCTGTACGCCGAAGGCGATGTGGTGGTATTCCTGCGCGTATTGGGCGCGGAACGTGTACTGGTGGCGATTAACCGCGGGGAATCCTGTGAGGTGACGCTGCCGATATCGCCGCTGCTTGCCGTGAGCGGGTGGCAGCGCCGGGAAGGGGAAGGGCAGCAGGCTGATGCCACCCTGTCTCTCCCGGCCATTTCGGCCACGGTATGGACCGCTCATTGATACAGGCGAGCAATCTCAGCGCTGGCAAGCAGGGTTTCCCGCCACCAGCGCTGAGCTAAGCCATCACTACCGTTACGCCATGCCATATAGGCAACGTCTTTCTGACGGAAAGAGATAACCGATTTTTCGACCAGCTCGCCGGTGCTAAGCCACGGGCTGGCGATATGTCGGGGCAGAAAACCACAGCCGATACCGGCACGTAGCAGCATCACTTTGCTATTAAAATCGTCAACGCGAATTTGCGGCTGCTCGTCCATCAGATTGGTTTGCAGCGGGTGGCAATAGCGCGCACTGTCGCTGATGATCACCGCGCGATGCAGGCACAGCTGTTCATTGGTTAAGTCTTCCGGCACGGCGGCAAGCGGGTGATGGGGTGATACGACGAAAACATTGTCCAGCGTGCCGAGCATATGGTAGGACCAGGCCGCAGATGTCGGCGGCTCGTTGATGGCGCCGAGTATGATATCCGCGCCGTTATGCGTCAGCTCTTCCCAGGAACCGGCCAGCGTATGGTGGGTAAAATTGAGGCGTGTTTGCCTGTTCAGCGCATAAAAGGCTTCGATATGCGGCAGCAGTGCGGCAAAAGGAAACGAGTCATCCAGCGCAATCGCCAACTCCTTCTCCCAGCCCGCGCTCAGCTGTAGCGCCTGTTTTTCCAGATCCTTTGCCGCATTCAGCAGCAGTCGCCCCTTTTCCAACACCATACGTCCGGTATCGGTGAATTTTGCCCGATGCCCGGAGCGATCGAGCAGTTCGATACTCAGATCGCTTTCCAGCTTCTGGATCATATAGCTCAGGGCGGCAGGTGTTTTAAACAGTGATTCTGCCGCAGCGGCGAAAGTGCCGTGTTTATCGATAGCGTCAAGGATCAGTAAAACGTCGAGATTAATGCGCATAAGAAAAAATATCCTGAAAAATAAACCACTCAGTTGTAACGAATAGGAAAAAACAATGCTAGTGAATAAATTAGATGAAACCTGCGCATTTTTTTGATTCATGATGAGATACATCGTAATAAGAAAATAATACCGTCACAGGATGGTAAGTTTTCTTTAATAACTTGTTAGAAATTTCCCGCTATACTCAACAGGCTTTCTGATTCAGGATCCTGCTGCTGACGGCAGTGTAAGACCGTTGCCTTTTAACTTATTGATTAAGAAGGTGTGTTATGTCTATTCGGGAACTGATTGACCCTCAAAACTCTACGCTTATTTTTATTGACCATCAGCCGCAAATGTCTTTTGGCGTGGCAAATATCGATCGTCAAACGCTGAAAAATAATACCGTAGCGTTAGCGAAAGCCGGGAAAATATTTAATGTTCCGGTTATTTATACTTCCGTGGAAACCAAAAGTTTCAGCGGCTATATTTGGCCTGAATTGCTTGCCGTCCACCCTGATGTAAAACCTATCGAACGAACCTCAATGAACTCCTGGGAAGACGCTGCGTTTGTTAAAGCGGTGGAAGCAACCGGGCGTAAAAAGCTGATTATTTCCGCGCTGTGGACCGAAGTCTGCCTGACCTTCCCAGCCCTGATGGCGTTGGAAGCAGGCTATGAAGTGTATGTGGTGACCGACACTTCTGGCGGTACCTCCGTTGACGCTCACGAGCGTTCTATTGACCGCATGGTACAGGCTGGCGCAGTGCCGGTAACCTGGCAGCAGGTTCTGCTGGAGTACCAGCGCGACTGGTCGCGCAAAGAGACTTACGACGCGGTGATGGATCTGGTACGTGAACACAGCGGCGCTTACGGGATGGGCGTGGATTACGCCTACACCATGGTGCATGGCGCACCTGAACGTAAAGCCTAAGGTGAGGATGCCGACGGGGCTTCTCCCCGTCGGTTGGTCAGCGCAAGGAACCTATCGTCATGACGCAAAAGCACGTCACGCTGGTGATTACTCATGCCATTCGCCCTGAACACGTCGCACAATATGAAGCCTGGCTGGGCGAAATTATGCCCGTGGCGGCGAGCTACCCCGGCCATCTGGGCGCGAACGTGATTCGCCCGGTCGACGGGCAGACGGCGTGGAATATTATTATTCGCTTTGACACTCTCGAACACCTTTACGCCTGGACTCAGTCTGACGTCCGTCGCCAGCTGGTTAATGAGATTGCGCCGCTGCTCGGCGAAGGCGATCACACTGAAATTCGTACCGAACCCGCCTTCTGGTTTACGCCGCCCGCAGCGCATGTACGCCAGCCGAAACGCTGGAAACAGTTTCTGATAACGCTGCTGGTGATTTTCCCCAGTACTAACCTGGTGCCCGCTATTACCGGCGCGCTGCTGCCCTCGTTAAAGGGAACCTTGTTGCTGCATTTTCTCAACGATGCCTGCGTGGTCGCGCTGGTGGTCTGGTTCTGGATGCCCATCGTGACCCGCCTGTTTGCCAGTTGGTTAAAAAAAGCCTGAGCTGGCCAAGGAGAACGTTATGTCACAAACAGCCACACTGATCTTAACCCAGGGGCAGATTCATACCCTGGACAGTCAACAGCCGCGCGCCGAAGCGGTGGCGATCGCCGATGGCAAAATCCTCGCTGTCGGTAGCGACGTGCAGATGTTGTCTTATGCGGGCGAAGGTACGCAGATTATCGACCTTCATGGCCACACCGTGGTGCCAGGGCTTAACGACTCGCATCTGCACTTGATTCGCGGCGGGCTGAACTACAACCTTGAACTGCGCTGGGAAGGCGTGCCGTCGCTGGCGGATGCCCTGCGGATGCTGAAAGAGCAGGCCGACCGCACGCCATCGCCGCAGTGGGTGCGCGTTGTCGGCGGCTGGAGCGAGTTCCAGTTCGCCGAACGCCGCATGCCGACGCTGGAAGAGCTGAACGAAGCCGCGCCGGATACGCCGGTGTTTGTGCTGCACCTCTACGATCGCGCATTGCTCAACCGCGCGGCGCTGAAATCCGTCGGCTATACCAAAGAGACGCCGGCACCGGCGGGCGGCGAGATCGTTCGCGATAACAACGGCAACCCCACCGGGATGCTGATCGCCAAACCGAACGCCATGATCCTTTACGCCACGCTGGCGAAAGGGCCGAAGCTACCGCTGGAGCAGCAGGTTAACTCCACCCGTCAGTTTATGCGCGAACTCAACCGGCTGGGCCTGACCAGCGCCATCGACGCGGGCGGCGGTTTCCAGAACTACCCGGAAGATTACGAAATTATCGAACAGCTGCATGCTAACAAGCAGATGACCATTCGTATCGCCTACAACCTGTTTACCCAGCGTCCGAAACAGGAGCTGGACGACTTCGAGCGCTGGACCGATATGCTCAAGCCGGGACAGGGCACGGATTTTTATCGTGCCAACGGGGCCGGGGAGATGTTGGTGTTTTCGGCAGCCGATTTTGAAGACTTCCTGCAGCCGCGTCCGGATCTGCCGCCAGGAATGGAAGAGGAGCTGGAACGCGTGGTGCGCCATCTGGTCGAGCAGCGCTGGCCGTTCCGCCTGCATGCCACCTATGATGAATCCATCAGCCGCATGCTCGATGTGTTTGAGAAGGTGAACCGTGATATTCCGTTTAACGGCCTGCACTGGTTCTTTGACCACGCCGAGACCATTACCGAACGTAATATCGAGCGTGTGAAAGCGCTAGGGGGCGGCATCGCGGTACAGCACCGGATGGCTTTCCAGGGGGAGTACTTTGTCGATCGCTACGGGAAAGACGCGGTGAAACACACGCCGCCGGTGGCGAAGATGCTGGAGATGGAGGTGCCGGTTGGCCTCGGTACCGATGCAACGCGCGTGGCGAGCTATAACCCGTGGACGGCGCTGTACTGGCTGGTATCCGGGCGAACCGTTGGCGGGCTGGCGATGTACGAAGACGAAAATCGCCTGCCGCGCGACGTGGCGCTGGAGCTGTGGACGGCGGGTAGCGCCTGGTTCTCCAGCGAGCAGGGCAAAAAAGGCCGTATTGCCGCCGGGCAACTGGCCGATTTGGTGACGCTATCGAAGGATTACTTCAGCGTACCGGAAGAGGAGATTAAGGGGATTGAGTCAGTAATGACGATTGTCGATGGCCGCGTGGTGTACGCCGCCGGGCACTTTACCCCGCTGGCGCCGCCGCCCATTCCGGTGCTGCCGGAGTGGTCACCGGTGGTTAAAGTGCCGGGGCACTACCGCTCTGCGCCTCCGGGAGCCGATCATATCGGCGCGGTCGTGCAGATGCACCAGTGCTGCGGTAGCTGCGGCGTGCACGGGCATCAGCACGATCTGGCGCGCAAATCCGGCGTGCCGGTATCCGATGACCGTGCTTTCTGGGGCGCGCTGGGTTGTTCCTGCTTCTCGTTCTAATCTTTCGCTGACTTCGGATAACAAAAAAGGCTCGCAAAATGCGAGCCTTTTCAGCAGAACGCGAGCCGATTACAGGCTGGATACGTTCTCGCTCAGGTACTTAGCCACGCCGTCCGGAGACGCGTTCATGCCTTCTTTCCCTTTTTCCCACTGCGCCGGGCACACTTCGCCGTGCTGCTCGTGGAACTGCAGCGCATCAACCATACGCAGCATTTCGTCGATGTTACGGCCCAGCGGCAGGTCGTTAACCACCTGGTGGCGAACAACGCCGTTAGCGTCGATCAGGAAGGAGCCGCGCAGCGCAACGCCTTCGTCCGGATGTTCGATACCGTAAGCTTTCTGGATTTCGCGCTTAACGTCAGCAACCATTGCGTATTTCACTGCACCGATGCCGCCTTTGTCGACCGGGGTGTTACGCCATGCGTTGTGAACGAATTCGGAGTCAAAGGAGACGCCAACCACTTCAACGCCGCGCTTCTGGAACTCTTCGTAACGTTTGTCGAAAGCGATCAGCTCAGACGGGCAGACGAAGGTGAAGTCCATCGGCCAGAAGAACAGAACGGTGGCTTTACCCTGGGTGTGCTGTTTGAAATTGAATTTCTCAACGATTTCACCGTTGCCCAGTACCGCTGCTGCGGTGAAGTCAGGCGCTTGACGAGTAACCAGAACCATGGGGTTCTCCTTTGAATTTATAAGGTTAATGGAACGCAACGCGGGCCAGTATAGGGAGGGTAAGCGGCTAATACAAAAAGGCTTTGACGATTAATTTATTAGGTTTTACCTATCAATAATTTATTTTTTCCAAGTTTTTAAGAATAGCGCTTCCCGCCCAGAGCGCAAGGCTTACAGCGCTTTGTTTTTCGCCTGGCGCATCATTTGCGGATAAAACTGCCAGAAGCGGGTCTCCAGGGCGGCATAGTGGGCGTCGAGATCGTGCCATGAATCACGTAGCGCATCGAGTTTAGGCCGGCGGCTGGCCATGCCGTTAAGAACGCGCTGGATAAACGCCATCTCGCCATAGCGCTCAAGCCAGCGTTCCGACCACAGGTGCTCGTTCAGGGTAATAAAGCGCGCCGGAGCCTGGGGCAGAATAGTGATGACCTGCTCATGGGCATAGCGCACAAAATCGGGCAGGGCGATATCGGGCGAAATTTGCGCCCAGTGGCGGGAGAGAAAGTGGTCCCACATCACGTCAAGGGTGATTGGCGCGACCCGGCGCGTCTCGGGACGAAACCACTCGCGGGCCTCTTTCACCTGCGGCAGGTTGTCGGTCATCACGTCGATACGACGATGCAGATGAATACCGTCGACAATGGCGGCCGGATAGTCCTGCTGCGGGTTGCCGCGCACAAAATCGGCCAGCAGATTGCCCGACAGCGAGCTGTCGGCGAGGTGTGCGAGATGCAGGTGAGCGAGAAAATTCATGGTTTACTGTTTATCCAGAGGGGTAAGGGTTGCAGGGACGACGCCCCGGCACTAGACTACCCGCCTCATTATTAAGCCCAGAGTCACAGTCATGCGCGTTGCCGATTTCTCCTTTGAACTACCTGAATCCCTGATTGCCCACTATCCACAAGCCGAGCGTAGCAGCTGTCGCTTGCTGTCGCTGGACGGGCCGACGGGCGCGCTGACGCACGGTACTTTCACCGATTTGCTCGACAAGCTCAACCCTGGCGATCTTCTGGTCTTTAACAACACCCGCGTGATCCCGGCGCGTCTGTTTGGCCGTAAAGCCAGCGGCGGCAAGATTGAAGTGCTGGTCGAGCGTATGCTGGATGATAAACGTATTCTGGCACATATTCGCGCCTCTAAAGCGCCGAAGCCGGGCGCCGAGCTGCTGCTGGGCGACGACGAAAGCATTAAAGCGACGATGGTCGCGCGCCACGACGCGCTGTTTGAAGTTGAGTTCGACGACGAGCGTAGCGTGCTGGATATTCTGAATGCGATCGGCCACATGCCGCTGCCGCCGTACATCGATCGTCCGGACGAAGACGCCGACCGCGAGCTGTATCAGACCGTGTATAGCGAAAAGCCGGGCGCCGTTGCGGCACCGACCGCGGGTCTGCACTTTGACGAACCGCTGCTGGCGAAACTGCGCGAGAAAGGCATCGAAATGGCCTTTGTGACCCTGCACGTGGGCGCAGGCACTTTCCAGCCGGTACGCGTGGACAGCATTGAAGACCACATTATGCACTCCGAATACGCGGAAGTGCCGCAAGAGGTGGTTGACGCCGTGCTGGCGGCGAAAGCGCGCGGCAATCGCGTTGTCGCGGTCGGTACGACCTCAGTACGCTCGCTGGAAAGCGCGGCGCAGGCGGCAAAAGACGAACTGATTGCCCCGTTCTTCGGCGATACGCAGATCTTTATTTTCCCGGGCTATCAATACCAGGTGATTGATGCGCTGGTCACCAACTTCCACCTGCCGGAATCCACGTTGATTATGCTGGTTTCCGCTTTTGCCGGTTATCAGCACACCATGAACGCCTATAAGGCTGCTGTAGAACAAAAATATCGCTTTTTTAGTTACGGCGATGCCATGTTTATCACGTACAATCCGCAGGCTATTTCTGAGCGTGTCGGGGAATAAATCCGCGACATGAGTATTTAAAACGTCGGACTGTTTTTCTGACGCATGGAGTTAAGATGAAATTTGAACTGGACACCACAGACGGTCGCGCTCGCCGCGGCCGCCTGGTTTTCGATCGTGGCGTAGTGGAAACGCCTGCCTTTATGCCGGTCGGTACCTACGGCACCGTGAAGGGCATGACGCCGGAAGAAGTTGAAGCCACCGGCGCGCAGATTATTCTCGGCAACACTTTCCACCTGTGGCTGCGCCCGGGTCAGGAAATTATGAAACTGCACGGCGACCTGCACGATTTCATGCAGTGGAAAGGGCCGATTCTCACCGATTCCGGCGGTTTCCAGGTCTTCAGCCTGGGTGATATCCGTAAGATCACCGAGCAGGGCGTACACTTCCGCAACCCGATCAACGGCGATCCGATTTTCCTCGATCCGGAAAAATCCATGGAGATTCAGTACGATCTCGGATCCGACATCGTGATGATCTTCGACGAATGTACGCCGTACCCGGCGGACTGGGACTACGCGAAGCGCTCTATGGAGATGTCGCTGCGCTGGGCGAAACGCAGCCGCGACCGCTTTGATGGCCTCGGTAACAAAAATGCGCTGTTTGGCATCATTCAGGGTAGCGTTTACGAAGATTTACGCGATATCTCTGTCAAAGGTCTGGTAGAGATAGGCTTTGATGGCTACGCTGTCGGCGGTTTAGCGGTCGGTGAGCCGAAGGAAGACATGCACCGCATCCTGGAGCACGTTTGCCCGCAGATCCCTGCTGACAAACCGCGTTACCTGATGGGCGTTGGCAAACCGGAAGATCTGGTTGAAGGCGTACGTCGCGGTATCGACATGTTTGACTGCGTTATGCCAACGCGTAACGCCCGTAATGGTCATCTGTTCGTGACCGACGGCGTGGTAAAAATCCGCAATGCCAAGCATAAAAGCGACACGAGCCCGCTCGACGCTGAGTGTGATTGCTACACCTGTCGCAATTATTCGCGTGCATACTTGCATCATCTTGACCGTTGCAACGAAATATTGGGCGCGCGCCTCAATACCATTCATAATCTTCGCTACTATCAGCGCTTAATGGCTGGTTTACGCAAGGCTATTGAAGAGGGTAAATTAGAGAGCTTCGTGACCGATTTTTACCAACGTCAGGGGCGACCCGTTCCACCTTTGAACGTTGATTAATTTTAATAATGAGGGAAATTTAATGAGCTTTTTTATTTCTGATGCGGTAGCGGCAACAGGTGCTCCGGCGCAGGGCAGCCCGATGTCTCTGATTCTGATGCTGGTGGTATTTGGTCTGATTTTCTACTTCATGATCCTGCGTCCACAGCAAAAGCGCACCAAAGAGCACAAGAACCTGATGAACTCCATCGCGAAAGGCGATGAAGTCCTGACCAACGGTGGCCTGGTCGGTCGTGTAACCAAAGTAGCGGAAACTGGCTACATTGCTATCGCGCTGAACGACACCACTGAAGTGGTTATCAAACGTGACTTCGTAGCTGCCGTTCTGCCGAAAGGCACCATGAAGGCGCTGTAATATTCCGTTTTCCCAAAGGGAACTGCCGTGTTAAACCGTTATCCTTTGTGGAAGTATGTCATGCTGATCGTCGTGATTGTCGTCGGTCTGCTGTATGCGCTTCCCAACCTGTATGGTGAGGATCCGGCCGTTCAAATCACTGGCGTGCGCGGCGTCGCCGCCAGTGAGCAAACGCTGATCCAGGTCCAGAAAACGTTACAAGAAGAAAAAATCACCGCTAAGTCTGTGGCACTGGAAGAGGGCGCTATTCTTGCGCGCTTCGACACCACCGACATCCAGCTGCGCGCGCGTGAAGCGCTGATGGGCGTGCTGGGTGACAAATATGTCGTGGCGCTTAACCTTGCTCCGGCAACACCGCGCTGGCTGGCTGCGATTAAAGCAGAGCCAATGAAGCTCGGTCTTGACCTGCGTGGCGGCGTTCACTTCCTGATGGAAGTGGATATGGACACCGCGTTGGGCAAATTGCAGGAACAAAACATCGACAGTCTGCGCAGCGATTTGCGTGAGAAAAACATTCCGTATTCCAACGTACGCAAAGAAGATAACTATGGTCTGAGCATCACGTTCCGCGATGCTAACGCGCGCGATCAGGCTATCGCTTATCTGACCCCGCGTCACCGCGATATGGTTATCACCAGTCAGGGCAGTACGGCGCTGCGCGCGGTCATGACCGACGCGCGTCTGAGCGAAGCGCGTGAATATGCGGTTCAGCAGAACATTAACATTCTGCGTAACCGTGTTAACCAGCTGGGCGTGGCTGAGCCGGTGGTTCAACGCCAGGGCGCTGACCGCATCGTGGTTGAGCTGCCGGGTATCCAGGATACCGCTCGCGCGAAAGAAATTCTCGGCGCGACGGCAACCCTGGAATTCCGTCTGGTAAATACCAACGTCGATCAGGCTGCTGCCGCTTCTGGCCGTATTCCTGGTGACTCTGAGGTGAAAAACACGCGTGAAGGTCAGCCGGTTGTGCTGTACAAACGTGTGATTTTGACCGGTGACCATATCACCGACTCCACTTCAAGCCAGGATGAATACAACCAGCCGCAGGTGAACATCTCGCTGGATAGCGCGGGTGGCAACATCATGTCTAACTTCACCAAGGACAATATCGGCAAGCCGATGGCGACCCTGTTTGTGGAGTACAAAGACAGCGGTAAGAAAGACGCGAACGGTCGTGCCGTGCTGGTGAAACAGGAAGAGGTGATTAACATCGCCAATATCCAGTCTCGTCTGGGTAACAGCTTCCGTATTACCGGTATTGGCAATCCGAACGAAGCGCGTCAGCTGTCGCTGCTGCTGCGTGCGGGCGCGTTGATTGCGCCAATTCAGATTGTTGAAGAACGTACCATTGGCCCAACGCTGGGTATGCAGAACATCAAACAGGGCCTGGAAGCGTGTCTGGCCGGTCTGGTGGTTTCTATCCTGTTCATGATCTTCTTCTACAAGAAGTTCGGCCTGATTGCGACCAGCGCGCTGATCGCGAACCTGGTGCTGATTGTCGGCATTATGTCGCTGCTTCCGGGCGCGACGTTAAGTATGCCGGGGATTGCGGGGATTGTGTTAACCCTTGCGGTGGCGGTCGATGCGAACGTTCTGATCAACGAACGTATCAAAGAAGAGTTGAGCAACGGGCGTTCGGTGCAGCAGGCGATCAACGAAGGCTATGCCGGCGCGTTTAGCTCCATCTTTGATGCGAACATTACGACGCTGATTAAAGTCCTGATCCTGTATGCCGTCGGTACCGGGGCCATTAAAGGGTTCGCAATTACTACCGGTATCGGTGTAGCGACGTCGATGTTTACCGCGATTGTCGGTACGCGTGCCATCGTAAACCTGTTGTATGGCGGCAAACGCATCAACAAGCTGTCAATCTGAGGAGTGCGTTGTGGCACAGGAATATACTGTTGAACAATTGAACCACGGCCGTAAAGTCTATGACTTTATGCGCTGGGACTTCTGGGCTTTCGGCATCTCGGGTTTCCTGCTGATTGCGGCCATCATCGTGATGGGCGTACGCGGGTTTAACTGGGGTCTCGATTTCACCGGCGGTACGGTCATTGAGATCACGCTGGAAAAACCGGCTGATATGGACGTGATGCGCGATGCGCTGGAGAAAGCGGGCTTTGTTGACCCGCTGCTGCAAAACTTCGGCAGCAGCCACGACATTATGGTACGTATGCCGCCGACTGAAGGTGCAGACGGCGGGCAGGTGCTGGGTAGTAAGGTGCTGAGTGTGATTAACGAATCCACCAACCAGAACGCCGCCGTGAAACGTATCGAATTCGTCGGGCCAAGCGTGGGGGCCGATCTGGCGCAAACCGGTGCGATGGCGCTGCTGGTGGCGCTGATTTCCATCCTGGTGTACGTCGGTTTCCGCTTTGAGTGGCGACTGGCGGCGGGCGTGGTTATCGCGCTGGCGCACGACGTGATCATCACCTTAGGGATCCTGTCGTTGTTCCATATCGAGATTGACCTGACGATCGTTGCATCGCTGATGTCGGTCATCGGTTACTCGCTCAACGATAGTATCGTGGTATCGGACCGTATTCGTGAAAACTTCCGCAAAATTCGTCGCGGGACGCCTTACGAAATCTTTAACGTGTCGCTGACCCAGACGCTGCACCGTACGTTGATTACCTCCGGTACGACGTTAGTGGTAATTCTGATGCTGTACCTCTTCGGTGGTCCGGTACTGGAAGGCTTCTCGCTGACGATGCTGATCGGTGTCTCCATCGGTACCGCTTCGTCTATCTACGTAGCATCGGCGCTGGCGCTGAAGCTGGGTATGAAGCGCGAGCATATGCTGCAGCAGAAAGTTGAGAAGGAAGGGGCGGATCAGCCGTCCATTCTGCCGTAAGCTGACGCTGTCAGGATGCTGATAAAAGCCGTAACGCCGTAGGGTGTTGCGGCTTTTTTATTGCGCCTTTAGACTGGGACATTCCCTTACTTTTATTACTACATACCGGGTCATTATGGCTATCATCCCTAAAAACTACGTGCGGCTGGAAAGCGGCTACCGTGAAAAAGCGCTGAAACTGTTTCCGTGGGTCTGCGGGCGTTGCTCGCGTGAGTTTGTCTACTCCAACCTGCGTGAGCTGACGGTCCATCATATGGATCACGACCATACCAATAACCCGGAAGACGGTAGCAACTGGGAGTTGCTGTGCCTGTTCTGCCACGATCACGAGCACTCAAAATACACCGAGGCGGATCAGTACGGTTCGACGGTGGTCGCCGGGGAAGATGCGCAGAAAGACGTGGGCGAGGCGACCTATAACCCGTTTGCCGATCTGAAAGCGATGCTGAATAAAAAGAAATAAGCGCTGGGCGCTGTAACGCATACATCGTCACTGGAATCCCGATCGCAAGGTCGGGATTTTTTCGTTTTAAAGTCATGCGGATAACAGCGAGAGGCGTAGAATTAGCGACAAGCCGGGTTTACCCGGTGAGGCGCAATGTTGCGGGGGCTTGATCCCCGGTGGCCTTGTCGCTGGAAAGAGAAAACCCCCGCACATTGTTCGGTATTCACCGGCAACATAACGGGGGCAATCCTATCTCTAGACAAGTTGAGGATAGCCGCGAACCGTTGCCATTGCAACCAAGGCGGCACCAAGGCGGCTGTATGACGCTCACGGAAGTTTGCATTATTGTCTGGCACGACCTGGCAGCACCAACGCTGGTCGGTATTGCGACGGGTCTGTTTTTAGGCTAGTGGCATAGTCAGAGATAAGGCGAGGTGGGCGAACCTGCCGCCCGCATGGCAGCATGCGTCCGAAACGGGCCAGAGGGAAACCTCTGGCCTTTTTTGTTAGCGGGATTAGAAGTTATAACCCACGACCAGGTAACCACCCCAGCCGGTTGATTTCGCGCTGAAATCACCTTCGCCCCAGTTCAGGGTATTGCCACCTTGCCACTGGCCGCCGTTATGGAAGTAACGGGCGACAACGGAGTAGTGCCAGTGATCGTAGTTCAACGCCAGAATGTGGCTGGAGGCGATGGAGTTGCTGGTACGGTTCGGTTCGTCGCCCAGATCGGAGCCCCAGTCGAAGTTGGTGAAACCGATGTAGCTCAGCTTACCGCCCCACAGGTCGGTAATCGGTACAAAGTATTTCACTTTGAAGCGGTAGCCGTCCCACTCGTTTTCGTTCGCCGCACCGTAGTTCTGCCACTGGTATTTCGCATACACGTTCAGGGACAGGCCCATCGGCAGACCGGTATCGATATCGGTACCCAGACCCATGTACCAGGTGCTCTGGCGGCTGGCTTTGTTGTCACCCATATCGTAGATGTAGTTGTTGGCGAAGTACCACTCTTTGAACGGGCCGAAGCTCAGGTCTGCGCCGGTCAGCTTATCAATAGAGAAGCGCGGTTCGATTTCCATAAACAGCGGAGAACCGTCGGACCAGATACCTTTATCGTTACCGTTACCCCAGTCGAAGGTTTTCGGAATATCGATGTAGCCGTAGAAGTCTAACCAATCTTTCTTCGCAAACGCTTCATACTCGAGGTAGACGTCGTTGTTCAGCTTCGGAGAGAAGCGGGTGTGGTAGCTTCCTACCACGTTTACGCTCTGGTGCCACCAGTCAGAGACATACTGCGGCTGAGAGTCGCCTGCTGCGTTAGCAGTGAAAGATGCGGAGAGCGCCAGCGCGGCACCGGCTGCCAGTAATGTTTTTTTCATATTTATGCCACTAATAAAAAAATTCGAAAGAGAGTGATTTTTATCACCGAAGTTTTTCTAAATGTTTCGTGTTTCTGCGAGCCTATTATATGAATCCTTGCTCACGAAAATCAGTCGCACTTCACACATTTTTCAAATGCGTAATCGATTGCGTTCACGTTTGCGTAGTTTAGACGCGGCGATTGTACTGATGGGGTGAATTATTGCAAATGTTTACATACAGAAAATGTGGGCAAGAGAGGGCGCGTTGGGGGCGGTGTCGGCACTGGAACGGCACAGTGCCGATAAGCGAGATTACTGCGCGTTGGCGGGTTGAACGTCGTGAATGCGTACAAAGCCCAGTTGCTCTGGCGTCACGCCGTTAAGCTGCAGTGGAATATCGACGTCGCTTGGCGCCAGCACGCTGGCCGGGGCGGAGAACAGCTGATTTTGCACGTTCACTTCCTCATACTGCTCGGTGGTGCCCTGGATCTGTCCCCATTCCACGGTGCCGGTGAAGGCCGGCAGCGGCGTGTTGGACTCGCCGGAGATGCGCAACGTCAGCGCCGTGCCCTGAGCGTTGGCGGCAACGTTACGCAATGACATGCGCAACGTGCCTATCTGGCTATCCAGGCGGGCAGGGGTATTGGCCCCCGGCAACAGATATACGCCCTTCGTCGATTTGGCGTTCAGCGCATTTTGCTGGGTGATTTTCACCGTTTCTTTGTTAAGCTGCGTCATCTCGCTGCTCAGCGCGCTAATGCTTTGATGCATTTGCTTCACTTCCGACTGCTGCGCGCAGGCGCTCAGGCTGACGAGGCTTCCCAGCAGGGCAATTCTTAGGTAACGTCTTGTCATTCTGTCTGTTCCTTCTTTTCGGGATAACGCAATGGTAGCGTGCAATAGGGCTGATGGCATCGATCCATTGTCTCAAAAACATGCCGCCTTTGTTGTCTTCGCAGTTCAGGGTAAAATAGATTCCATTACACTCACCCTCATCGTCAGGACGTCGTATGCACTGCCCATTCTGTTTCGCCGTAGACACTAAAGTGATTGACTCCCGTCTTGTGGGAGAAGGCTCTTCCGTTCGCCGCCGTCGGCAATGCCTGGTGTGCAACGAACGCTTCACGACCTTTGAGGTTGCGGAGCTGGTGATGCCGCGCGTGGTAAAAAGCAATGACGTGCGCGAACCGTTTAATGAAGACAAACTGCGCAGCGGTATGCTGAGAGCGCTGGAAAAGCGCCCGGTGAGCGCCGATGACGTAGAAATGGCGATTAACCATATTAAATCGCATCTGCGCGCCACCGGTGAGCGCGAAGTGCCGAGCAAACTGTTGGGGAATCTGGTGATGGAACAGCTGAAAAAGCTGGATAAAGTCGCCTATATTCGCTTTGCCTCTGTCTACCGCAGCTTTGAAGATATCAAAGAGTTTGGCGAAGAGATCGCCCGCTTACAGGACTAAGCTATGCACGATGAAATGTACATGGCGCGCGCGCTTAAACTGGCGGCGCGCGGGCGATTTACCACCCATCCCAACCCACGCGTCGGCTGCGTGATTGTCAATCAGGGCGAAATTGTCGGCGAAGGTTTTCACTATCGCGCCGGTGAGCCGCACGCCGAAGTGCACGCGCTGCGTATGGCGGGTGAAAAGGCCAAAGGCGCCACTGCTTACGTCACGCTGGAACCGTGCAGCCACCATGGCCGTACGCCGCCGTGCTGCGATGCGTTAATTGCCACGGGTGTCTCGCGCGTGGTTGCCGCCATGCAGGATCCTAACCCGCAGGTGGCGGGCCGTGGTCTCTATCGCCTGCAGCAGGCGGGTATTGAGGTCAGCCATGGGCTGATGATGAGCGAGGCCGAAGCGTTGAACAAAGGCTTCCTCAAGCGGATGCGTACCGGTTTCCCGTACGTACAGCTCAAACTCGGTGCATCGCTCGATGGGCGTACGGCGATGGCCAGCGGCGAAAGTCAGTGGATTACCTCGCCGCAGGCGCGTCGCGATGTGCAGCGCCTGCGCGCCGAAAGCCACGCTATTTTAACCAGCAGCGCCACGGTGCTGGCCGACGACCCGGCGCTGACCGTGCGCTGGGACGAACTGAGCGCAGAAACACAGGCAAACTACTCGCAGGAAAATCTGCGTCAGCCGCTGCGCATTGTGATTGATAGCGGCAATCGCGTGACGCCTGAGCATCGCATCGTGCATCAGCCCGGCGAAACGCTATTTGCGCGTACCGTGGAAGATACCCGCAACTGGCCCGACGGCGTACAGACGCTGAAAGTGCCGGAGCATAACGGCCATCTCGATCTGGTGCTAATGATGATGCAGCTGGGCAAACAGCAGATTAACAGCATCTGGGTGGAGGCGGGGCCAACGCTAGCCGGCGCGCTGATTCAGGCGGGGCTGGTGGACGAGCTTATCGTCTATATCGCGCCTAAACTGTTAGGGAACGATGCGCGCGGATTATGTGTGCTGCCGGGGCTTGAGAAACTGGCCGATGCCCCCCATTTCAAATTCAACGAGATACGTCAGGTAGGACCGGATGTCTGCCTGCATTTAACGGCTGCGTGAGGCTTTCCGAATTAGAGGAAGCAGCGCCCAGAATATTATGATAAAATCCGCCCCCCTGCGGGGCAAATGAACCCAAAGGAACAGTATGAACATTATTGAAGCTAACGTTGCTACCCCGGACGCTCGCGTCGCCATCACCATCGCGCGTTTCAACAACTTTATCAATGACAGCCTGCTGGAAGGCGCTATCGACGCCCTGAAGCGTATTGGTCAGGTTAAAGATGAAAACATCACCGTTGTTTGGGTTCCAGGTGCTTATGAACTGCCTCTGGCGGCTGGCGCACTGGCGAAAACCGGTAAATACGATGCGGTGATCGCGCTGGGTACGGTTATCCGTGGCGGTACTGCTCACTTCGAATATGTTGCTGGCGGGGCAAGCAATGGCCTGGCGCACGTCGCTCAGGACAGCGAAATCCCGGTAGCCTTTGGTGTTCTGACCACCGAAAGTATTGAACAAGCCATCGAACGCGCTGGCACAAAAGCCGGTAACAAAGGTGCTGAAGCAGCACTGACCGCGCTTGAAATGATTAATGTATTGAAAGCCATCAAGGCCTGATTTTTGTAAGGGGAAATCCGTGAAACCTGCTGCTCGTCGCCGCGCCCGTGAGTGTGCCGTCCAGGCGCTTTACTCCTGGCAGTTGTCCCAGAACGACATCGCCGATGTTGAATACCAGTTCCTGGCGGAACAAGACGTGAAAGACGTTGACGTCCTGTACTTCCGTGAACTGCTGTCCGGGGTGGCGACTAACAGCGCGTACCTCGACGGATTGATGAAGCCATACCTGTCCCGTCTGCTCGACGAGCTGGGCCAGGTGGAAAAAGCCGTACTGCGTATTGCACTGTTTGAACTGTCAAAACGTGACGATGTGCCGTACAAAGTGGCCATCAACGAAGCCATCGAGCTGGCGAAAACCTTCGGCGCTGAAGACAGCCACAAGTTTGTCAACGGCGTGCTGGATAAAGCCGCTCCTGCTATTCGTCCCCACAAAAAGTAATCTCCAGGCCGGTGCGCGGGTGGCTTAACGTCATCCCCCCGGCCTTGTTTTATCCTTCTGCTGAGGCATAACGTATGGCATGCGGCGAATTTTCCCTGATTGCCCGTTATTTTGACCGAGTACGAAACGCCCGTCTCGATGTCGACACCGGAATCGGCGACGACTGCGCGTTACTCACTATTCCCGAAAAACAGACGCTGGCTATCAGCACCGACACGCTGGTGGCGGGCAACCATTTTCTCCCCGATATCGATCCGGCCGATCTGGCCTATAAAGCGCTGGCGGTGAACGTGAGCGATCTCGCGGCCATGGGCGCGGATCCGGCGTGGCTGACGCTGGCGCTGACCCTTCCTGCGGTTGATGAAGACTGGCTGCAGGCGTTCAGCGACAGTCTGTTTGACCAATTAAGCTACTACGATATGCAGCTGATTGGCGGCGATACCACCAAAGGGCCGCTGTCGATGACGCTGGGTATTCACGGTTATGTGCCGGTAGGCCGGGCGCTGAAGCGCTCGGGCGCGAAGCCGGGCGACTGGATCTACGTTACCGGCACGCCGGGCGATAGCGCCGCCGGGCTGGCGCTGATTCTCAACCAGCTGGTGATTGAGAACCCTGAAGATGCGGCGTATCTGCGTCAGCGTCATCTGCGCCCGACGCCGCGCGTGCTGCAAGGGCAGGCGCTGCGCGATCTGGCCAGTTCGGCAATCGATCTTTCCGACGGGCTGATCTCCGATTTGGGGCATATCCTTAAGGCAAGCGGCGGCCTCGGCGCGCGGATCGATTTAGATGCTATGCCGTACTCTGAAGCGTTGCGTCGCCATGTTTCAACCGGGCAGGCCTGTCGTTGGGCGCTATCCGGCGGTGAAGATTATGAGCTCTGCTTTACCGTGCCGGAGCTGAATCGCGGTGCGCTGGAAGTGGCGCTGGGCCAACTGGGTACACCGTTTACCTGCATCGGGCAGATTAGCGCCGATGTTGAAGGCATGCATTTCACACAGGATGGGAAGACGGTCACGCTGGACTGGAAGGGGTACGATCACTTTGGCCAAGAATGATATCGCAAAAAGCCGCCTGAACTTGCGCAACCCGTGGCACCTGCTGGCAACCGGCTTCGGCAGCGGCTTGAGCCCGATTGTACCGGGAACGATGGGCTCGATTGCCGCCATTCCGTTCTGGTATCTGCTGACCTTTTTACCGCTGCAAATTTATTCGCTGGTGGTGATGTTCGGCATCTGCATCGGTGTGTACATCTGTCGTCGCACGGCGCGTGATATGGGGACGCATGACCACGGCAGTATCGTTTGGGATGAGTTTATCGGGATGTGGATTACCCTGATGGCGATCCCGGCGATGACCTGGCAGTGGGTGCTGGCGGGGTTCGTGGTATTCCGTATTTTTGATATGTGGAAACCCTGGCCGATCCGCTGGTTTGACCGTAACGTCCACGGCGGGATGGGGATTATGATCGACGATATCGTCGCCGGGGTCATTTCGGCCGCGATATTGTATGTCGTGGGGCATCACATCTTGTGAGGGATGACCCTCCCCCCCAGAGGAGTCGGTGAAAAACCGGCTCCGTAAGGTTCCCTCGACCCTTTGGGAAGAGGGTTAGGGTGGGGGGGGGCTCCTGCACCTTACTTAAACCCGACCACCGGATGCGGCTGATACGGCGCTTCTAGTGACGCAATTTGTTCTGGCGTCAGCGTAATATCCACCGCGTTCAACAATTCATCCAACTGATCCTCGCGCGATGCGCCGATAATCGGCGCCGCTACGCCCGGTTTGCTCAACAGCCACGCCAGCGCCGTTTGCGCCCGGCTAGCCTCGACCTCTTCGGCCACGCGTTCCAGTTCACCGGCAATCTGCTCATCGTTCTCTTCGGTAGTGCTATAAAGGCTTTTACCAAACTCATCGGACACCAGCCGTGCGGTGGTTTCGCCCCACGGTCGCGTCAGGCGTCCGCGCGCCAGCGGGCTCCATGGGATCACCGCCACGCCTTCCTGGGCACACAGCGGCAGCATATCGCGCTCTTCTTCCCGGTAAATCAGGTTGTAGTGATCCTGCATAGTGACAAACGGCGCCCAACCGTTGGCCTTCTGTAGCGCCAGCGCGTGGGCAAACTGACGGGCATGCATGGAAGACGCGCCAATAAAGCGCGCTTTACCGGATTTCACCACCTCATCCAGCGCTGAAAGCGTCTCTTCAATGGGTGTACGGTAGTCCCAGCGGTGGATTTGCAGCAGGTCGACGTAGTCCATGCCCAGGCGGCGCAGGCTGTCATCTATTGAGCGGAGAATTTGCGCGCGGGAGAGGCCTTCTTCCAGGTCGCCGACCTGATGGTAAACCTTCGTCGCCACGACCACGTCCTCGCGGCGGGCGAAGTCGCGCAGCGCGCGGCCAACAATCTCTTCACTGCTGCCGTCAGAGTAGCTATTGGCGGTGTCGAAAAAGTTGATGCCGCCTTCCAGCGCGCGTTGGATAATCGGGCGGCTGCTGTCTTCCGGCAGCGTCCAGGCGTGTTTACCCCGATCCGGCTCGCCAAACGTCATACAGCCCAGGCAAAGACGAGAGACCCGAAGGCCGGTGTGTCCTAACGTATCGTATTGCATGATTCAGCTCCTGCTAGCGGGTAAGAGGTTTACCTTTAAGCATAGCAGGAGCCGTGGGGAGGATTATGCTAGCCAGGCCGCGATCTTCGCTTCGATGCCCGCGGCGTCGAGGCCGAGCTCGGCGTGCATCTCTTCCTGAGTCCCCTGAGGAATGAAGAAATCAGGCAGGCCGATATTGAGCACCGGCACCGGCTTGCGATGCGCCATCAGCACTTCGTTCACGCCGCTGCCCGCGCCGCCCATGATGGCGTTTTCTTCCAGCGTCACCAGCGATTCGTGGCGCGCGGCCATCTCCAGAATCAGACTTTCATCCAGCGGCTTCACAAAGCGCATGTCGACAAGCGTTGCATTGAGCTTCTCGGCGACCGTTTCAGCCTGCGCAAGCAGGGTTCCGAAGTTGAGGATCGCCAGCTTTTCGCCTTCGCGTTTCACCACGCCTTTACCGAGCGGCAGTTTCTCAAGCGGCTGCAGTTCCGCGCCGGTACCGCAACCGCGCGGATAGCGCACCGCGCTTGGCCCCTCGCCGTAGTGATAGCCGGTGTACAGCATCTGGCGGCACTCGTTTTCATCGCTTGGCGTCATGATAACCATGTCCGGGATGCAGCGCAGATAGGAGAGATCGAACGCCCCCTGGTGCGTCTGCCCGTCGGCGCCAACGATGCCCGCCCGGTCGATCGCAAACAGGACCGGCAGCTTCTGAATCGCCACGTCGTGGATCACCTGATCGTAGGCGCGCTGCAGGAAAGTGGAGTAGATCGCTACGACAGGCTTATTGCCGCCAATCGCCAGCCCGGCGGCGAAGGTGACCGCATGCTGCTCGGCGATCGCCACGTCAAAATATTGATCCGGATACTTTTTCGAAAACTCGACCATGCCGGAGCCTTCGCGCATCGCCGGGGTAACCGCCATCAGCTTGCTGTCTTTGGCTGCGGTTTCACACAGCCAGTCGCCAAAGATTTTGGAGTATGACGGCAGGCCGCCGCTGCTTTTTGGCAGCTTGCCGCTGGTGTGGTCAAACTTTGGCACCGCGTGGAAAGTAATCGGGTCTTTCTCTGCGGGCTCATAGCCGCGGCCTTTCTTGGTCATAATATGCAGGAACTGCGGGCCTTTCAGGTCGCGCATGTTTTTTAGCGTATTGACCAGCCCCAGCACGTCGTGGCCGTCCACCGGCCCGATGTAGTTAAAGCCCAGCTCTTCAAACAGCGTGCCGGGCACCACCATGCCTTTGATATGTTCTTCGGTACGCTTGAGCAGCTCTTTAATCGGCGGCACGCCGGAGAAGACTTTTTTACCGCCTTCACGCAGCGAGGAGTAGAGCTTTCCGGAGAGCAGCTGCGCCAGATGGTTGTTCAGCGCGCCGACGTTCTCGGAAATCGACATTTCGTTGTCGTTCAGCACCACCAGCATATCCGGTTTGATATCACCCGCGTGGTTCATCGCTTCAAACGCCATTCCGGCGGTGATCGCGCCATCGCCAATCACGCAAACGGTACGACGCTGCTTGTTCTCTCTGCCTGCCGCAACGGCGACGCCGATCCCGGCGGAAATGGAGGTGGAAGAGTGGCCGACGCTCAGCACGTCGTATTCGCTCTCACCGCGCCATGGGAACGGGTGCAGGCCGCCTTTCTGGCGGATGGTGCCAATTTTGTCGCGACGGCCGGTCAGAATTTTGTGCGGATAAGCCTGGTGACCGACGTCCCAGATAAGCTGGTCGAACGGCGTGTTATAGACGTAGTGCAGCGCCACGGTGAGCTCCACCGTGCCAAGCCCGGAGGCGAAGTGTCCGCTGGAACGGCTCACGCTGTCGAGCAGGTAACGACGTAGCTCGTCACACAGCTTCGGCAGGCTCTCTTTTGGCAGCAGGCGCAATTCCTGAGTGGAATCGACCAGCGCCAGGGTCGGGTATTTGGCAATATCAAAACTCATCTGAGACTCATTTATTGTTTATTTGTCGCGCAGGATGATGTAGTTCGCTAGCGCTTCCAGTGCTGTGGTATCCAGTGATTGTGCGGCCAGTTGCTCTAGCGACTGGCGAGCCTCAGCGATGAGGTCACTGGCTTTGTTCCGGGCTTGCTCAAGGCCCAGTAGTGCCGGATAGGTGCTCTTGCCGAGCTGCTGGTCGGCACCCTGGCGCTTTCCGAGGGTCGCAGTATCGCCCACCACATCCAGAATGTCATCCTGAACCTGGAACGCCAGACCGATGCTTTCGGCATACTTGTCCAGCAGCGGCAGCGCCTGACGCCCCTGTTCACCCGCGCTGAGCGCCCCCAGGCGCACGGCAGCGCGAATCAACGCGCCGGTTTTATGGCGATGAATGCGTTCCAGCATTTCCAGATTAACCTGTTGCCCTTCGGCTTCCAGATCCAGCGCCTGACCTCCGCACATGCCCGCCGCGCCGCTGGCGCTTGCCAGCTCGGAGAGCATCGCCAGACGATCGCGGTCAGAGACCTCATTCATCGGCGCATCACTGAGTATAGAAAACGCCAGCGTTTGCAGCGCGTCACCGGCCAGAATGGCGCTCGCCTCACCAAATTTAATATGGCAGGTCGGCTGACCACGGCGCAGATCGTCGTCGTCCATCGCTGGCAGATCGTCGTGCATCAGCGAATAGGCGTGGATGCACTCGACCGCCGCAGCGGGCGCGTCCAGCGTGGCGATGCTCACGCCGAACATCTGCCCGGTGGCGTACACGAGGAACGGGCGCAGACGTTTACCGCCTAAGAGTGCGCCATATTGCATCGCTTCGACCAGTGGAGTGTTCTGAAACGGCAGCGGTGCGATAAAACGGCGCAGCGCGTCGTTTGCCTGGGTGACGCAGGCATCCAGCTGTTGCGAAAAATCCATTTATTCAGCGTCCGGCGTGAAAGGTGTTAAGGGAGCATCTTCGTTATCGGCCAACAGAATCTGCACGCGTTGTTCCGCCTGCTGCAGTTTGCTCTGCCCCTGACGTGCCAGTTGGACGCCGCGTTCGAACTCGTTCAGCGCCTCTTCCAGCGGCAGAGAACCGCTTTCCAGACGATTAACTATTTGCTCCAGCTCGGTTAACGCGGTTTCGAAACTGGCCGGGGCTGCATTTTTCTTTGGCATAGTGGATGTTTGGCTCTTGTTATGTCGCGACTGCGTCTATGGTAACGGAGTCTGAGTGTGAAGCAAATAACACGCAATGGTCAGCGGGATGATGGTATACTCCGCGTCCTGGACGTAGCGACCGCTGGTACGCTGCGATACATCTTTTTGCTCAAAGCCCTGTCGGGCTTGCCAACGAACCATTGCCGCCATGAAGTTTATCATTAAATTGTTCCCGGAAATCACCATCAAAAGCCAATCTGTGCGTTTGCGCTTTATTAAAATTTTAACCGGGAACATTCGTAACGTTCTTAAACACTACGATGAAACGCTCGCCGTCGTTCGTCACTGGGATCACATCGAAGTTCGCGCAAAAGATGAGAACCAGCGTCTGGTTATCCGCGACGCTCTGACGCGCATTCCGGGGATTCACCATATCCTCGAAGTGGAAGACGTGCCGTTCACCTCCCTGCACGATATTTTCGAGCAGACGCTGCCGCTGTGGCGCGAAGCGCTGGAAAACAAAACCTTCTGCGTGCGGGTTAAACGTCGCGGTAAGCACGAATTCACCTCCATTGAGGTTGAGCGTTATGTGGGCGGCGGTCTGAACCAGCATATTGAAACGGCGCGCGTGAAGTTGACCGACCCGGATGTGACCGTCAATCTCGAAATCGAGAACGATCGTCTGCTGCTGGTAAAAGGGCGTTATGAAGGTATTGGCGGTTTCCCGATTGGCACCCAGGAAGACGTGTTGTCGCTGATCTCCGGTGGTTTCGACTCCGGCGTTTCCAGCTATATGCTGATGCGTCGCGGCTGCCGCGTACACTACTGCTTCTTTAACCTTGGCGGCGCGGCGCATGAAATCGGCGTTCGTCAGGTTGCGCACTACCTGTGGAACCGCTTCGGCAGTTCGCATCGCGTGCGTTTTGTGGCGATCAACTTCGAACCGGTGGTGGGCGAAATTCTCGAGAAAGTCGACGACGGCCAGATGGGCGTGGTGCTCAAGCGTATGATGGTGCGTGCGGCGTCGAAAGTGGCTGAACGCTACGGCGTGCAGGCGCTGGTGACCGGTGAAGCGCTTGGCCAGGTTTCCAGCCAGACGCTGACCAACCTGCGTCTGATCGACAACGTTTCTGATACCCTGATTCTGCGTCCGCTGATTTCGCACGATAAAGAGCACATCATCAATCTGGCGCGTGAAATCGGTACCGAAGATTTTGCCCGTACCATGCCGGAATACTGCGGCGTGATCTCAAAAAGCCCGACCATCAAAGCGGTGAAGGCGAAAATCGAAGCCGAAGAAGAGAACTTCGACTTTGCGATCCTCGACAAAGTGGTGGCAGAGGCGAACAACGTTGATATCCGCGAAATCGCCCAGCAGACCCAGCAAGAGGTGGTGGAAGTGGAAACCGTCAGCGGCTTTAGCGCCAACGACGTGATTCTTGATATCCGCTCCGTTGATGAGCAGGACGACAAACCGCTGAAAGTAGAGGGCGTAGAAGTGGCCTCGCTGCCGTTCTATAAACTCAGCACCCAGTTTGGCGACCTTGATCGCAGCAAAACCTATCTGCTGTGGTGCGAGCGTGGCGTGATGAGCCGTCTGCAGGCGCTGTATCTGCGCGAACAGGGCTTTGAAAACGTGAAGGTTTACCGTCCATAAATAAAAAAACCGGCCTGGCCGGTTTTTTTATATCGGGTTATCTGTCGGCCGGATAAGGTGTTGATACCACCATCCGGCGTTACCCTTCGTAGTAGTTATAAATCCCTGCCGCCATCACCAGCTGTGATGCCACTTCATACGCCTTTTCGCGCCCGACCAGCAGGTCAATAATCTTCAGGCCAAAATCAATGGATGTTCCTGGCCCCTGGCTGGTGAGGAGATTGACGCGCGGATCCCACGCGACGCGTCTATCCATCCACTGATCTGCCGGGATTTTATCTTTCAGCGCCGGGAAGCCGGTCATATTACCGATGGGGAAAATATCATGCGGCACGAGGACGGTCGCCGCTGCCGCACAGATAGCGGCAACGATACGCCCGGAGAGATGAAACTGCCTCACCGTTTCGACCAGCAGCGGGCTGTCGCGAAAGCACTCCGCGCCCTTAATGCCGCCAGGCAGGATAATGATATCGAAATCGTCGTCCGCCACTTCCACCAGCGGGGCGTCGGCCAGCAGCTTCACGCCGCGCGAGCAGGTAATCGTCAGGTTGCCGTCGCTGGCGACGCTGGCGGTGGTGACCTGAATACCGCCACGCACTAATAAATCGATAGTGGTGACGGCTTCCATCTCTTCACTACCAGGTGCGAGGCAAATCAGTGCCGACGCGCTCATATTCACTCTCCTTACGTTTAACCAGTTCATACAGGCGGGTATTTTCCGGCACGGGGATGCCGTGCGCTCGCGCGCGTTTGAGCAGAAAACCGGTAATGTAGTCGATTTCCGTATGACGCAACGCGCGGATATCCTGCAGCATCGATGAGATATTTTCTGCTGTCAGGTCAATCACCTGGTTCACATAAAATAACAGACTTTCCGGAGAGGTATGAAATCCTTCCCGCGTCATGGTCTGCGCAACCTCTTCACAGATAAGGGCAATTTGCTCCTGATGGCCGCGCAGATCGCCGTTCGGGCAGTTCATCAGCGCGGTGAGCGGGTTAATGACGCAGTTGACCGCCAGCTTGCGCCACATGGCGGAGTGAATGTTATCGTGCCAGGCCACGTCTGGCAGGACGTTCTGCAGGGTTTCCGCCAGCTGGCTGTAGTCGGCGTCGTAGCGTTTGGCCGGGCCGATATGGGTGGTACCGTTGGCCACGTGAACGATCACGTTCCCGTCGCGCCGCGCGGCCTGCGTGGTGGCGCCAAGCAGAATCGGCTGCTTGAGGTCGTTCAGCTCCAGCAGAGTGCCCATACCGTTATGAATCAGCAAAATAGGCGTAGTTTGTGGGAGACGTGAAGCCAGGGCTCTGACCGCATCGGAAACTTGCCAGGCCTTGAGTGTGACCAGCAGTAAATCGCTTTGCGCCAGAAAATCAGGATCGTTGGCCGTCAACGATTGGTTAAACTCACTGCCGTCCAGCTCTATCAGATTGACGCTACAGTAGGGCTGAGGTACACGTAGCCATCCTTGTACTTCAAATCCTTTTTTGTAGAGCGCCGTCATCCATAGCTGACCCAGCGCGCCACATCCCAATACTGTTATTTTCAAACATCCTCCTTACCACACCAGATGTTGCTGGTATGTCATACTTCACGCTGATGACCCGAATGAGTGTGAGTATAGCGCTATCCACTGAGCTTCCGGGGATAACAAGTTGAGTTATGCCGCGTTGCAGGTATTATGCAACGCAAAAGAAACTAAGGGAGGGGAAAAGATGCCATCTTTCGATATTGTCTCTGAAGTTGATCTTCAGGAAGCGCGCAACGGTGTGGATAACGCGGCCCGTGAGGTTGAATCGCGTTTCGATTTTCGCGGTGTAGAAGCGAAAATTGAGCTGAATGAAGCCAATAAAACCATTAAGGTGCTGAGCGAGTCTGATTTCCAGGTGAACCAGCTGCTGGATATCCTGCGCGCCAAGCTGCTGAAGCGCGGCATTGAAGGCGCATCTCTCGATGTGCCGGAAGAGTTTGTGCACAGCGGTAAGACCTGGTTTGTCGAAGCTAAGCTGAAGCAGGGCATCGAAAGCGCGGTGCAGAAGAAAATCGTCAAGCTGATTAAAGACAGCAAGCTGAAGGTGCAGGCGCAAATTCAGGGCGAAGAGATTCGCGTGACCGGGAAATCCCGCGACGACCTGCAGTCGGTGATGGCGCTGGTGCGCGGCGGCGATCTCGGCCAGCCGTTCCAGTTTAAAAACTTCCGCGACTAACGGCGAAAGTACGGCCCACACCGTGGTGTGGGCCGATGCCGTTTAATGGGCGGCAATCACCTGTTCTACTTCAAAGCGGTTAGTGACTTTGCTGTCGATTTTCACGTAGGCCGAGTGTTCATCGGCTACCACCAGCACTTCTTTCACCCCGTCCGTCGCCAGCAGGCGTTCACGTAGCGCATCGTCCGCGGCAACGTCTTGCGGTATCTCGACGCGCAGGCTGCTGACGTACTGCGGTTCCTGCATGGTCATCGAGACCAGCAGCCAGACCGTCGCCAGCAGCGCGCCGGCGAGGAACACCGTTTGTGAATCAAACAGGCCGTCAATCCAGCCGCCGAGCGAGCCGCCAATGGCGACGCCTAAGAACTGGCTGGTGGAATAAATACCCATTGCCGTGCCTTTATAGCCCGCCGGCGCCTCTTTGCTGATAAGCGACGGCAGCAGCGCTTCCATCAGGTTGAAGGCGAGGAAGAAAATCTGCACGCCCGCCACCAGTTCCCAGAAATAGTTTCCGGAGCCCCAGAGCACAATTTCAGCAATCAGCAGCAGGGCAATGCACAGCACGAACACGCGCTTCATGCGGCGCTTTACTTCCGCGTAGATGATAAACGGCACCACCGCGATAAACGACACCACCATGGTCACCAGGTAAATTTTCCAGTGCTCGGCGGCCGGAAAGCCCGCCGACTCTAGCTGCCCCGGCAGGGCGACAAAGGTGGACATCAGCAGAATGTGCAGACACATGATGCCGAAATTGAGCTTCAGCAGCCTGGGCTCCATCAGCACCTTGCTGAAGCAACCCTTGACCATGCCGGATTCGCGGTTGAGCACGTGGTTTTTACTGTCCGGTACGACCCACAGCGTGAGCAGAATACCCAGCGTTGCCAGCCCGGCAATCATCCAGAACAGGGCGTGCAGGCCGAGTTTATGCGTAATTATCGGCCCCAGCACCATCGCAATGGCGAAGGTCACGCCGAAGCTGACGCCGATAAACGCCATCGCTTTGGTGCGGTTTTGTTCGCGGGTCAGGTCGGAAAGCAGCGCCATCACCGCGGCGGCAATCGCCCCGGAGCCTTGTAAGGCGCGGCCAAGAATAATGCCCCAGATGGAGTCGGACATCGCGGCAATCACGCTGCCCAGCACAAAAATCGCCAGTCCGCCGACGATCAGCGGTTTGCGGCCAACGCGGTCCGAAATCAGCCCGAAGGGAATCTGAAAAACCGCCTGTGCCAGGCCATAAATGCCAATAGCCAGGCCGATTAACGCCTCGCTGGCGCCCTGCAATGCCATGCCGTATGTGGTCAGAACCGGAAGGACCATAAACATACCGAGCATACGCAAAGAAAATACGGTCCCTAAACCCCAGGTGGCGCGTAACTCACCCGGCGTCATTTTGTAATCGTTCATTTCCACCTCTATATAAAAGCTGGGAGTAGTGTAGTGCGGGGAGAGGGAAGGGTAAACAGAGGGTTAATTAACAAATATTACATTATTGAATCATTTGTGCGGAATAGCAGCATGAATGATAACCCGGCGGCGTGGAGCCACCGGGTCAGGCTCCGGTCAGGCCGCCTGCTGGCGGATTGCGTCGATCACCTCCAGCGAGCGTAACGCATCCGCCGCATCAATGATTGGCGTCGCTTCTCCGCGAATCACCTGCAGGAAATGACGTAGCTGCAAAATAAACGGATCGATGGGCTCGACGGCCAGCGTCTCCTGCAACAGCGGAGCGTGCCAGCCGTTCTGCTCGCCGTAGCGCCACCAGCGCATCTGCGGAACCGCCAGCGCGCCCTTGCTGCCGGAAATCAGATAGCAGTTTTCCGGGGTATGCGCGTAGACTGCGTTCTCTGCCGAGTTCATCTCCCAGCTCCACGGGCTGACGCCGCAGTCGCTCAGCACCGCGCTGCCCAGTGCGCCGCAGGCGAAGCGCAGGTTGACCACCGCGCTGTCTTCGTTGGCGAAGCCGCGCCTGGCGTTGCTGGTCATCGCCTGAACATCGTCGATCTCGCCCAGCAGATAACGCAGCAGATCGATATCGTGCACCAGATTTACCAGCAGCGGCCCGGCCCCCGGTTCCCGTCGCCAGGCAACATCGAAGTAGTCGTCCGGTTTTTGCAGGATCCAGTGCGCTGATACGGCAACGATCTGACCCAGCTCACCGCTGTCGATAAGCGACTTTGCCGCCGCCGTCAGCGCATTGTGCCGACGGTGATGGCCGACCAGTACCGGGACGCCGTGCTGCGTCGCCGCGTCCACCAGTTCTCGTGCACGCGCCGGAGACTCGGCGACCGGTTTCTCAACCAGCACCGGGATCCCCCGCTCCACGCAGGCAATGGCGCACGGCACGTGCAGAGTGTTCGGCGTCGCGTTAATCACGCCCTGCGGTCTGGCCTGATCCAGCATATCGTGAATGTCGGCATACCACGCCACGCCGAGTGATTTTGTCAGCGCCTGCGCCTGTGGCGACGGATCGGCCAGGGCGACCAGCTCGGCCTGCGGCGTTTGATTGATAACCTCAATATGTTTACGTCCGATGGCACCCGCGCCAATGACGGTAAGACGAATACGATTCATGATGGGCTCCGCAGCGTGGTAGGGAGAGATGAGCGAGCGTCGACCGGGCCTGCCGCCCAGTACCCTTTAGCGGCCAGGCCGAGGACGGTCAATGCCGCCGGAATGCCGAGGATCAGGAACACCGATTTAAAATCGAGCCCCAGCGCCAGCATTTCGGCCCCAGCGAAGGCGCTAAGAATGGCGCCGATGCGGCCAACGCCGTGCATCCAACTGGATCCGGTAGCACGGGCCTGCGTGGGATAGAAGCGAGCGGAAAGGGCGTTCATCCCGGTATTCGCGCCGTTCAAACATGCGCCGCTAACGAAGGCCAGCAGGCACAGTAGCGGGAAGTTCACTCCCGCGTAGCCAATCGCCATGGTGAATAATCCGCCCACGGCGAAAATGACGCCCAGCGCCCGATGCGGGTCAATTCGGTCCATCAGCCAGCCGGCAAACAGTGAACCGACGGTGCCGCCCGCCTGATAAATGGCGGTCATGATTGCGGCCTGACTGACGGTCAGGCCAATCTCTTTTACCAGCGTTGGCAACCAGCTGCCGAGGATATAGACCAGGAACAGCCCCATGAAGTAGACCAGCCAAAGCATCAGCGAACCGAACAGGTACTCGCGCGACAGCACAATGCGCATGGCGCTGCTTTGGATCGGCTGCTGCGGCAAAATAAATTGCACGTTTTCACTCACCTGACCGGGGTAAAAACGCTGAAGGATGGCGTGGATCCGCTCGGCGGGCGCCTGCTTGATCACCAGAAAACGCGCGGACTCCGGCAACTTCCAGATAAGAATGGGGGCAAACAGCAGCGGCAGTACGCCACCCAGCGCCATCAGCGAGTGCCAGCCAAACTGCGGGATGAGCCATGATGCGGCAAACCCGCCAATGGCGGCACCGAAGGTGAAACCGCAGAAAATGACGGTGATGATAAACGAGCGTTTGCGCTCAGGGGCGTATTCCGACACCAGCGTGCTCATGTTTGGCATCGCCGCGCCCAGTCCGAGTCCGGTCATAAAGCGGAAAAAGATCATCTGCTCAATGTTCTGGGAAAACGCCGTCGCCACGGTCCAGAAACCGAAGAAAAACACGCTGTTGATGATGATTTTCTTGCGCCCCAGCCAATCTGCGAGCGGGCCGGAGAAAAGCGCGCCTAGCGCAAGGCCGATCAGCGCGGTACTGATGACAAAGCCCAGCTCGTGATTACTGACGCCCCACTCTTGTTTGAGCGTGGGGGCGATAAAACCCATGATGGCGATATCGAAACCGTCCAGCGCGATGACGCAAAAACCAAGGAAAATAACCAGCTTCTGGTAGCGGCTGAGCGGGTTGGAATTGATTAACTCTCTGACATCCAGGCGTTGTGTCTGTGACATAGCGTACTCCTGTTTACAGGAAGGATTGTGCCGCGTTAAACAGCAGCGCTGCGCGTTGTTGTGCTGGTAAAGCTCCCTGAGCCCCGTCCAGCGGGACTTCCAGCGAAACCGGCAGCGTGGGCGGTAATGCCGCCAGCAGGCCGCGCAAATCCAGTTCGCCTTCGCCTGGTACCCGGCGTGCGCAGCGGGCCTGGTAAATCAGTTCTCCGGTGTCTGTGGGGATTCGCGCCGGGGCATCGCACAGCTGCATGTAGTTCAGCTGCTGTGGCGCCAGCGCACGCAACGCGTCCAGTGACTCACCCGCGCGCCAGAAATGGATGGCATCGACCAGGATGCCAACGTTGTGCTGTCCGCTGGCGGCAATCAGCTTCTGCGCGGAGGCGAGCGTCGGAAGATAGGTCCACGGCATCGGCTCCAGGTTCATGGTCAGGCCGTAGGCTTCTCCGGCCTGCGCCAGCCGGGCAAGGTTGTCCGCGCAGCGGTGCAGGTTATCGTCATTGCCGGCTACCAGCACCTGCTGGGCTTCCAGTCGGGCGGCGGTTTCGAGGAACGGACGCAGCGCATCAAGGTTGAAGTCCGGCGTCAGGCGCACAATCTCCACGTCGGAAACGCGTATCCCGGTATCGCGTAGCGCGGCCAGCGTTTCGCGTACCGTCGGCGTATCGCCGAGCATGTCGTAGTCAGGGTCATCAGGCGTTGCGGGCAGCAGACGAATGCCCACGTGGCTATAGCCGGTGAGCGCGGCGATACGCACGTGCTCCGGCGGTGAAACGTCCAGCACGGTGAGTGCTGCTAGCGAGAGGGAACGCATATTCATACAGACTCCAGTACAGTTGCAGGTAAGATTTTTAGTTATGTTTGGCGCCTTTCCCTGGCTAAATGCGTAATTTTTTTAAGATGTTATGTTTGCGGCCAGGTTTTTTCCCACCAGATAACCAAAGGTCATGGCAGGGCCAAGCGTGATGCCGCCGCTGGGGTAGAACCCCTGCATCACGCTCGACATATCGTTACCCACGGCAAATAATCCGGCGATTGGTTGTTGTTCGGCGTCCAGCACGCGCGCCTGTTCATCGGTTTTCAGTCCGCTAAAGGAACCGAGCGAGCCGGGAAGGATTCGCACCGCGTAATACGGCGCCTGTTCCAGCGCACCCAGCGTCGGGCTGGGCTGGTGGCGGGCATCGCCCTGCGCGAGGTTATAGGCCGATGCGCCGCGTTGGAAATCGTCATCGCGAGCCTGACGAGCGAAGTCGTTAAAGCGAGCGACGGTTTCGCTGAGCGCCGACCCGTCGATGCCGCATTTTTGTGCCAGCTCCGCCAGCGTGTTGCCGCTTTGCAGGTAGCCTGTACGCAGCCAGGCTTTTACCGGGAACGGCGTGGGGCGCGCGTGGCCGAGGCCGTAGCGGTGCAGCGCGCGGCTGTCGGCGATGAGCCATGCCGCCGGTTTTTCTCCCTCCGGCGTTGCCTTGAGCAGCGCGGCGATAAAGTCATGATACGAGTCGGCTTCATTGACAAAGCGTTTGCCGTTATCGCGCACCGCGATAAATCCCGGCTTGGCACGTTCAACGAGATGTGGAAACGCCAGCTGTATTCCGCTGGCCAGCGACACGCGGGAGACCGGTGCCCACGCCATGGGGTGCTTAAGCGAGTCGTCAAACTGCCCGCCCACGGTTTCGCCAAGACGAATGCCATCGCCCTGATTGCCCGGCGGCGCGGCGGAGAAGTGACCGTAGCCCTGCGCCGCGTGCGGCACCTGTTCGGCTAATCGCAGCTTGTCGTGCGGGAAACCGCCGCAGGCCAGCACCACCGCGCGAGCGTTAACCTGAATCTCGCCGTCATCGCTACAGAGAACGGCGCCAGTGACGCCGCTGGCGTCCTGTAATAACCGCGTCACCGGTGCGTTGAGCTGAAAACGGACGCTGGCGTCCAGCGCCGAACGCAGCAGGCGCGCCACCAGCGCGTTGCCATTCACCAGATGACGACCACGACCATAACGCAGTCGCTGCCAGCCATGACGGGCAAGGCGTCGAGCGGCATACAGCGCGGATCGCGGTGAGCGCGTCGCGTTAAAAAAGTGCGCCATATCCGCGCCGCCCGCGATGCCCATCCCGGCCAGGCTGATGGTCTCCAGCGGCGGCCGCAGCCGGTGCAACCAGTCGCCCA
Organism: Kluyvera georgiana ATCC 51603; assembly: GCF_001654985.1. Taxonomy (GTDB): domain Bacteria; phylum Pseudomonadota; class Gammaproteobacteria; order Enterobacterales; family Enterobacteriaceae; genus Kluyvera; species Kluyvera georgiana. Next base: position 44,538 of record NZ_LXEU01000078.1, read on the forward strand.
GCTCGCGGGCATCATAGGGTTGAGCGGTCACCGAGCGACCGCCGTTGGCGAAGCCGTGGCTATTGTGAAAATCCGGCATTTTACTGCCGGAGAGGAACTGGACGGCGGTACGGCGACGGAAAAACTCCACCATCTCCGGCCCATAGCGCAAGAAAGTCCGCAGGCGCGCATCGGCCGGACGCCCCTCCAGCTCGGCCTGTAGATAGGCCAGCGGCGCGGTATCATCCTCGATAATACCTTCTTCGCGGGCGAGCGGATTTTGCGGGATCCACAGCCAGCCGCCGGACCAGGCGCTGGTGCCGCCAATCGTCGACTCTTTTTCGGCTACCAGCACCCGCGCGCCGTGCAGCGCCGCGGTTACGGCGGCAGACAGCCCCGCCGCACCGGAGCCGATAACCAGCATATCCACCTCAACGAGCCTGCTCATGCGCGACTCCTTATTGCAGCGGGGAGAAATCGGTTGGGCGCATCAGCACCGACTCCAGACGTTCAACCGCTGCCAGCTCGCGGTTTTTACGCGAAAAGGTCAGCCAGCGCTCGTCCTGCGCCATACGCGCGCGGCGAACCAGACGGTCGTCCAGGCTCTCGTAGGCCCAGATGTGAACCACCTGATTGACCACGCCGATCTCGGTGAAGAAGAAGCCAATCAGCTTGCCGAGATGTTCGGTCTGCACCGCGTAGGCGTCGCTTTTGTACAGCGCCAGCCAGTCGGCCATCTTCAGCGGGTTGATGGTGTAGGTGCGTTTTTCGTAGATCATGATGCTTCTCCTGAAGTGAGTGGGGATGTGTTGGTCATGTGCAGGGCGGCCAGATAGCCGAACGTGAGCGCCGGGCCAAGGGTAATGCCAGGGCCGGGATAGGTGCCCGCCATCATCGAATCCATATCGTTACCGACGGCGTACAGGCCACCGATAGGCTGACCCTGCTGGTTAATCACCTGCGCGTCGGCGGTGGTGACCAGCCCGCGCGAGGTGCCTAAATCGCCGGTAAAGAGTTTGATGGCATAAAACGGCGCGCTTAATAGCGGCGCGTTACAAGGGTTTGGGCTATGCGCCGCATCGCCCATGGCGCGGTTATAGCTGTTTCCACCCTTGTGAAATTGCGGGTCGCTGCCGTTGGCGGCGTCGCGGTTATAGCGAGCGACGGTGTGTTCAAGCAACTGCGGTTCAAGGCCTAACTGCTGCGCCAGTTCGCCCAGACTCTGCGCCTGATACAGATAACCGGCGCTCACCAGCGCGTCGTTGTTGACCGGTGCCGGGCGCGCCAGCCCCAGGCCATAGCGCTTCATTGCCTGGGCATCGCAGAGCAGATAGCAGGGGGCGTTCTCCGGCTGCTGCTGCATGGCGCTGGCGAAATGATGGTAGGAATTGGATTCATTGACGAAGCGTACGCCGCGCTGGTTGACGGCAATCACGCCCGGCTTGGCGCGGTCGGTCACCAGATGCGGGAAACGCTCCTCGCTGCCGTCCGGACGGCGCAGTACGGAAACCGGCGCCCAGAAAAAGTTCGACGGCAGGTCGGCACCCTGGCGGGCATCCACGCCCAGCCCCAGCTGAAACGCTGCCCCGTCGTTCGTCGCGGGCGACATGGTGTAGTGTTGCTGAGTCGCGGGGCGGAACTGCGGTGCAATACGCCCGGCGGCGAAACCACCGGCCGCCAGCACGACGCCGCGGCGCGCGTGCAGGGTGATTGATTGACCATCGCGCTCAATTTCCACGCCGGTCACGCGGCCATTCTGTTCCGTCAACGATTTCACCGTGACGTTCAGTTTCAGCGTCAGCCCTTTGCGTAGCGCTAGCGTGGCCATACGGGCAATCAGCGCGTTGCCCATTGCCAGACGGGTACCACGGTGATGGCGCAGGCGATCTCGACCGTAGCGCAGTAACAGTTTGGTGCAGTGGCGGAACGAGCGCCACGAGCGACGCATATCGAGAAAATGCTGAATATCGACGCGGTTCACCATCATACCGCCAAACAGCAGCATTCCCGGCGGCGGCGAGCGTAAGGTGGTGAAATGCTCGCCCAACTCGCGACCATCATACTCCACCACTTCCAGCGCGCGGCCTACGTCGACCGCGCCGGGTTCATCCGGGTAGTAGTCCGGCGACAGCGGGCGCAGGCTGTATTTCACCGCGCCTTCCTGCTCGAGAAAAGCCAGCGCTTCGCGACCGGCATTAACGAAGGCCTCAACCATCTCAGGACGATAGTTCGCCTCACCGATGATGGTACGCAGGTAGGTTTTCATCTCGTCAGGGGCCCCGCTTTTTCCTGCAGCACGGGCCTGATCGGTGTCGTTAATCCACACCGCGCCGCCAGAAATTGCCGAGGTGCCGCCAAAGTGCGGCGCTTTTTCCAGCATTAGCACGGAGAGCCCTTTGCAGCAGGCGGTGACGGCGGCGGCAAACCCCGCCGCGCCGCTGCCGATGACGATCACATCCCAGCTTTTCATGCGGCGGCCTCATGCGATGAAGGCATAGCTCCGATGAACTGACCCATGAGTTCCATCTGCGCCAGCGCCATTTCCGGGCCGGTTTGCGTACGGCATCCGCGCTCGTTGGCGAAGGCCAGTAGCGGGGTGATGACGGGGGCCGTAACGACGTCGGCGACGTGGGTGGCCGCGGTTAATGTTTCAAGCAGCGTCGGATCTAACGGCAGCGGATCGAAGCCCGCCATGCCGGCAGGGGAACCGTTGACCAGCAGATCGATCTCCGCCAGTGACGTGGGCAGGGCGGTGAGATGGACGGTTGGGAAGTGGGTGGCAAGGCGATTTTCCAGACGCTGGCGGCTGGCCTCATCGCGGTCATACAAGGCCAGGCTCTGGATACCGGCTTCACACAGCCCCCAGGCGATGGCGCTACCGACGCCGCCGCAGCCGGAAAGCAGGGCGCGTTTGCCCGCGGGCTGGAATCCATGCGCCTGTGCGGCGCGCTGGAAGCCGACACCGTCTAACATATCGCCCTCTAAACGCCCGTCCGCCAACTTACGCACCACGTTAACCGCATTCAGATGGCGGGCGCGGGGGGTCAGGGTATCCAGCAATCCAGCGACGCGCTGTTTATGGGGCACGGTAACCAGAATACTGCTCATGTTGTGCCAGCCGCGCAGGGCGTTCAGATAGTCGGCAACCGCTTCCGGCGCGATATCGACAGGGATCATGACCTTGTCCAGATTCTGACTGGCAAAGTAGTGGTTAAAGTTTTCCGGTGATTTCACCTGGGTAATGGGATGTCCGATAACGGCGACGACCTGAGTAAATCCGCTGACCATAACTCACCTCACTTGTTAACAAACTGTTGCTTGAGTATTTCAATGGATGCGGTGAGCGACAACGCAGAATTCGGACAGGTTGGTTGTTAATCGCACCGACAGTGCGATAATCGCAGTAATTGACTCCATATGTTGCAAAAGTGTGAACAACTATGCAAAACGAGATTCATCAACGCGACCTGATCGTGGGGTTGCAAAAGGGGCTGGCGCTAATCCAGCTTTTCTCAAAGGCAAACCCGCGCTTAACGGTGCCGCAAGCGGCGAAGATGAGCGGGCTGACGCAAAGCGCCGCCCGCCGTTTTTTTCTGACGCTGGTGCATGATGGTTATCTGGCTACCGACGGACGTTATTACTGGTTAACGGCGAAAAACCTCCGCCTGGGGCAGGCGTACGTCGATTCTGCCCAGTTCCCGCGCATGGTGCGGCCGATCGTCGAGTACGTCGCCAGCCGCACCGAGGAACATGCGTCCGTTGGGGTCATTGATGATAACGAGCTGGTCTATATCGCCCGCAGCAAGCATACGCCGTTTAACTCAACCTCTGTGCGGCTTGGTGAACGAGTACCTATTCACTGCACCGCGGGCGGTCGTCTGTGGTTAGCCTCGTTGCCGGAAGCGGAATGTGAGGCTGTGTTGCAGCGTGTGACCCGCGAGCAGCGAACGCCTTACACGGTGACGGATGTACCGACGTTGATGGAGCGTATCGCGCAGGTTCGTCGTCAGGGGTATGCGACCATCGAGCAGGAGTTTGAGATTGGCATGCTGGTGATTGCGGTGCCGCTCGCCGATAGGGAAGGGCTGTATTGGGGAGCGCTGAGTTTGACCAGCCATCAGTCGCGCACGTCGCTGAAAGCATTGTGTCGGGATCATCTTGATTTGCTGTATAGCGCACAGGCGATGCTGGTGGGCTAGTCAGGTGAAAAAATTGGGTGCGTTGAGAATACCTGGCAACATCAAGAGTGGCGGGGATGACTCCCCGTCGGGTCTCTTACTTAACAGATTCGTAGGCTGTGAAGACGGCGACCTCCGTATGACCGCTGCGAATACGGACCGCGCACAGATCTTTGCGCGTGACCAGCACCGACAACACGACGGTAATACAGAGGACGATCAGGGCAACAATCACTACCTTGTTCCGCTTCATAGCCTACTTCTCCTTGACCCGAAGGTCGGTAAGAGGCTAACCTAATGTTGCTACGCATTTAGGGGGCCTCAGATTAATGTTAAGCGTCTTGCCGGACGCTGAATGTTATCTGGGGCTTTTGTCTATCTGCCTTTCACATCATGCTCAAGACAAATAGTCTCAAGCACCCGCCGCGATTTTATACCTCTTCCCCTTGAATGAGCCGCTTAAACGCCAGCCTCGCCAATATTTAGGAAAACATCAATATCGGGCACTTTTCTTCAGGTAATAAAAAACCCCGCCGAAGCGAGGTTTTTTTGTCAGAACGTGTGTCTTACCAGACGTAAGTCAGCAGGCTCTGTGAGTTAGGCACCATAAAGTCCACGGACATCATCACAGACAGCGCGGTAATGGCAATGATCGAGAAACCGAACAGCTTGCGCGCCCAGACCTTATCATCTTCCACTTTGTAACCGCGCAGCGCCATACCGAGCCACCAGACGCTCACTGCCGCTGCAACAACCAGGTATTTATACCCGGCGTAGCCGCCCAGAGAGAGCATCAATGTGGCCAGCGCAAACGCTACGATATACACCGTGATGTGGTTCTTCGCCACGGCAATGCCTTTCACCACCGGCAGAACCGGAATGTTCGCTGCCTGATAATCCTTGAAGCGGAAAATCGCGATAGCGTAGGAGTGAGGCATCTGCCACAGGCTGAAAATGGCCAGCAGAATTAACGCGCCGCTGTCGAAATCACCCGTGACCGCGCAGTAGCCAATCACCGGCGGCGCAGCGCCGGAGAGAGAACCAATCAGCGTGCCGTAAACGGAGTGGCGCTTCATGTACAGGCTGTAAACGCCGACATAAACCACGAACCCCATCACCCCCAGCCAGCAGGCGAGGGGATTGGCGCCGAACCACAGCAGCATGAAGCCAGCGAGACCCAGCAAGGTGGCGTAGACCAGCGACGTTTTTGGCGCAATCAGTCCCTTAACCAGCACTCGGTTCTTCGTACGTTCCATCTTACGGTCGATGTCACGATCGATGTAGTTGTTGAAAACACAACCCGAGGCGACCACCAGAGACACGCCGATCAGCGTCCAGGCGAACAGCGGATAATCGATGTGGCCCTTGGAGGCCAGCAGGAAACCGCCGATCACGGAGATCAGGTTGCCAAAAATGATGCCAGGCTTCGTTACTTGCAGGTATCGCTTAAACATACTCGCCGCTCTTAGTGAACCATCATGTTGTAGTTCAGGTTCCACATAATCCAGATGGAGCCTACCACCACGATGGCAATGATTATCACGGTAAAGACAAACGCGGTCATGTTCCAGCCTTCGTCAGACTTGCTGTTCATGTGCAGGAAGTACACCAGGTGTACGACGATCTGCACAACAGCGGTCACCAGAATGGTGCCGAGAATTGCCGCATGCGACGCGCTACCGGTCATTACCATCCAGAACGGGATCACCGTCAGGATGATCGACAGGATGAAACCTGTCATGTACGACTTCACGCTGCCGTGGGATGCGCCGCTGTGATCGTTAGAATGACTCATTACATCGCCCCCATCAGGTAAACAACGGAGAATACACAGATCCATACGACGTCCAGGAAGTGCCAGAACAGGCTCAGGCACAGAATACGCGTACGGTTAGTGCTGGTCAGGCCGCGGCGGGAAATCTGCACCATCAGCACCGCCATCCAGATAAGACCGGAGGTGACGTGCAGACCGTGAGTCCCGACCAGCGCAAAGAACGCCGACAGGAAGCCGCTGCGATCCGGGCCCATACCTTCAACAATCAGGTGATGGAATTCATAGATTTCCATCGCGATGAACCCGGCACCAAACAGGAAGGTGAGGGCGAGCCAGGAAACCACCTGGCTCTTGTTGTTTTTGTACATGGCGATAGCCGCCATGCCGTAGGTGATGGAGCTGAACAGCAGCAGTGCGGTTTCTACCAGCACGAACGGCAGTTCGAAGATATCTTTACCGGTTGGGCCGCCCGCCGTGCCGTTCACCAGAACGGCATAGGTGGCAAACAGCGTGGCGAAGATAATGCAGTCGCTCATCAGGTAGATCCAGAAACCGAAGACTTTCATCGGCCCTGTATCGTGATGCCCGTGTTCATGCGCGTGGGCGTTGTGCGCGAGAGTATCAGTTGCCATTTTTCAGCCCTGCCTTAGAAATCTCATCGAAATGCTGATTTTCCAGTTTTTCGACTTCCGCAACCGGCACGTAGTAATCCACGTCCTCGTCAAAGCTTTTGATAATCCAGGTGATCAGGATGCCAGCGAAGCCGACAATTGCCATCCACCAGATATGCCAGATCATGGCGAAACCAAACACCGTAGCGAAGGCGGCAATCACGATGCCCGCACCGCTGTTTTTCGGCATATGAATTTCTTCATACTGTGTTGGCTGCTTGTACGCTTCGCCTTTCTCTTTCATTTCCCAGAATGCATCGCGTTCGTGAATCTGCGGCACAATGGCAAAGTTATAGAACGGAGGCGGGGAAGAGGTTGCCCACTCCAGCGTACGGCCGCCCCATGGGTCACCGGTCAGGTCACGGTTCTGCTCGCGGTCGCGAATAGACACGTAGAACTGAATCAGCTGGCACAGGATACCGCAGGCAATCAGCGCAGCACCGCATGCGGCAATCACCAGCATCGGGTGGAACTGCGGATCAATTTGCTGGCTCAGGCGACGGGTCATACCCATGAAGCCCAGCACGTACAGCGGCATAAACGCGACGAAGAAGCCGATGATCCAGAACCAGAAGGCGCGTTTGCCCCAGGTCTCGTTCAGGGTGAAGCCAAAGGCTTTCGGCCACCAGTAGGTCAGACCGGCGAAGCAACCAAATACCACACCGCCGATGATCACGTTATGGAAGTGCGCAATCAGGAACAGGCTGTTGTGCAGTACGAAGTCTGCGCCCGGCACCGCCAGCAGAACGCCGGTCATACCGCCGACCGAGAAGGTCACGATAAAGCCGATGGTCCACAGCATCGCAGAGTTGAAGACGATGCGGCCCTGATACATGGTGAACAGCCAGTTGAAGATCTTCACCCCGGTCGGGATGGCGATAATCATCGTGGTAATACCGAAGAAGGCGTTAACGTTCGCGCCGGCACCCATGGTGAAGAAGTGGTGCAGCCAAACGATGAACGACAGGATAGTAATACACACGGTCGCCCACACCAGCGAGGTGTAGCCAAACAGGCGTTTACGCGAGAAGGTTGCGGCAACTTCAGAGAACACACCGAATACCGGCAGAACCAGGATGTACACTTCCGGATGGCCCCAGGCCCAAATCAGGTTGATGTACATCATCATGTTGCCGCCCATATCGTTGGTAAAGAAATGGGTGCCCAGATAGCGATCCAGGGTCAGCAGCGCGATGGTAACCGTCAGAATTGGGAAGGAGGCGATAATCAGGATGTTGGCGCACAGAGATGCCCAGGTAAATACCGGCATCTTGAACATCGTCATTCCTGGCGCACGCATCTTGATGATGGTCACGAAGAAGTTAATACCGGTCAGAGTGGTACCAATACCGGAGAGCTGCAGCGCCCAAATCCAGTAATCGACCCCTACGCCCGGACTGTACTCAATTCCCGAAAGCGGCGGATAGGCCAGCCAGCCGGTCTGAGCGAATTCACCTACACCCAGCGACAGGTTAACCAGAACCACACCGACAACGGTGAACCAGAAGCTCAGGTTGTTCAGGAACGGGAACGCCACGTCGCGCGCGCCGATCTGTAGCGGAACCACCAGGTTCATCAGACCGATAACGAACGGCATCGCCACGAAGAAGATCATGATAACGCCGTGAGCGGTAAAGATCTGGTCGTAGTGATGAGGCGGCAGGAAGCCTGCTTCCCCGGCGGAGGCCAGCACCTGCTGGCTACGCATCATAATGGCATCGGCAAAGCCACGCAGCAGCATGACGATAGCGACGATGACATACATGATGCCGAGTTTTTTGTGGTCGACGGAGGTCAGCCACTCGTTCCATAGATAGGACCACTTACCGAAGTAAGTGATGGCCGCCAGGAGAGCAAGTCCCCCGACGATAATGGCAGCCACCGTAACCACGATAATGGGTTCGTGGTAGGGCACTGCATCCAGTGTCAGTTTTCCGAACATCGTATTCTTCCTCGGCCCCTTAGTGAGCGGATTCCGCGTGGCTCATGTCCATGCCTTCCATTCCTTCGTGCGATGCGTGTTCGCCTTCCGGTTTAGACATGTTCATGCTCTTGCCGTGATCCATGAATTTGCTGGTCACTGCTTTAAACAAATCAGGTTTCACGCTGGAGAAGTACTCCACCTTGTTGTATTCGCTCGGTGCAGCCACTTTCTCGAATGCTGCCATGTCGTCCATGGTGTTCGGAGATTGTTTCGCTTTAGCGACCCACTGATCGAATGTGGCACGATCCGGCGTAGCAATGGCTTTGAACTTCATACCAGAGAAGCCCGGGCCGCTATAGCTTGCTGAGATACCGTCGTAGGTACCCGCTTCGTTAGCGATAAGATGCAGGTTAGTCTGCATGCCGGCCATGGCGTAAATCTGGCTGCCCAGACGCGGGATAAAGAAGGAGTTCATCACGGAGTTGGAGGTCACTTTGAACTGCACCGGTACGTTCGCCGGGAAAGCGATTTCGTTAACGGTAGCAATGCCCTGCTCCGGGTAGATGAAGAACCATTTCCAGTCCATGGAAACCACTTCAATGGTGATTGGTTTCTCGTCATGAACCAGCGGTTTGCTCGGTTCTAAGGAGTGAGTGGTTTTCCAGGTCAGAACGGCGAGGAAGATGATGATAAGAATTGGCACGGTCCAGACCACAGCTTCCACTTTGTTGGAGTGTGACCAGTTCGGGCTATACTTCGCATCTTTATTGCTCGCACGATACTTCCAGGCGAAACCAACAGCCATCAAGACGGCCGGTATCACGACGATCATCATCAGGCCGAAGGCCGTCAGAATCAGCGAACGCTGCTCCAGTCCAATCTGTCCTTTGGGGTCAAGTAGTGCAGAATCGCAGCCACTGAGTAATACAGTGCCGGCGATTAATGACAACCATCCCAAGTTTTTATTGTATTTCCTGAGTCTCATGTAACGACCTCAATTCCACGGGGTGTTGGTGGCGTTTAAAGTGTGTGGGCATTTTACGGGAAGGTTACATTACTGTAAACATCATTGGGGCTCTGTCAGTTATGTGTTACCGGGTTCTGCCGTGCTTGTCACAGATGTTGCCAAATGTGTCTATTTTTCAGGCGGAATGCCCATCTGACGGGCGTTATAACGAAAGGGGGGATAGGGGCGGTGTTAAGATGGCAATTGGTATAACCATTGTCAAAAATATACAATTAATTAACAAATAATCATCAAATAAAAGACAATTAAAAAACGAAAATTTAATTGGCCCGATGCTGAATCGGTTAAAGAAATAAAGCCTGTTTTAAACGTTCCAGTAATTTCCAGAATTCTAAAGCGCACAAAAGCGCAAATAAAAAATTTTATATACGATGCGTGAGTTATTATTACGCGTAGTGATTACAACGGATATGTCGCATTTTTTACTTATTTACCGGAACCGACGTTTTGCGCAGAGCCAGATAGTCCAGCAGGCAGCCGAAAACGATGCCAACAAAGGCAATCAGAACCCCCGCTTCCAGCACCCGTGCTGACCACGGTAATACGGAGAAATTCAGCGCATCGCTGATTAACATCAGCAGCCAGATGCCCAGCAGAACAACACCCGCCAACAGCAGACGCAGCGCCAGACGATAGCCGCCGCTGTAGGCCGTGCGTGGCATAAACTGCTCGGTTTGCTGGGTATACTCCAGCGTTCGTCGGCAGACGAGCAGCAAGAAGATTCCCGGCACGGCGGCGACCACGGAGAAAAGATAGAAGGTTGGCCAGCCGTGGGCTTCAACGAACCAACCGGCAATTGGCCCCACGTACACGCGACCTACGGCAGAGAGTGCCGACAGTAGGGCAAACTGGGTGGCGGAAAACGACTTATTGCATAACGTCATCAGCAACGCGACGAACGCCGCTGTGCCCATGCCGCCGCACAGGTTTTCAAAGAACACCGCCGCCGCCATGGAATAGAGATGTTTGTCGGTTACCGACAGCATCCAGTAACCGGCGTTTGAGACGCCTTGCAAAATACCGAAAATGAGCAGCGCGCGGAACAACGTCAGGCGTTGCATCAGCACGCCGCCGTACAGCGCACCGACGATGGTCGCAAATAAGCCAAGGGTTTTGTTGACCATACCAACCTGGCCTGCGTCAAAGCCGACGCCGCGAATCAGGAAGGTGGTGGTCAGGCTCATGGCGAAGGCATCGCCGAGTTTGTACATTACAATCAGCAGCAGAATCAGCCACGCGTTATTGCGGCTAAAGAAATCTTTTAACGGCGCAACCACCGCTTGCTCAAGGCTTTTCGGGACCGGAATAACATCGCTTGGTTCCGGTGCCAGCAGCGTGGCGATAATACAGGGCACCAGTAGCGCGGCCATTAACCAGTACATGCCCTGCCAGCCTAGCCACTTATCGGCAAGCCACAGCGCTAAACCGCCGGAAACCAGCATTCCCAGTCGATAGCCCAGCACGCTAATCGCCGCGCCGGCCCCGCGCTCTTCGGCGGGCAGCACGTCGGTTTTCCAGGCGTCGAAGACGATATCCTGTGAAGCAGAGCAGAAGGCGATGACGACCGCCAGCGCCGCCATCCAGCGCAGCTGTGAGGCGGGCTCAAGGAAACCCATTGCCGCGATGGCGACAAGCAGTAAACATTGGGTGGTGAGCAGCCAGCCGCGACGTCGCCCAAGGAATGGTGGCGTATAGCGGTCCATGACCGGAGACCAGAGAAACTTAAACACATATGCCTGTCCGACAAGCGAGAAGAAACCGATGGTTTTCAGGTCGATATTCTCAACCGTCATCCACGCCTGTAGCGTCCCTGAGGTCAGGGCAAGCGGTAAACCGGACGCAAAGCCAAGAATCAGCAGAATGGCTGATTTCGGTTGCTGAAAAATTCGCAGATAGTGAGCAGACATAGGCGTATACGTTCAGACCCGGCGAGGTGCCGGGTCTGAGACAGGATTAACGTGCGTTCTGTTTGATAAAATCGTGGATCGCGGTGTCCTGGGCCATATCGGCAATGGTGTCGCTTAGCACGCTGTCCACGGTGTTGGAAATGTTCTGGTTGGAGGCCTGGAACGCGCCCTCAACGGAATAGTTAGAACGGTAGTTTTTGGTCATCTTGCTACCGTTTGCGGCAGTCGCGATGATAGCAATATCCGCTTTGGTATTGATGTTGTAACGCACGTTACCCTGGGAAACGTCGGCGTACAGCTGATTAACGATGATCTGCAGGTTTACCGCACCGTTCGGGCCAATCATGTAGCCGCGCGCGGTCATCTGTTTTTCCAGCACTTCTTGCATCAGGAAGCGCAGGTCGCGGGAAGCTGTCAGGGTCACCAGCTGGTTGTTGCGAGTCACTTTCGCCAGCGCCTGATCCTGACGCTGGTCGGCGCCGGTAATGCTGACGGTGACGCCCATCAGGCTAGGATCCTGCTGAGGCAGTGTGATTTTCGGCGACACGTCAACGGTGGTCGGCGGCGTTGCGCATCCTGCCAACATAAACAGTGCTACCAGTGGGAAGAGGATTTTTTTTAACATGTTAGGGTTCTCAAACGCATTGTTTACTGAAAATTCCCGTCATCATAACATCGCCAACGGTCAGGGGAAGTAGGCAATGCATGTAATTTCATCGCGTTGGTGCTTTTCTGCGCCAGGGATCGTTTTGCAGGTGGATTTCAGATGAGAACGGATTGTAAAAGGCGTTAACTTCATCTACTTGACAAATAAAATGGGGCGAACGCTAATTTTTTGTTGCCTTTGTGTAATGGAGTCAGTAAAAGCGGCTAACATTTAAAGGGATAGGCGGCATCTTAACGTTGTCGGAGGAGTAATATCATGATGATGCGTGAACAAATCGAAGAAAAATTAAGGGCAGCGTTTGATCCAGTGTTCCTGGAAGTTGTCGATGAAAGCTACCGCCACAACGTACCGGCAGGCTCAGAGAGCCACTTTAAAGTTGTGCTGGTGAGCGATCGATTTACCGGGGAACGCTTCCTGAATCGCCACCGAATGATCTATGGCACCCTAACAGAGGAGTTTGCCTCCACCGTACATGCTCTGGCTCTGCATACCTACACGCGTAAAGAGTGGGAAGGTTTACAGGATACCGTTTTTGCCTCGCCGCCGTGTCGTGGCGCTGGGACTATCGCGTAGAAAAGGCATTTGCAACGCGGAACTTTTCCAGTATGTTGCGTACAGATTATGAGAAAACGGCCTGCGGGCCGTTTTGTTTTGTCTGAATTTTGAGCGCTAAAAACAGTATTCAGACAAAAATTAGCCGGGAATTGTGAAAAATGCCGCAGCAACGCGTGATAACCGTTCTCGACTCATAAAAGTGATGCCGCTATAATGCTGCGTCTTATTTTTCGGAATGTCTTCGGGATGATTCTGGCTACAGGGAATGGTTTCTGATTAAAAGAGAACGTCCCAGTACTGCAAGGCATGATTCAGAGTTGACCGAGCACTGTGATTTTTTTGAGGTAACAAGATGCAAGTTTCAGTTGAAACCACTCAGGGCCTTGGCCGCCGTGTAACGATTACTATCGCTGCTGACAGCATCGAGACCGCTGTAAAAAGCGAGCTGGTCAACGTAGCGAAAAAAGTACGCATTGACGGTTTCCGTAAAGGTAAAGTACCGATGAATGTTGTTGCTCAGCGTTATGGCGCTTCCGTGCGTCAGGACGTGCTGGGTGACCTGATGAGCCGCAACTTTGTTGATGCGATCATCAAAGAGAAGATCAATCCGGCTGGCGCACCGAACTATGTTCCGGGCGAATACAAGCAGGGTGAAGACTTCACCTACGCAGTAGAATTCGAAGTGTATCCGGAAGTTGAGCTGAAAGGCCTGGACGCTATCGAAGTTGAAAAACCGGTTGTTGAAGTGACCGAAGCCGACGTTGACGGCATGCTGGACACCCTGCGTAAGCAGCAGGCTAACTGGAAAGACAAAGACGGCGCTGTTGACGCTGAAGACCGCGTAACCGTTGACTTCATCGGTTCCGTAGACGGCGAAGAGTTCGAAGGCGGCAAAGCGACTGACTTCGTACTGGCGATGGGCCAGGGCCGTATGATCCCGGGCTTTGAAGACGGTATCAAAGGTCACAAAGCAGGCGAAGAGTTCACCATCGACGTGACCTTCCCGGAAGAATACCACGCTGAAAACCTGAAAGGTAAAGCGGCTAAGTTCGCGATTACCCTGAAGAAAGTTGAAGAGCGTGAGTTGCCGGAACTGACTGCTGAATTCATCAAACGTTTCGGCGTTGAAGATGGCACCGTTGAAGGCCTGCGCGCTGAAGTGCGTAAAAACATGGAACGCGAGCTGAAAGGCGCGGTACGTAACCGTGTGAAATCTCAGGCGATCGAAGGCCTGGTGAAAGCCAACGAAATCGACGTTCCGGCTGCGCTGATCGACAGCGAAATCGACGTTCTGCGTCGTCAGGCTGCTCAGCGTTTCGGTGGCAACCAGCAGCAAGCGATGGAACTGCCGCGCGAACTGTTCGAAGAGCAGGCGAAACGCCGCGTTGTTGTTGGCCTGCTGCTGGGCGAAGTGATTCGTACCCACGAGCTGAAAGCTGACGAAGCACGCGTTGCTACTCTGATCGAAGAAATGGCGTCTGCCTACGAAGATCCGAAAGAAGTGATTGAATTCTACAGCAAAAACAAAGAGCTGATGGAAAACATGCGCAGCGTCGCTCTGGAAGAACAGGCTGTTGAAGCGGTTCTGGAAAAAGCGAAAGTGACTGAAAAAGCAACTTCCTTCAACGAACTGATGAACCAGCAGGCGTAATTTCGCTTCCCGGTTTACGGTTTTGAGAAAAACCCGTTGCCTTTTGGTGACGGGTTTTTTTTTATTGCAGCGATAACTAAAGCTGACATGATAAAACGCCGTTTGGGTGTTAGCGTAACAACAAAATATTGTTATGCTTGAAATAGGGTAAGATCGTACCCATTACTGGGGGAACGAATCACTCGCCGCATCTCTATAATCAGAAAGCTGTGGCTATTTTATTTATTATCCAGGAGACGGAAATGTCATACAGTGGCGAACGAGATAACTTTGCACCCCACATGGCCCTGGTGCCGATGGTCATTGAACAGACCTCCCGTGGCGAACGTTCTTTTGATATCTACTCCCGTCTGCTTAAAGAGCGTGTCATCTTTCTGACCGGCCAGGTGGAAGACCACATGGCGAACCTGATTGTGGCGCAAATGCTGTTTCTGGAAGCGGAAAACCCGGAAAAAGACATTTACCTGTACATCAACTCCCCAGGTGGCGTGATTACGGCTGGGATGTCTATTTATGACACCATGCAGTTCATCAAGCCGGACGTCAGCACCATCTGTATGGGGCAAGCGGCGTCGATGGGCGCGTTCCTGCTAACCGCAGGCGCAAAAGGTAAGCGCTTCTGCTTGCCGAACTCCCGCGTGATGATTCACCAACCGCTGGGCGGTTATCAGGGCCAGGCGACGGATATCGAAATCCACGCCCGTGAGATCCTGAAGGTGAAAGGACGTATGAATGAGCTTATGGCGCACCATACCGGCAAGTCTCTGGAGCAGATCGAAAGCGACACTGAACGTGACCGCTTCCTGTCCGCTTCTGAAGCCGTCGAGTATGGCCTGGTTGACTCAATTTTGAGTCAACGTAACTAATGTCATGACGGCACGTGCCGCTGCACGGTATATAATACTAAGGGCGGCACAACGCTTGCGTAGCAGCTTGCGCTTAAGAATGGCATTTGCGTCGTCATATGCGGCACAAAGAACTTAAAAAGAGGTTTTGACTCATGACAGATAAACGCAAAGATGGCTCGGGCAAACTGTTGTACTGCTCTTTTTGCGGCAAAAGCCAGCACGAAGTGCGTAAGCTCATCGCCGGCCCATCCGTGTATATCTGCGACGAATGCGTCGACTTATGTAACGACATCATTCGCGAAGAGATTAAAGAAGTGGCGCCGCATCGTGAACGCAGTGCTCTGCCGACGCCACACGAGATTCGCCACCATTTAGATGACTATGTTATCGGTCAGGAACAGGCGAAAAAGGTGCTGGCCGTTGCGGTCTACAACCACTACAAACGTCTGCGTAACGGTGATACTAACAACGGCGTTGAGCTCGGCAAAAGTAACATTCTGCTGATCGGCCCAACCGGTTCCGGTAAAACCCTGCTGGCCGAAACGCTGGCTCGCCTGCTGGACGTTCCGTTCACCATGGCGGACGCTACCACCCTGACCGAAGCGGGTTACGTGGGTGAAGACGTTGAAAACATTATTCAGAAACTGCTGCAGAAGTGCGACTACGACGTACAGAAAGCGCAGCGTGGTATTGTTTACATCGATGAAATTGACAAGATTTCCCGTAAATCTGACAACCCGTCGATTACCCGCGACGTGTCCGGCGAAGGCGTACAGCAGGCGTTGCTGAAGCTGATTGAAGGCACCGTAGCGGCCGTTCCGCCGCAGGGTGGACGTAAGCATCCGCAGCAGGAATTCCTGCAGGTTGATACCTCGAAGATTCTCTTCATCTGCGGCGGCGCGTTTGCCGGCCTGGATAAAGTGATCGGTAACCGCGTTGAAACCGGTTCGGGTATTGGCTTTGGTGCGACGGTTAAATCGAAAACGGATAAGGCTAGCGAAGGCGAACTGCTGAGCCAGGTCGAACCGGAGGATCTGATCAAATTTGGTCTGATCCCTGAGTTTATCGGTCGTCTGCCGGTAGTCGCAACGCTGACTGAACTGAGCGAAGAAGCGCTGATTCAGATCCTCAAAGAGCCGAAAAACGCCCTGACTAAGCAGTATCAGGCGCTGTTTAACCTCGAAGGCGTGGATCTGGAATTCCGTGACGAAGCGCTGGATGCCATTGCTAAGAAAGCCATGGCGCGTAAAACCGGTGCTCGTGGCCTGCGTTCCATCGTGGAAGCCGCGCTGCTCGAAACCATGTACGATCTGCCTTCCATGGAAGACGTTGAGAAAGTGGTCATCGACGAGTCGGTCATTGCCGGTCAAGGCGAGCCGCTGCTGATTTACGGCAAGCCGGAAGCACAGCAGGCATCTGGCGAATAATTCACCAGTTCATACAATCAGTTAATCAAAAAGGGGGGATTTTATCTCCCCTTTTATTTTTCCGTATTCATAGCGTTGAATGTGTGGAATACATCCCCATATACTGGTTACATGTTAATGGTTGTGTGAAGCACAGTCGCATGACCAGTTTACCTGGCGGACACTAAACTAAGAGAGAGCTCTATGAATCCTGAGCGTTCTGAACGCATTGAAATCCCCGTATTGCCGTTGCGCGATGTGGTGGTTTATCCGCACATGGTCATTCCCTTATTTGTAGGGCGGGAAAAATCTATCCGTTGTCTGGAAGCGGCCATGGATCATGATAAAAAAATCATGCTGGTCGCCCAGAAAGACGCTTCAACGGATGAGCCGGGTGTAAACGATCTTTTCACCGTCGGGACCGTGGCCTCTATTTTGCAAATGCTGAAACTGCCTGACGGTACGGTCAAAGTACTGGTTGAAGGCCTTCAGCGTGCGCGTATCACCACGCTGTCTGATAACGGCGAGCACTTCTCGGCGAAGGCGGAGTATCTGGAATCGCCGGAGATTGAAGAGCGCGAGCAGGAAGTGCTGGTGCGTACGGCAATCGGTCAGTTTGAAGGCTATATCAAGCTGAACAAGAAAATTCCACCGGAAGTGCTGACGTCGCTGAACAGCATCGACGATCCGGCTCGCCTGGCGGACACCATCGCTGCGCATATGCCGCTGAAGTTGTCAGATAAGCAGTCCGTTCTCGAGATGTCCGACATCAACGAACGCCTGGAATACCTGATGGCGATGATGGAGTCGGAAATCGATCTGCTGCAGGTTGAGAAGCGCATTCGCAACCGCGTGAAAAAGCAGATGGAGAAATCTCAGCGCGAGTACTATCTGAACGAGCAAATGAAAGCCATTCAGAAAGAGCTCGGCGAGATGGACGACGCGCCGGACGAGAACGAAGCGCTGAAGCGTAAGATCGACGCGGCGAAAATGCCGAAAGAGGCGAAAGAAAAAACCGAAGCCGAACTGCAGAAGCTGAAAATGATGTCGCCGATGTCAGCAGAAGCGACCGTGGTACGCGGCTATATCGACTGGATGGTGCAGGTGCCGTGGAATGCGCGCAGCAAGGTTAAAAAAGACCTTCGCCAGGCGCAAGAGATCCTCGATACCGACCATTACGGCCTGGAGCGCGTCAAAGACCGTATTCTTGAGTATCTCGCGGTCCAAAGCCGTGTGAATAAAATCAAGGGGCCGATTCTGTGCCTGGTAGGGCCGCCGGGGGTTGGTAAAACCTCTCTGGGTCAGTCCATCGCCAAGGCGACCGGTCGTAAATACATCCGTATGGCGCTGGGCGGCGTGCGTGATGAAGCGGAAATCCGCGGCCACCGTCGTACCTATATTGGCTCGATGCCGGGCAAACTGATCCAGAAAATGGCCAAAGTGGGCGTTAAAAACCCGCTGTTCCTGCTTGATGAGATCGACAAAATGTCTTCTGACATGCGTGGCGATCCGGCTTCTGCACTGCTTGAAGTGCTGGATCCCGAGCAGAACGTGGCGTTCAGCGATCACTACCTGGAAGTGGACTACGATCTCAGCGATGTGATGTTCGTGGCGACCTCTAACTCCATGAATATTCCGGCGCCGCTGCTGGACCGTATGGAAGTGATCCGTCTTTCCGGTTATACCGAAGATGAGAAGTTGAACATTGCCAAACGCCACCTGCTGCCGAAGCAGATTGAGCGTAACGCCCTGAAAAAAGGCGAATTGACGGTGGACGACAGCGCAATCGTCGGCATCATCCGTTACTACACGCGTGAAGCGGGCGTCCGTAGTCTGGAGCGTGAAATCTCCAAGCTGTGTCGTAAAGCGGTGAAACAGCTGCTGCTCGACAAGACGCTGAAGCACATCGAGATTAACGGCGACAATCTGCACGATTACCTCGGCGTTCAGCGCTTTGACTACGGTCGCGCCGACGACGAAAACCGCGTGGGTCAGGTGACCGGCCTGGCGTGGACGGAAGTGGGCGGCGATTTGCTGACCATCGAAACCGCCTGCGTACCGGGTAAAGGCAAGCTGACCTACACCGGTTCGCTGGGTGAAGTGATGCAGGAGTCCATTCAGGCGGCGTTGACCGTGGTGCGCGCGCGCGCGGAAAAACTGGGTATCAACCCGGATTTCTACGAAAAACGCGATATTCACGTTCACGTGCCGGAAGGGGCTACGCCGAAAGACGGTCCGAGCGCCGGTATTGCGATGTGTACCGCGCTGGTTTCCTGCCTGACCGGCAACCCGGTGCGTGCAGACGTGGCAATGACGGGTGAAATCACCCTGCGTGGCCAGGTGCTGCCGATCGGCGGCCTGAAGGAAAAACTGCTCGCAGCACACCGCGGTGGCATTAAGACTGTTCTGATTCCTGACGAGAACAAACGCGATCTGGAAGAGATTCCGGACAACGTTCTGGCGGACCTGGACATTCATCCGGTGAAACGCATTGAGGAAGTTCTGTCACTTGCGCTGCAAAATGAACCGACCGGCATGCAGGTTGTAACCGCAAAATAGTGACCTCGCGCAAAGAGCGTTAATAAAAACCAGGCTGGCAAGCGTAAACTGACTTGCCAGCCTTTTTTTGTCTCGCTAATTTAGACGGCTGGCAGGTGTGTCGTCGACAACGGGTGTTGTAAGGGCATGGGAGTCCTGATATAACTGCTCCGCGATCGCACCGTGAAGGACTCAGGTGCGATATAAATAATAAAGAGAGGAAGAGAACAGTGAACAAATCTCAACTGATTGACAAAATTGCTGCTGGCGCGGATATCTCCAAAGCTGCAGCTGGACGTGCGTTAGATGCTTTAATTGCTTCTGTTACTGAATCTCTGCAAGCTGGGGATGACGTTGCGCTGGTAGGTTTTGGTACCTTTGCTGTCAAAGAGCGTGCTGCCCGTACTGGCCGCAACCCTCAGACCGGTAAAGAGATCACTATCGCTGCCGCGAAAGTACCAGGCTTCCGTGCAGGTAAAGCACTGAAAGACGCGGTAAACTGATCGCTTTCCCGCTAAGGGAATGTGGCAAAGTACAAGGGCGCATCATCTGATGTGCCTTTTTTTATGGCTTATTGCCTACTTTTAAGCGTTTATATGCGGTCTGTGCTGACAACCGCCCCGGTTTCTTGTCAAAATACGCCCTCACGCGTAGCGGCCACACGTGGTATGCTGCACGAGGTATAAAAGTCACCTACAGCGGAGTGTTGTTACACCATGATGGACAATTTACGCACGGCAGCCAACAGTGTCGTGATCAAAGTCATTTTCGGTCTCATTATCGTGTCGTTCATTTTGACCGGCGTGAGTGGTTACCTGATTGGCGGTAACAATAATTTTGCCGCGAAAGTGAATGGCCAGGAAATTGGTCGCGGCCAGTTTGAAAATGCCGTTGCCAGCGAACGTAACCGTATGCAGCAGCAGCTTGGCGATCAGTTCTCTGAACTGGCGGCCAACGAAAACTACATCAAAACAATGCGTCAGCAGGTGCTGAACCGCCTGATCGACGAAGCGCTGCTGGATCAGTATGCAAAAGACTTAGGTCTTGGCATCAGCGATGAGCAGGTGCGTAAAGCGATTTTCGCCACCCCGGCGTTCCAGAATGAAGGCAAATTTGATAACGCCCGCTATACCTCGCTGGTGAATCAGATGGGCATGACGCCTGACCAGTATGCTCAGGCGCTGCGTAATCAGTTAACCACTCAGCAGCTGATTAACGCCGTAGCAGGTACGGACTTCATGCTGCCGGGCGAAACCGACCAGCTGGCGGCGCTGGTATCCCAGCAGCGTCTGGTGCGTGAGGCAACCATCGACGTCAACGCTCTGGCGGCAAAACAGCAGGTGAGCGATCAGGAAATTTCCAGCTACTACGAGCAGAACAAAGGTCAGTTCGTGGCACCGGAACAGTTCCGCGTCAGCTACATCAAGCTGGATGCAGCGGCAATGAGCCAGAATGTCTCTGACGACGACATCCAGGCTTACTATGACCAGCATCAGGATCAGTTCACCCAGCCGCAGCGTAACCGCTACAGCGTGATTCAGAGCAAAACCGAGGCGGATGCTAAAGCGGTTCTGGACGAACTGAACAAAGGCGCTGATTTCGCCGCGCTGGCGAAAGAGAAGTCTACGGATATTATCTCTGCCCGTAACGGCGGCGACCTCGGCTGGATGGAAGAGTCCGCCACCGTGGACGAACTGAAAAATGCTGGCCTGAAAGAGAAAGGTCAGCTGTCTGGCGTGATCAAATCCTCCGTGGGCTTCCTGGTCGCACGTCTGGATGACGTTCAACCTGCGGTGGTAAAACCGCTGGCGGACGTACGTAAGGACATTGCTGACAAAGTGAAGCAGGAAAAAGCGCTCGACGCGTTCTATGCGCTGCAGCAGAAAGTCAGCGATGCGGCCAGCAACGATAACGACTCTCTGGCGGGCGCAGAGCAGGCGGCCGGCGTTAAAGCCGTCGAAACCGGCTGGTTTGACCGTAACAATCTGCCTGCCGAGCTGAACTTCAAACCGGTATCCGACGCTATCTTTAACGGCGGGCTGGTTGGTGAAAACGGCATGCCGGGCAGCAACTCTGATATCATCACCGTCGATGGCGATCGCGCCTTCGTACTGCGCGTGAGCGAGCATAAAGCCGAAGCGGTGAAACCGCTGGCCGACGTGAAAGCGCAGGTGACCGATATCGTTAAGCACAACAAAGCCGAACAGCAGGCGAAACTGGACGCTGAGAAGCTGCTGGTGGCGCTGAAAGACGGTAAAGGCGACGAGGCGATGAAAGCGGCGGGTCTGAGCTTTAGCGCCAGCAAAACGCTGAGTCGCGCGGGTCAGGATCCGCTGAGCCAGGCGGCCTTCGCACTGCCGCTGCCGCAGAAAGATAAACCAAGCTTCGGTATCGGCAACGATATGCAGGGCAACGTGGTTCTGCTGGCGCTGGACGAAGTGAAAGCCGGCGAAATGCCGGAAGCGCAGAAAAAAGCCATGGTGCAGGGAATTACCCAGAACAACGCCCAGATTGCTTTCGAAGCGATGATGAACAACCTGCGTAAATCCGCGAAGATTAAGCTCGGCGATATCATCGACCAGCAGCAATAATCGGAACGCTCCTCGCATAAATTTGTAATGCGCTGAACATATCAAAGGCCGCTTTCGCGGCCTTTTCCACATTTAAAATCTGCCTTTTGCACGGTTTTCTGCCACTCGTTATGGTGCTCTGGTCATCAACCAATAAGGAGACATCAACATGAAACGTGGAATCAAATTGTGTGTTATCGCCGCGGTTATGGCCTGTGCCGGAATCACCTTCAGCGCGCATGCCGCCCAGTCCTCGACGGCGAAAACACCGGAGGTGCAGACCAAAGCCAGCAGTGCATCGGGGGAACAGGCAAAGGCGGCACCGGGTAATAAGACCGCTGAGGATGAAGGTACCCGGGTCAGCATCAATACGGCGTCAGCCGAAGCGCTGGCCCAGGCGATGAATGGCGTCGGTTTGAAGAAGGCGCAGGCCATCGTCAGCTATCGCGAGGAGTACGGTCCCTTCAAAACGGTGGACGATCTTAAGCAGGTTCCAGGGATGGGCAGTTCACTGGTTGAGAGGAATCTGGCTCACCTCACGCTTTAATTTGCGTTGACGGTTTGCACTCGTCTGAAAATTTGCCAGACTAAAGAGGTCATACCAGTGGTGTGACCTCTGACTCTATTCATAATTTAAAATAACAAGGCTATGGCGCTATGCAGACACAAATCAAAGTTCGCGGTTATCACCTGGACGTGTACCAACACGTTAACAACGCCCGCTATCTGGAGTTTCTCGAAGAGGCCCGCTGGGACGGGCTGGAAAACAGCGCGGGGTTCCAGTGGATGAGCGCGCACCACATTGCCTTCGTGGTCGTGAATATCAACATTAACTATCGTCGCCCGGCGGTGCTGGGCGACGTGCTAACGGTGACCAGTAAGGTCGAGCAGCTAAACGGTAAAAGCGGCGTACTCAGCCAGGTGGTGACGTTAAATCCTGAAGGTCAGGTGGTGGCCGATGCGCTGATCACCTTTGTGTGTATCGATCTGAAAACCCAGAAAGCGCTGCCGTTGGAAGGCGAGTTGCGGGAGCATCTGGAAGCAATGGTTGAGTAACGTATTGAGCCTGAAGGTAGCGTAATCTGTAGGCCAGATAAGCGAAGCGCCATCAGTCGGCGCAGCGCAGATGCCGGATGGCGGCGTTGCCTTATCCGGCCTACAATCCTGTTTTATCGATAATGTCTCCAGACTTATTTCAGCCCGGTTTTTTGTTTCATCGCGGCCATCACGCCCGGCTTATCCGCCAGATAATGATTCAGCCCGTTCGCGCGAAGATTGCAGGCCGCGCAGTGGCCGCAGCCATCACCCTTAATGCCGTTGTAGCAGGTTAGCGTCTCGCCGCGCACCATATCCAGTTTGCCCCAGTAGTCCGCCAGCGCCCAGGTTTGCGCTTTGTCCAGCCACATCAGCGGCGTTTCAAAGCGAATATCCTTTGCCATACCCAGGTTCACTGCGTGATTGAGGGCCTTCACGAACTCGTCGCGGCAGTCTGGGTAGCCGGAAAAATCGGTCTCGCACACGCCGGTAATGACTGCTTCTGCCTGCACCTGATAAGCGTAAATCGCCGTCAGCGTCAGGAACAAAATATTGCGCCCCGGCACGAAGGTGTTAGGAATGCCAGCGGCACTGGGTTCATAGTCCGGTACCGGAATGCTGTCGCGGGTCAGGCTACTGACCGCCAGTTCGTTCAGCAGCGTGACGTCCAGCACCTTGTGCGCGCGGGCACCTAGCTTTAAAGCCAGTTCGCGGGCGACGTCAATTTCGGCGCGGTGGCGCTGACCATAATCAAACGTGACGCAGTGAACTTCATCATATTGATGCAGCGCCTGCACCAGGCATGTAGTGGAGTCTTGTCCACCGCTAAAGACGACAACGGCACGTTTCATGGTTTTTCCTGTCTGTGAATCTGAAAGCCGCTATGGTAACGCCTGCGCGCCGCGGCGACCAGCTTCTTCACCGCGCGGTGGGCGGCAGCCAGGCCGCGCTAAAATCAAACCAGCCGCGGGCGTTAAGGCGTATGCCGTTAACCCCCGGCGGCGCGCTGACCTGGTACTGGTAGTTAAACAGCGGCGTCAGGATGGCATCACTCATTAAGCGCGTAAAAATACGCTTCAGCGCGGCAATTCGCTGGGCGTCATCGGGTAAGGCCTGCGCTTCATCCAGCGCCGACTGCACGCGGGAAGCCTGTGAATCGGTAAACAGCGCGGGCCACAGCGCGTCGCAGCGTAGCCATTGTTCCAGTGCATATTCCGGCATTTCACCGATGAGCCTGTCGCCCATAAACAGGTCGGCCTGGGGCAGGTGGGGGCAATCGGTCCAGCTTTTGGCATCGTAGAACAGTACCGTTAATTCACAGCCTTGCCGCGCGAGTGCGATTTTCAGCTCCTCCGCCATCGTATGCAGTTCGACCGGCAGGTGATAGAGCAGCGTGAGGCGGGAAGGCAGGGCGACCTCATCGTCTTCCGGCACCAGCGGGATATCCCAGCCTGGCAGCATCTCTTCGCTTGGCGTTATCAGATTTTCGCCTAGCGGCAGGCTTTGCAGCAGCCCGGAACGGTGAATTAGCGCGATGACTCGCTGCGCCTGCGCCATGCTTAGCCGCGGGCTCTGACGCAACGCCAGATAGCAAAAGCCGAGGCTAATACTGTGGCTGACTAGCCGTAGCTCGCCCAACTCTTCCGGCTTGCCAATGGCTATCTGCACCGGATGCTGGCAGATGGTGCCGAGCCCCTGCTCGAACAGCTGCGGCGTGATCCAGTACTCGATCGCCTGGAGCAGCGGATGGCTTTGATGATAGTGATGATGGCTCTCGATACGCACCAGCTCAGGCTCGAAGATTTTCAGCATAAAGGGGCCGCTCCCTTGCTCGGGGTCGTCGGGATGCGCCAGCACGCTGCAGTAGCTGGCCAGCCGGTGCGGTAGCCAATAGTCCGGGCGATGCAGGATAAAGCTCAAGCACTGAGGATGGGTTTGGGTAATGTCCTTCACGCTGGCGAACAGCTTTGCCAGCTCCGGTAGTTCAAAGAGCATCAGCAGACGGCGACGTAGCTGTTCCGTCTCGACCACATCACCGTTGTGCCAGTGCAGCGTCGAGCGAATGTAGAACTGCCAGTGCAGCCCGTCCGGGGAAACCGACCAGTGGTGAGCCAAATCCCCCTGCGGCTGAGAGGCTTCGTGATTGAAGCGGGTCAAACCTGAATAGATCTGTCCGGCCAGGTGTTGCTCTGCACGCCCGGCGAGGAAACCGGGATGTAGCGGTTCCAGCGGTCGATAGTAGGGAATACGCAGCGTTGGGGTGTTGTTTTGCCACTGACCGCCGAGAAACGGATGCAGTAGCGCCCGCAGCTCAACCGGGGCAATTTGCGCCAGTTCCAGCGCATTGTGCTGCTCCCCGCGGTTGAGCGCGGTCTCCATCATCTCATTGCGCAGCGCCTCTGGCGTGGTATGAAAACGTAGCTGACCACGCTTACCGCGCCCGGACTGCGCCTGCCAGCTGAGCCAGCCGGCGTCCTGCGCCTGGCGCAGCAGCGTGCGCACATGGCGCTCGCTGCAAAAGCAGCGTGCAGCCAGCTCGGAAATGGTGGCCTGCTGATCGTCACCCTGCGACGGCAGCCACAGACGCTGGAACTGATTTAACCGATTTAACAGTCGCATAAAAACCCGGAACAATAAAAATGAAGTATTCAGTATTACTTCCGTATATCCCAGCAGATACTGGCTGACAAGAGAGAGCGATCACAGGCGGGAAAAATCATGGCAAGACTGGCGGCGTTTGATATGGATGGCACACTGTTGATGCCAGACCATCGTTTAGGCGAGAGAACCGTTGCGGTATTGAAACGGCTGCGCGAACGGCAAATTACGCTGACTTTTGCTACCGGGCGTCACGTGCTGGAGATGCGTCCGCTGGTCGACACGCTTTCGCTGAACGCGTTTTTAATCACCGGTAACGGGACGCGTATTCATACCCAACAGGGCGAAGTGCTGTACCGCAGCGACCTCGCTGCAGACGTCGCCGAGCAGGTGCTGCATTCCTACTGGGACACCAAAGCCAGCATGCACGTCTTTAACGATAACGGCTGGTTCACCGGGCACGAGATCCCGGAATTGCTCAAGGCGCACGTATATAGCGGTTTTTCCTACCAGCTGCGCGATCTACGGCGGATCCCGGCGCATCAGGTGACCAAGATTTGTTTCTGTGGCGATCACGACGATCTCTGCCGCCTGCGTATTCAACTAACCGAAGCACTGGACGATCGCGCCGATATCTGTTTCTCAGCGATAGACTGTCTGGAAGTATTGCCGCGCGGTAGCAATAAAGGCGCGGCGCTGACGGTGCTGGGCGACCATCTTGGTGTCGGCATGGAAGAGTGCATGGCTTTTGGCGATGCGATGAACGACCGTGAAATGCTGGGGCTGGTGGGCCGCGGCGTGATCATGGGCAACGCAATGGGGCAGCTTAAAGCCGCGCTGCCTCATCTGCCGGTTATCGGAAACTGCAACAACCAGGCGGTTTCCCACTATTTAACGCATTGGCTGGATACACCAAATCTACCTTATTCCCCCGAATAGAGAGACTTGCCAGCAAGCCCGACATCTGATGATGCCGGGCTTTTTTTATTGGGCGATGAGCTGCTCGATTTCACGGCGCCACGGCGCGATATCACCGATATTGTTCGCGACCCACTGCGCATTGTAATAGGTGTCGAGATAGCGCTCTCCGCTGTCGCACAGCAGCGTGACGATCGAACCGCTTTTCCCTTCGGCGCGCATTTGCGCAGCCAGCTGCAGCGCGCCCCACATATTGGTGCCGGTAGAGGCACCCACTTTGCGGCCTAACTGGGTTTCCAGCCACTGTGCTGTCGCTACGCTGGCGGCGTCCGGCACGCGCAGCATGTCATCGACGACGTCCGGGATAAACGACGGTTCGACGCGCGGGCGGCCAATACCCTCGATTTTACTGCCGACGCTGCCGCGTAGGCTGGCATCGCGGTGCTGCCAGTAGTCGAGGAAGACTGAATTTTCCGGATCGACGACCAGCAGTTGCGTGTTGTAGCCCTGGCAGCGAATGTAGCGCCCAATGGTGGCGGAGGTGCCGCCGGTCCCCGCGCTCATCACCACCCATGACGGCACCGGATTCGGTTCGTGAGACATCTGACGGAAAATGCTGTCGGCAATATTATTGTTGCCGCGCCAGTCGGTGGCGCGTTCAGCGTAGGTGAATTGATCCATATAATGGCCGTTCAGCTCGCGGGCCAGCTTTTCCGATGCAGCGTAGATTTCACAGGCGCTCTCCACAAAATGGCAGCGACCGCCGTAGAACTCAATCTGCTCAATTTTACGTTTCGCCGTGCAGGCAGGCATGACCGCAATAAACGGCAGCCCCAGCAGGCGAGCAAAATAGGCTTCGGATACCGCAGTGGAGCCGGAAGAGGATTCAATAATCGTCGTACCTTCCTGAATCCAGCCATTGCACAGCCCGTAGAGGAACAGCGAACGCGCCAGGCGGTGCTTCAGGCTACCGGTGGGGTGGGTACTTTCATCTTTCAGATACAGCTGAATACCGGGGAAAGCGGGCAGCGACAAACGAATCAGATGCGTATCGGCGCTGCGTTGATAGTCGGCGTTAATTTCGCTAATGGCATTTTTGACCCAAGTGCTATTCATCATCATCTTTCCGTTTGTCATTTTGTGCCCAGCTTAGCGAAAACGGCAGAAAAAATTGTTGCCATCTGGCCTTTAAAATACAATTAAGAGAGAAAATTTTTCTCTCGGTGAAGGTAATGTTAGATAAAATTGACCGAAAGCTGCTCGCCTTGCTACAGAATGACTGCACGCTCTCTTTGCAGGCGTTAGCGGATGCCGTTAATCTGACCACCACGCCATGCTGGAAACGGCTAAAACGGCTGGAAGATGACGGCGTGCTGCTTGGGCGTGTGGCGCTGCTGGATCCGGAAAAACTCGGTTTAGGGTTGACGGCGTTCGTACTGATTAAAACCCAGCATCACAGCAGCGACTGGTACAGCCTGTTTGTCAGCGAAGTGACGCAAATGCCAGAGGTGCTCGGCTTCTGGCGCATGGCCGGGGAGTATGATTACCTGATGCGCGTGCAGGTTGCGGACATGAAACGCTACGATGATTTTTACAAAAGCCTGGTGAATCGCGTCCCCGGACTGTCGGACGTCACCTCAAGCTTTGCGATGGAACAGATTAAATACACCACAGCACTTCCCATCGAATAACTCTATCTCTGGAATTTTACTGCGTGCGATTATTTGCTCAACTTAGCTGGTACTTTCGTCGGGAATGGCGTCGCTATCTCGGCGCCGTGGCCCTGCTAATTATCATTGCCATTCTTCAGCTGATTCCGCCAAAAGTGGTGGGGATCGTGGTTGATGGCGTGACGCAACACCACTTTACGGCGGGTAAGCTGATGATGTGGGTTGGCACTATGGTCCTGATTGCCGTGGTGGTCTATCTGCTGCGCTACGTCTGGCGCGTGCTGCTGTTTGGCGCGTCCTACCAGTTGGCCGTCGAACTGCGTGAAGATTTCTATCGTCAACTTAGCCGCCAGCATCCGGAATTCTATCTGCGCCACCGTACCGGCGACCTGATGGCGAGGGCCACCAACGATGTTGACCGCGTGGTCTTCGCCGCCGGAGAAGGCGTGCTGACGTTGGTGGACTCGCTGGTGATGGGCTGCGCGGTGCTGATTGTCATGTCGACCCAGCTGAGCTGGCAGCTTACCCTGCTGGCGCTACTGCCGATGCCTATCATGGCGCTGGTTATCAAGCGCTACGGCGACCTGCTGCACGAGCGCTTCAAAGTGGCGCAGGCGGCGTTCTCCAGTCTTAACGATCGCACTCAGGAGAGTCTGACCAGCATCCGTATGATCAAAGCCTTCGGCCTTGAAGATCGGCAGTCCGCGCAGTTTGCCGCCGACGCGGCGGACACCGGGGTGAAGAACATGCGTGTTGCGCGTATCGATGCGCGCTTTGACCCAACGATTTATATCGCTATCGGCATGGCGAATCTGCTCGCGATAGCGGGTGGCAGTTGGATGGTGATGCAGGGCGATCTGACGCTCGGCCAGTTAACCAGTTTTATGATGTACCTTGGGCTGATGATTTGGCCGATGCTGGCGCTGGCATGGATGTTCAATATTGTCGAGCGCGGCAGCGCAGCCTATAGCCGCATTCGCACTTTGCTGGCGGAAGCGCCGGTGGTGAATGATGGCGTCCAGCCGGTGCCGGAAGGGCGCGGTACGCTCGAGGTGGCGATACACCGCTTTAGCTACCCGCAAACGGACAAACCGACCCTTGAAGAGGTTAACGTCACGCTGAGACCGGGGCAAATGCTGGGCATCTGCGGGCCGACCGGCTCAGGGAAATCGACGATTCTGGCCCTGATTCAGCGCCACTTTGACGTAGATGACGGCGAGATTCGTTTCCATGATATTCCTCTACGCCAGCTTCAGCTTGACGCCTGGCGTAGCCGTCTGGCGGTTGTCAGCCAGACGCCGTTCCTGTTCTCCGATACGGTGGCCAGCAATATCGCGCTCGGCTGTCCGAGCGCCACTCAGCAAGACATTGAACGCGCGGCAAAACTGGCCTGCGTGCATGAAGATATTCTGCGTCTGCCGCAGGGTTACGACACCGAAGTGGGCGAGCGCGGCGTGATGCTTTCCGGCGGGCAGAAACAGCGTATTTCGATCGCCCGCGCGCTGCTGCTGGACGCTGAAATCCTGATCCTCGACGATGCGTTGTCGGCAGTCGATGGCCGTACTGAGCATCAAATATTGCATAACCTGCGACAGTGGGGCGAAGGGCGGACGGTGATTATCAGCGCCCATCGCTTATCGGCGCTGACCGACGCCAGCGAGATCATTGTGATGCAGCATGGGCATATTGCCCAGCACGGGCAGCATGAACAACTGGCTGCGCAGGCGGGCTGGTATCGTGATATGTATCGTTATCAACAGCTGGAAGCCGCGCTGAACGACGCGCCGGAAGAAGAGAAACCGGAGGAAGTGAATGCGTAGTTTTGGGCAACTGTGGCCAACCTTAAAACGGCTGCTGGCCTACGGCTCGCCGTGGCGCAAGCCGTTGTCGATTGCGGTGGTAATGTTGTGGATCGCAGCCGCCGCCGAAGTGAGCGGGCCGCTGCTGATCAGCTATTTTATCGATAACATGGTGGCGAAAGACATTTTGCCGTGGGGGAAAGTGGCCGGTCTTGCGGCGGCCTATATTGGCCTGCAACTGCTGGCCGCGACGCTGCACTATAGCCAGTCGCTGCTGTTTAACCGCGCGGCGGTCGGCGTGGTGCAACAGCTGCGAAGTGACGTGATGGACGCCGCGCTGCGCCAGCCGCTAAGCGAATTTGATACCCAGCCGGTTGGCCAGCTCATTTCGCGAGTGACCAACGACACCGAAGTGATTCGTGACCTGTATGTAACCGTGGTCGCCACGGTGCTGCGCAGCGCGGCGCTGATTGGCGCCATGCTGGTGGCGATGTTCAGCCTCGACTGGCGCATGGCGCTGGTGGCGATTGCTATTTTCCCGGCGGTTATGACGGTGATGGTGATTTATCAGCGTTACAGCACGCCGATCGTTCGCCGGGTGCGCGCGTATCTTGCCGACATCAACGATGGCTTTAACGAAGTGATTAACGGCATGAGTGTGATCCAGCAGTTTCGCCAGCAGGTGCGCTTTGGTGAGCGTATTGGCGAGGTCAGCCGTTCACACTATATGGCGCGTATGCAAACCCTGCGGCTGGACGGCTTCCTGTTGCGCCCGCTGCTGAGCCTGTTTTCCTCGCTTATTCTCTGCGGGCTGCTGATGCTGTTCGGTTTTAGCGCCCAGGGTTCTATTGAAGTCGGCGTGCTGTACGCCTTTATTAGCTATCTGGGGCGTCTGAACGAACCGCTGATTGAGCTAACCACCCAGCAGTCGATGCTGCAACAGGCGGTGGTCGCCGGTGAGCGCGTCTTTGAGCTGATGGACCGCCCGCGCCAGCAGTATGGCGATGATATCGCCCCGCTAGCGAACGGTGATATTGATATTGATAACGTGTCGTTTGCCTACCGTGGCGACAAAATGGTGCTGCAAAATATCTCGCTGTCGATTCCGGCGCGGAGTTTTGTGGCGCTGGTCGGGCATACTGGCAGCGGCAAAAGTACGCTGGCCAGCCTGCTGATGGGCTATTATCCGCCGAACGCGGGGGAGATTCGCCTCGGCGGGCGTCCGTTGTCGAGCCTGAGCCATCAGGTACTGCGCCAGGGGATCGCCGTGGTACAGCAGGACCCGGTGGTGCTGGCGGATTCGTTCTTTGCCAACGTCACGCTGGGGCGTGATATCAGTGAGGCGCAGGTCTGGCAGGTGCTGGAAACGGTGCAACTGGCGGAGCTGGCGCGCAGCATGAGCGACGGTATCTATACCCATCTTGGCGAGCAGGGCAATAACCTTTCGGTTGGGCAGAAACAGCTGCTCGCGCTGGCTCGCGTGCTGGTTGATACCCCGCAGGTGCTGATTCTCGACGAAGCGACCGCCAATATCGACTCCGGCACCGAGCGCGCTATCCAGCAGGCGCTGGCCGCCGTGCGTCAACACACCACGCTGGTGGTGATTGCTCACCGTTTATCGACCATTGTGGAGGCGGACACCATCATGGTGCTTCATCGTGGGCAGGCGGTAGAGCAGGGGACGCATCAGCAACTGCTTGAAGCAAAAGGGCGTTACTGGCAGATGTATCAACTGCAGTTGGCCGGTGAAGAACTGGCCGCCAGCGCTCAGGACGATGCTTTGACCGCCTGATGCACCAGAGACAGGCATTTTTCTAACAGAATGCATTGGTGACGCGCATCATGCACTCGCATGGTGCGTTTTTCTTTTTTGTCGCGCGATTTCCCGCACACCATCCCTGATTATCCCGCATGAATGCCGTTTTTTCATTTCTGGCACGCCCCTTGCTTTATCTGTTGTGTGTTCGCAGCCACTACCGAATTCTGACTGGAGGGGATCTATGAAGCTGGTTACCGTGGTAATCAAACCATTCAAACTCGAAGACGTTCGCGAAGCGCTGTCTTCTATTGGCATTCAGGGCTTAACGGTGACGGAAGTAAAAGGCTTTGGTCGCCAGAAGGGTCATGCAGAGCTTTACCGCGGAGCGGAATACAGCGTCAACTTCCTGCCGAAGGTAAAGATTGATGTGGCTATCGCCGACGATCAGCTTGATGAAGTCGTCGACGTTATCAGTAAAGCCGCTTATACCGGAAAAATTGGCGACGGTAAGATTTTTGTCGCCGAACTGCAGCGCGTAATCCGTATTCGTACCGGCGAAGCCGACGAAGCGGCGCTGTAATTCCCAGACAGCACAGTGATAGGGATCGAGATGATGAAAAAAACAATGGTAAAAACGGGGTTGAGCGCGCTGGCGCTGTTGCCGGGTCTGGCGATGGCGGCACCGGCGGCGGTGGATAAAGCGGATAACGCCTTTATGATGATTTGTACCGCGCTGGTGCTGTTTATGACCATTCCGGGCATTGCGCTGTTCTACGGCGGCCTAATTCGCGGTAAGAACGTGCTCTCGATGCTGACGCAGGTTGCGGTCACCTTCGCACTGGTGTGCGTGCTGTGGGTGGTTTACGGCTACTCGCTGGCCTTCGGCACCGGCGGCAGCTTCTTCGGTAGCTTCGACTGGATCATGTTGAAAAACATTAAAATCACCGATCTGATGGGATCCTTCTATCAGTACATCCACGTGGCGTTCCAGGGCTCCTTCGCCTGCATCACCGTGGGGCTGATTGTGGGGGCGCTGGCGGAACGTATTCGTTTCTCTGCGGTACTGATTTTCGTGGTGATTTGGCTGACGCTCTCCTACATCCCAATCGCCCATATGGTGTGGGGCGGCGGTCTGCTGGCGAGCCACGGCGCGCTGGACTTTGCGGGCGGCACGGTGGTGCACATTAACGCGGCGGTAGCCGGTCTGGTGGGCGCTTACCTGATTGGTAAACGCGTAGGCTTCGGTAAAGAAGCCTTCAAACCGCACAACCTGCCGATGGTGTTTATCGGTACGGCGATCCTCTATTTTGGCTGGTTCGGCTTCAACGCCGGTTCCGCCAGCGCGGCGAACGAAATTGCCGGTCTGGCCTTTGTGAATACCGTTGTCGCGACCGCAGCGGCGATCCTTGGCTGGGTCTTCGGCGAGTGGGCGCTGCGCGGCAAACCTTCGCTGCTGGGTGCCTGTTCCGGTGCAATTGCCGGGCTGGTGGGCATCACTCCGGCGTGCGGTTATATCGGTGTCGGCGGTGCGCTGATTCTGGGTATTGTGGTGGGGCTGGCCGGTCTGTGGGGCGTGACTTCCCTGAAACGCTGGCTGCGTGTGGATGACCCCTGCGACGTGTTCGGTGTCCACGGTGTGTGCGGCATCATCGGCTGTATCCTGACCGGTATCTTTGCTTCAACCGCGCTGGGCGGCGTGGGGTACGCCGAAGGCGTCACCATGAGCCATCAGGTTCTGGTGCAGCTGGAAAGTATCGCCATCACTATCGTTTGGTCTGGCGTGGTGGCCTTCATCGGTTATAAAGTGGCGGATCTGACGGTGGGTCTGCGCGTGCCGGAAGAGCAGGAGCGTGAAGGTCTGGACGTCAACAGCCACGGCGAAAACGCTTACAACGCCTGATAACGCCTGATAACGCCTGTAACCCGGCCGAGCATGGCGAAGCCGGGGAACCGCCGACACTGAAGTTTGCGCCTCATTCGACGGACCATGAGTTATCTCCAAAGCCAAAAAAGCCTCCCATTGGGAGGCTTTTTTGTGCGTGAAGCGCATTAGCTGCGGTTACGCATAACGCCTTCCTGCACCGTCGAGGCGACCAGCACGCCATCCTGCGTATAAAATTCGCCGCGTACAAAACCGCGCGCGCTGGAGGCCGAGGTGCTTTCCACGCTGTAGAGCAGCCATTCGTTCATGTTGAACGAACGGTGGAACCACATCGAGTGGTCGATGGTCGCCACCTGCATGCCCGGCTCGAGGAAGCCAACGCCGTGCGGCTGCAGTGCCACCGGCAGGAAGTTAAAGTCCGAGGCATAGCCGAGCAGATATTGGTGGATGTGCAAATCATCCGGCACCGCACCGTTAGCGCGCATCCACACCTGGCGACGTGGTTCCGCGACGTGCCCTTTCAGCGGGTTGTGGAACTCAACCGGGCGAATTTCCAGCGGCTTATCGCAGAGAAACTTTTCTTTGGCCTGCGGCGGCAGCAGATGCGCCAGCGAACGGGCGATGTCGGTTTCAGAAGGTAGACCGTCCGGCGATGGCGCAGCTGGCATGCTTTTCTGATGCTCGTAGCCTGGCTCCGGCGCCTGGAAAGAGGCGGTCATATAAAAGATCGGTTTACCGTGCTGAATGGCCGCGACGCGTCGGGCGCTAAAACTGTTGCCGTCGCGCAACACTTCGACGTCGTAAACGATCGGTTTCTGGCTATCGCCCGGACGCAGGAAGTAGCTGTGGAACGAGTGTACCAGTCGATCGCTCGGGACCGTCTCTTTCGCGGCATACAGCGCCTGGCCAACCACCTGCCCACCAAAGACCTGACGCAGACCGAGATCCTCGCTCTGGCCGCGGAACAGACCTTCTTCAATTTTTTCCAGATTTAGTAATGTCAGCAGATTCGATAGCGCCTGGCTCATTGATACCCTCTATATTTTTACTGTCACAGCGTCAGGTGAATGTTTCCATTATAACGCAGTTTCGCCAGTGGTCCGATGGGTTCAATTATCTGAATAATGGGGCATTTGCAGGCATTAATGTGAAATATGTGCCACACTTGAGCGGTAAAAGTTGTTAAGGCATTGTCACTCAATTGAGAAAACAGCCTTAATTTGAGTGAGCGAAAAGGAGAATGCTAATGAAACTCGTGCCGATCTTAAGCGGTTTGGCAATTGCGCTGACCCTCGCGGGCTGTGCAAAGACTCACCAGCAAAGTCAGAATCAGCCCCCTGCGCCAGAAGCAGCGGCTCAGGCTGCGGCGGTTTCGGGGCCGAATGTCTCCGGTAACGTATGGATTCGCCAGAAAGTGGCGCTGCCGCCGGAAGCGGTGCTGACGGTCACGCTGTCGGATGCTTCACTGGCCGATGCGCCGGCAAAAGTGCTGGCGCAGAAAGTGACCCGTACCGAAGGTAAGCAGGCGCCGTTTAGCTTTGTGCTGCCGTATAACCCGGCAGATATTCAGCCTAACGCCCGCATCCTGTTAAGCGCGGCGGTGACCCTCGACGGTAAACTGCTGTTTATTACCGATACTATCCAGGAAGTCATCAACCACGGCGGTACCAAGGCCGATGTGACGCTGGTTCCGGTACAGCAAACCGCGGTGCCGGTGCAGGACACCGCGCCGGTTCAGGTGCCGTAAATGAAAATGCCCTCCACGTGAGGGCATTTTTTTGTTCGTCGCAGAGTGGCTGCCAGGCGCTGCGACGCCAGAATCTCAATATCGCCAGCGATACTTCTGCATATCAATTTGCCCGCACCCCGATACCTGTACCCCCTCAGCCAGCAGCGCCTGACGCTGGCGCTGAAGATCCGGCCCGGTAAGCGATATTGCACCGTGACGGTTTACCACCCGGTACCACGGCAGCGTTGAGCCTTCCGGCAGGCGTTTGAGCACGCCGCCAACCTGACGCGCCGCGCGCGGGGAGCCTGCCAGCCGGGCGACATCACCGTAGGTCGTCACATAACCTTGCGGAATGGAGGCGACGATTTGCCAAACGCGCTGGGGGAAAGAGTCTAAAGCATCCATAGTCAGTTCCTGAAGGCAGAACCTTTAGCATAATCAGCCTGATGTCCCGTGTGAAGGGCGGATTGCGCAAGAATCCAGCAGGTAGAAGCGGATAGCTTGCAATTGCCTGCTTCAGCAGGGATAATGCGCCAGCGCGTTGGGTAACAACGCTCTCAATGGGGGCTCTGTTGGTTCTCCCGCAACGCTACTCTGTTTACCAGGTCAGGTCCGGAAGGAAGCAGCCAAGGCAGATGACGCGTGTGCCGGGATGTAGCTGGCAGGGCCCCCACCCATTTGTATTTCCTCTTCTTTTTCATTCTCGGTCGTGTTATTAATCCTTTTTATTATTAGGGTTATTCTCGCCTGCGCGTCAATTAAGTTTCATTTATTTGTCATAATACTGTCATATATGCGTCATAAATTGTATTTAAATTAATATTGGGTATTTATATTGCTCGTCGTGTATAAAAATATATTTGTGGAATGTGTTGTGGAGTTCATGTATTAGTTATTACAGAAATAATACACAAAACCATTTTTCAGTGGTTAACACACGCGTTCGGGATGACGCGTTGCGACGGGAAGGTAAACATGACGACTGCAGTGCTAAACGTAAAAATTGATGAGACCGTAAAAGAGAAACTTCGCCATTATGCTGAGGCCAATGGCCTGACTTTAGGCGCTGCGGCAGAGAAGCTGCTGCTGCTAGGCTTTACGGCGGAAGAAGAGGCGGGTGTATGTGAAGACGACATCGATAGCCAGCATACCGAAGAGGATGTCGCGCCATTTACACCTAAAGAAATCAAAGCATTACGTAAATTACTGAAGAAGAAAAAATGAAACAGCAACCGACAATAGCGTGTAACTATACTGAAGCCTGCGCTCTGTTACGCTCGGGCTACGTCAAGCATGTTCTTCTCAACTGGAACGTCGGCAGCGATGAATTCTTTCGTATCGCCTCTGACTGGTGTGATACCGGCGCAAAGATTAAGAAAGAGGGTGAATCTTTCGTTATTTCACTGAAAGGCTTTCCGATTCCTCCGCAGCACTAATATATTCTTTTATTTGGCGTTATCTTTTTAAAGAATATATCAGCGCCAGGCCGGTTTCGTTATTGGGTGGCGAGATAGGTATGCGCACGGCTAGATTATTTTTCGCATCTTATTTCCCCCGGACTGGCCTGCTAACGTTGCCCATATTGGCTGCAACGTGGTGAACGCGCGACGCAGCGTTTCGTCATCCAGGGTGAAGGGGAGACGTAAATTTCGCTCGCCGCTCCCGGCCAGACCAAAACGCGTTCCCACGCCAATATGAACCCCGCTGCCTTCCGCGCGTGCGGCAAAACGCGTCGCCATCATTTCCGGTAGTTCAACCCAAAACGACAGCCCGCCCTCCGGCATCCTGAATTTCCACTGTGGGAAATACTCCTGCATCAGCGAGGCGCACATGTCGCGGCGGGCTTTCAGTTGATGACGTCTTGCGGGCAGCAGAGTACTTTCGTTTTCCAGTAGCCAGCAGGTGGCCAACTGTTCCAGCAGCGGCGAACCTAAATCCAGGGTATCCCGGGTCTGAATCAACGCGGCAATGGTTTGTGACGATGCGCGGATCCAGCCCAGCCGTAATCCGCCCCAGAAGCTTTTGCCGGTTGAACCCACGCTAATAATCGGCGCCGCGCGGTTAAAGGCCGCCAGCGGAGGCGGCGGCGGCGCGTTGTACCATAAATCGACCATGGTTTCGTCAACCACCAGCGTCGTGCAGGTGCGGGCCGACAGGTCGGCAACCGTCTGGCGCGTGGCGTGGTCCATGCATTGCCCGGTGGGATTTTGAAAATCGGGCATCAGATACGCCAGGCGCGGAGCGGTCTGCGCAATGATCGCCGCCAGTCCGTCGGTATCCCAACCCCGGTCCGGCAGCGGCAGGGCAACCGGACGACAGGACGCGCCTTCAATGGCGGAAATCGCCAGCGGATAGGTGGGCGTTTCCACCACCACCCGATCGCCCGGCCCGGTCAGGTAGCGCAGAATCAGCGCTAGCCCGCTGACCGCACCGTTGACCAGCATAATTTCATCGGCGTGAGTGGCCAGACCGCGAGCGGTGTAGCGCTGGGCAATCGCCTCGCGTAACACGGGCAGGCCATGCTGATCGTAACCTGTCGTGGCAAGGTACTCCGGCAGCATCGATAGCGCGTGGCTATAGGCCTGATGGATTTCTGCTCCCGCCGCCAGCGCGGCGGTAGAAAGATTCAGCGTTGGGGCGGCAGTTAAGCGCGGCGTATGCCGTTGGTTCTCTCCGGCTAGTCTCACCGTCGACCCACTGCCCTGGCGACTCTGCACGTAACCTTCATCACGCAGCTGCGCCAGCGCGCTGGCAATGGTCGTACGGCTAACGCCCAGCGCGCTGGCGAATTCGCGCTCGCCTGGCAGACGGGTATCCAGCGGCAGTCGGCCATCAAGAATCAGCAACCGCAGCGCATCGGTAAGCTGGCGCCAGAGCGGCGTGGAGGAGGGGCTTTCCTGCCACTGGCCGAGCAGGCGAACTAATGATTGGGTGGCAGAACGTCGACGCATCAGAGCAGTCCACTTTTTAAAAACTGGTCATTAATCATAATGCCATTTTTGTCGATGATGAAAGCATCAATACGACAGGCAGAGGTATTTATGTTACGCCGACTGATTCAGCTTTATATCGGATTAATACTTTACGGCGTCTCGACTGCCGTTTACGTGCGCGCCAACCTGGGAGCCGACCCGTGGAACGTTTTTCACCTGGGCGTTGCCGGACTGGCATCGATGGATATTGGCATGGTGATGATCCTCACCGGAGCGGCGGTACTGTTGCTGTGGATCCCGCTGCGCCAGCGTCCGGGGCTTGGTACCATCAGTAACGTGATTGTGCTCGGGCTGGCGGCAGACGCGACGCTGTCGCTAATGCCACCGCTGGAATCACTCTGGCTACGAGCCGTGCTGTTGCTGCTGGCGGTGGTGCTGAACGCGCTGGCCACCGGGATGTATATCGGCGCAGGGTTTGGCGCGGGCCCGCGTGACGGCCTGATGACGGGGATCTACGCCCGGACCGGCTGGCCGATCCGGCGGATTCGTACCACTATCGAAATCTCGGTGTTGTTGATTGGCATTGTACTGGGCGGCGCGTTTGGCATCGGTACCGTGCTGTACGCGCTGGCGATTGGCCCATTGATCCAGATTTGCCTGCCGTGGTTCCAGCTACCCCGCGTGACTCCGCCAACTCTGATTAACGCTGATCCTAACGGTATCAGACCCGCGCGCTGATGCCATGTTGGGCAGCGATAGCGGCGACGCAAGGCAGGATGATGCAGATTCTCCTGTCTTATATCAAGTAGCGTGCGCCCGGAGATTGTTCTCCGCCCAGAGAATAAAGGCCTCTTTCGGTAAGGCTTTGCTGTAGAGCCAGCCTTGTCCGAACTGAACGCCGTGCTCTTGCAGCCATGCCTCCTGGCAGGTGGTCTCAATGCCTTCGGCCACGATATTCAGCTGTAGCGTTTTCGCCATCTCGATGATGTAGGGCGTCACCTGCGCGTACTCCAGCGCATCAACGAAGGATTTATCCAGTTTTAAGGTATCGACCTCCAGATCCTGAAGATAGCGCAGGCTGGAATAACCGGTACCAAAGTCATCGATATAGATTGCGTGTCCCGCCTGGCGGTAGGCGTGAATTGCCGGCAGCGTGGTTTTCGGGTCGGCAAAGCCGCGCTCGGTCAACTCCAGCGCCACCTGCTGCGGCTGTACCTGCCAGATTCGCAGCTGCTGGTGTAGCAGAGTTTGTAGCACCAC
Source organism: Kluyvera georgiana ATCC 51603 (assembly GCF_001654985.1). Lineage (GTDB taxonomy): Bacteria > Pseudomonadota > Gammaproteobacteria > Enterobacterales > Enterobacteriaceae > Kluyvera > Kluyvera georgiana. The sequence continues at coordinate 83,816 of NZ_LXEU01000078.1, forward strand.
CGACTGAAAATCAGCGACTGAGAGATTAATCGATACGTGTATATCAGGATGCAAACTTAGCCATTTACCCAGATCGCGGAAGACCGTTTTGACGACGTTTTCGGTCAGTGCGGTAATGAGCCCGCATTGTTCTGCAAGTGGAATAAAAATCTCCGGTGAGAGATAAGTGCCGTCCGGTTGTTTCCAGCGTGCGAGCGCTTCACAGCCCACCACTTTACCGTCGCTTAGCGACACGATGGGCTGGTAGTTAACGGTAATATCGGCGTTGTTCAACGCATCCTGCATTCGCTGTTTTGGTGATTGCAGGCGTTTCAGCACCCGCAGAATCAGCCAGCAGGCAAGCAGGCTGATGACCATGCCCGCGGGAACCCAAATCATCAGTTGGTGACGTAAACGCGCCGACAGCGGGAGGGTGGACGACCAGGTCATAATCGTCACCTGTATTTCGGGGAACTGACGTACGGTGTAGACGACGTTGTTGCTGGTCAGCGATGACAGATGTTCCTGCTTGATACGCTGCCAGGCCTGTTGGTCGAGCGGCGCGCTGCTGGCGAGCACGCGGTTGTTAAGGGTGCTGATCAGCGCGACCTGGGTGGTCGAGTTGGTAAACGGAATGATGTCAATAAACGAGACAGGATCGATAATCACCATATGGTGTTCAGAGGCGAATGCCGCCATATAACGCTGAATGCCCAGATCGTTCCTCTCGGTGTACCAGGCGCGATAGCCGGCGGGGATAATGCGGTCCGGAGGGGGGAAGGTAAAACCGGTGCCGTTACTTTCCAGCGACGAACATTGTACGGTATTGCCATTGAGATACAGTACTTCCTGGATATAGCGCCAGGAGTAGGAGAGACGGCGCATGGCCTGCAGGTGTTCCGGACCACACCCGGACACGTTGAGTGAATCCATTTCCCGCAGCGCGCCTTTTGCCTGATTCATGACCTGCTCGGTGCGAATAAATACCCGGGAGGCGTAGGTCTCCTGCTCATCGATAAACTGATTGTGCGCTTCTCGTTGGGCGAGCCAGACACTTAGCAGTATCGGCAAGAAAATCGCCAAAATAAGCACGCCGGTTATCAGACCGACCAGATGTCGAGTTGTCACAGCCAGTCCTTATCCTGGGCAAATTACGACAAGTATACCTGACAATCCAGACGGTTATTACGCGAAATCGCTTCGTTTGTTCAAATGACGGCCGCTTAGCGCCGATGCGCCAGTGAACGTACCAGTCTGTCGCCACCCATCTGCACGGCCTGTACCATCAGCACCAGAATCAGCACGGTGCCGACCATAATCTGATCGTTAAACCGCTGATAACCGTAGCGAATGGCTAAGTCGCCCAAACCGCCCCCACCGATAACGCCGGCCATTGAGGAGAAACCGATCAGCATCACGATGGTGAGCGTGGTGGCAGCCAGCAGCGCGGGCAATGCTTCGGGGAGTAGCGCTTTGGCGATGACGTGCCAGACGCTGCCACCCATCGATAACACCGCTTCAATCCGCCCGTAGTCCACTTCATCCAGCGCGTTTTCCGTCAGGCGAGCGAAGAAGGGAAATGCGCCGATGGTAATGGGCACAATAGCCGCGGTGCTGCCGAGCGTGGTGCCCACCAGCAGGCGGGTAAAGGGGATCAGCGCAATCAGCAGGACAATAAACGGCAGCGAACGACCGGTATTGATGATGGCACCCAATACAGCGTTAAGACGCGGCATCGGCACCAGCCCATGACGGCGCGAAATAAACAGCAACACGCCCAACGGCAGGCCAATCAGCACGGTGAACAACACGGCCAGCCCGACCATGTACAGCGTCTCCAGCGTGCCGTTGACCAGCAGCGGCCATAAATCTTCCCAGCTCATGCGACTATGCACAATTGTCTCCTGTCGAGGCCATGACGCGCCAGGAAGCGGCGCTCTTCATCGCCATCCCCCAGCAAAATATCGCGCAGGCGCGACCACGGAGAGGCCAGCAGATCGGCAATTTTGCCACTCTCCTGTAGCTCGCCGCCTTCCAGTAGCGCCACGTGATCGCAGAGATTTTTCACCACTTCCAGCTGGTGGGTAATCAGGACAATCGTTAGCCCAAGCTGGCGGTTAATGGTTTCCAGCAGCGCCAGCACGCTGGCGGTGGTTTCAGCGTCGAGCGCGCTGGTCGCTTCATCGCACAGCAGTACGTCGGGTTCCGCCGCCAGCGCGCGGGCAATGCCCACGCGCTGTTTTTGGCCCCCGGAAAGCTGGGAAGGGAAGGCGTCAGCCTTGTCGCTCAGTCCCACCAGCGCCAGCAGTTCGGCGACGCGTTGTTGCCGCTGCGCTTTCGCGATGCCGGCAATTTCCAGCGGCACCGCGACGTTGTCAGCGACGCTGCGGGCGTGTAATAGGTTGAAGTGCTGAAAAATCATGCCGGTGCGCAGACGATGGGCGCGCAGCTGCGCCTTATCGTACTGCGTAATATCTTCTCCGTTGAACAGGACGCGGCCCGCGCTGGGCTGCTCCAGTAAATTGAGGCAACGAATCAGGGTACTTTTACCTGCGCCGCTGCGCCCGAGTATCCCGTAAATCGCCCCTTTCGGAACGCTAAACGACACGTTGTTGAGTGCCGGTTGGCCGCCTCCGGCATACTGCTTGCTCAGCCCTTCAATGACGATCATGATTTCGGGGCACTAACCGGAATAACCGAGCCGTTGTAGTGCTGGCGAATAAATTCCGCCACCTGCGGCGAGGTCAGATCTTTAGCCAGCTCTTTGATGCGCGGATCGTTAGCTAACTGCGGGTTGGTGACCAGAATATTGGCATATGGGTTATGTTCGGCGCTCTCCAGCCCCAGCGCGTCTTTCGCCGGCGTCAGCCCAGCTTCCAGCGCGTAGTTACCGTTGATTACGGCCAGGTCGACGTCATCCAGAGAGCGCGGGATCTGCGGCGATTCCACTTCCAGAATCTTCAGCTTATGCGGGTTCTCTACGATATCTTTTGGCGTTGCCAGCGTGGTGGCCGGGTCGGTAAATTTGGCCGCGAGCTTAATCAGCCCTTTGCTTTGCAGCAGGAACAGCGCGCGGCTCAGGTTGGTGGTGTTGTTGGGTACCGCCACGGTAGCCCCTTCCGGCAGCGACTGCAGATCTTTGTGCTTGTGCGAATAGATGCCCAGCGGCTCAATGTGTACCGTCGCGGCGACGGCGAAGGTTTTCCCCAGCGCCTTTTCCTGATCTTTCAGATACGGCACATGCTGGAAGTAGTTAGCGTCGACATCGCCGTTGGCCAGCAGTTCGTTGGCGTTAACGCCGCTGGTCAGCTCAACGATTTTCAGATCCAGCTTCGGATCCTGCTTTTTAATAAAGTTAAGGATTTCTGCATGTGGAACCGGGTCAGCAGCGATGCGCAGCGGCTCGGCAGAAGCGCTCCAGGCCAGAGAAAGAGACAGTGCAACCCCTGCCAGTTTGAATGCGGCATGTTTCATGGTGTGTTTCCTTATTGTTTTAGTGTCAGGCAATCAGTTGTTCGCTGCGGGCGCGCAGCACGTCACGGTAATAACGTTCCGCCACGTCCGGGTGGGATCGCAGGCGGCCTTTCAGATAGTTCCAGCCCACATCGCGCAGCAGCGGATTCTGCGGATCGCTTTGTGGCCCGTTGGCTTCACGCGCCAGCGTTTCAGGCAGCGAGTAAACCGGCACTACGGCGTCCAGCTGAGCGCCGAGGAAGAAGGCGATAGACAGGCGCTGCTGATTGGCGGGCGGCGTCACCACGCGATGGACGGTGGCGCGCAGGTAGCCGTTGGTCGCCAGCTCCAGCAGTTCGCCAATGTTCACTACAAAGCTGCCGGGCAGCGGGACTGCATCGATCCACTGACTCTCGCTGACCTCCACCTGTAGACCTTTCTGGTCATCCTGGAGCAAGAAGCTCAGGAAGCCGGAATCTTTGTGCGCGCCAACGCCCTGAGTGCTGTTCTGCGTCTCCTGCTGGCCAGGATAACGAATCAGCTTGATATGTTCGTTCGGCTTTTCGCCGTACAGGGTGTCGAAGGCTTCCGGCGGCAGCTGGAGTGACTCAGCAAAGGCGCGCAGCAGCGTCATGGCCATCTCGGTCATCGCGCGTTGCCATTGCAACAAAACCGGGCGCAGCGTTGGCAGCGCTTCGGGCCACAGGTTTGGCCCCTGTAATTGCAGCCAGCGCGGATCGTGTTCCCGTAGGGTAATCGCCTGGCGTTCCGCGCCGATATCAAACTGTTCACGCCAGTCCGGTTGCCCGCGGGTGAGCTCGGCGGCGCTGCGGTTGTAGCCGCGAAAATGGGGTGAGTGAATCATCGCCACCTGCTGTTTTTGTTCGTCGGACAGGGCGAAAAAGCGGCGGGATTCAGACTGTAACGACTGCTGTAGGGCGTCGTTGATGCCGTGATCGGTTAAATAAAAAAAGCCAACGTCGCGGGCTGCGTGGCGAAGCTCTTGCAGAAATTCAGCGCGCTCAGATGGCTGATGATAGCGGGCCAGGCTGAGGATTGGCAGGGTGGTCAGACTCATGGTGCTCTCCATTTTGCAGATGAATGCCGTGGTATTCAGGTGGTGCGAATGCGGGATGACAACAACAGCGCTGCATGGGATATCTCCTTTGGGTTAATGGAGACAGACTGCCCGATGGCGGAGGAGGCGACCAATAACGTTATTTTCTAATTTAGAACTGCGGGAGGGTCTGAGCTTTTGCGGAATTTTGCTAAAGCGCACGGCACAAGGCCGTGCGCGCGAGAAGGGGATTAATGCTGATTCGGCGCGGCAATATCTGCGCTGATGCGCAGGCCATCTTCGTCAAAGATCATGCAGTGCTGGTTATCGAAGGCGAGGTCAATTTGCTGCCATGGGCGGAAATGAACGTCCCCCGGCAGCAGAATTTTCACGTTATCGTGGCCGTAGCACTGACCGAACAGATAGGTATTGTTGCCAAGACGCTCGACCACTTCACAGTTAAAGGCCAGTACCGTCCCGCTTGTGGTGTTGGTTGAGAGATGCTCCGGGCGAATGCCCAGCGTGACGGTGGCGCCCGGCGTGAGTGGGGTGGTCTCTATAGCCAGCGTCAGCGTATGTTGCTGGGCGAGTTTCACGGTCAGCGAGCCAGGCTGCCAGTCGGCAACGGTAGCGGGCAGGAAGTTCATCTTCGGTGAGCCGATAAACCCGGCGACGAACTTATTGATCGGATTGTAGTAAAGATCCATCGGTGAACCCATCTGCTCAACCTTACCGTAGTTCATCACCACGATTTTATCGGCCAGCGTCATTGCTTCGACCTGATCGTGGGTGACATACACCATGGTGGTTTTCAGCTCCTGGTGCAGGCGCGCAATGTGCAGACGCATATCCACGCGCAGTTCGGCGTCGAGGTTTGACAGCGGCTCATCGAACATAAAAACGCGAGGGTTACGCACGATGGCACGCCCAATGGCCACACGCTGACGCTGGCCGCCGGAAAGTTGCTTTGGTTTACGATCTAGCAGGTGAGAAAGTTGTAGCGTTTTGGCGACCATTTCGACCTGACGACGAATATCGTCTTTCGGCACTTTGTTCACCTTCAGGCCGTAGCCCATGTTCTCGGCGACGGTCATGTGTGGGTAGAGGGCGTAAGACTGGAATACCATCGCCACACCGCGGTGCGACGGCGCGACATCGTTCATGACTTCGTCGCCGATCAGTACTTCGCCGTCGCTGACCTCTTCCAGCCCGGCAATCATCCGCAGCAGCGTTGACTTGCCGCAGCCGGATGGGCCGACAAACACGGCAAATTCGCCGTCTTCAATATCGAGATTGACATTATGCAGCGTGACGGTGCTGCCAAAGCGTTTTGTGACGTTCCTCAGTCGGATATTAGACATCGACGTTCCCCGAAGTTGTTAACCTTTGCCTGCCGTTGGAGGAGGGCCGCTGAATGTCATTTGTGTATTACGTATTACAATTCAGTCAGGCGATGCTCAACAGCGTAAAAATCTTGGAAAGACTATAACTTCCGCTAATTACGTGCCCTATATCGATGTTTCATTTCTGCAATCACGATCACACAACTCGCAGTTGTTAGTGGTTTTATCATTACTCAAAGCGTAGCGTATAACAAAGTAAAGGCGGCCGAGTAACTCGGTGCTAAAAAAGCATTATACGTATCACAGCGTTCTGTACCCTGTAGTCAAAAACGATAAATTGTTACACCTTCACATGAGGTTGATAATGAAAAAGAACACTATTGCCGCACTTGTCCTTACCACTCTGGCCGCGGGGCAGTTGATTAGCCTGCAGGCTCACGCGGCTACGCAGCTTAACGTCTGGGAAGACATAAAGAAATCCGCCGGAATTAAGGATGCTATCGCTGATTTCGAAAAACAGTATGACGTTAAGGTCAACGTGCAGGAGATGCCCTACGCGCAGCAGCTGGAAAAACTGCGCCTTGATGGCCCGGCAGGGATTGGCCCAGATGTTCTGGTTATTCCAAACGATCAGCTCGGTGGCGCGGTGGTTCAGGGGCTGCTGTCGCCGCTGAAGCTTGACCAGAAGCAAATTGATGAGTTTACCCCTGCATCGATTAACGCTTTTCGTATGGACAACGCTCTGTATGGTGTGCCGAAAGCGGTCGAAACGCTGGTGCTGATTTACAACAAAGATTTAATCGATAAGCCGCTGGCCAGCCTTCCGGAATGGTATGACTATTCGAAAACCCAGCGTGCGCAGAACAAATACGGGCTGCTCGCCAAGTTCGACCAGATTTACTACAGCTGGGGCGCGATTGGCCCGATGGGCGGCTATATCTTTGGCGATAACGGCAAAGGCGGCTACAACGCTGAGGATGTCGGTCTGAACAAGCCTGGCGCCGTGGAAGCGGTAACTTACCTGAAAAAATTCTATGCCGACGGCGTCTTCCCTGCGGGAATTATTGGCGACAACGGTCTGAACGCCATTGATTCGCTGTTCACTGAGAAGAAAGCGGCGGCGGTTATCAATGGGCCGTGGGCTTTCCAGCCGTATGAAGCCGCCGGCATCAACTACGGTGTGGCACCGCTACCAAATCTGCCGGACGGTAAACCGATGAGCTCCTTCCTTGGCGTGAAGGGCTACGTGGTGTCGACATGGAGTAAAGATAAGGAGATGGCGCAGAAGTTCATCGCGTTTATCAACCAGCCGCAGTATGTGAAAACGCGCTATATCGCGACGCGTGAGATCCCACCGCAGAAGGCGATGATTGACGATCCGATTATCAAGAACGATGAGAAAGCCAGCGCCGTTGCGGTGCAGGCGGCGCGCGCGACGGCAATGCCGGGTATTCCGGAAATGGGCGAAGTGTGGGGGCCGGCCAACGCGGCGCTCGAGCTGAGCCTCACCGGTAAGCAAGAGCCGAAAGCGGCACTCGATAACGCCGAAAAACAGGTCAAGATGCAGATCGAAGCCATGCAGGCGAGTAACCAGTAAGCGCTGACGTCACGGACGGGAGGGGGACCTCCCGTTTTAAGAAGGAGCCGTGTGTGATTATCAATCCAAGCGAAAATGTAAACAGAGCGCAGGGGGCTGGTCGCCATGCGTGGTGCGGCCTGCTGTTGGCCATTGTGCCTGGCTTTGGCCAGTTCTATCACCGCCAGTGGCTAAAGGGACTTATCTTCCTGGTGCTGCTCAGCAGCTTTATGGGCGTGTTTTATGACTTCCTGCGCGAAGGGCTGTGGGGGCTATACACGCTGGGAGAAGAGGTCCCGCGCGATAACTCTATTTTCCTGTTAGCGGAAGGGATTATCAGCGTGCTGATTGTCGCCTTTGGCGCTACCGTTTATTACCTTTCCCTTCGTGATGCGTGGGTGAACGGTAAGAAGCGTGACGATGGCCAGCAACTGAACAGCGTGCGCAAGCAGTACCAGATGCTGCTGAGCGATGGCTTCCCCTATTTAATGATCACCCCAGGCTTCATCCTGCTGGTGTTCGTGGTGATTTTTCCAATCCTGTTTGGTTTCGCCATCGCTTTTACCAACTATAACCTTTACCACACGCCGCCTGCGAAGCTGGTGGATTGGGTAGGGCTTAAGAACTTCGTTAATATTTTCACGCTGTCCATCTGGCGCTCGACCTTTTTCGACGTGCTGCAGTGGACGGTGGTCTGGACGCTGCTTGCCACCACGCTGCAATGTACCGTGGGCGTACTGCTGGCAATTCTGGTAAACCAGAAGGATCTGCGCTTTAAGCCGCTTATCCGTACCATCTTTATTCTGCCGTGGGCGGTGCCGGGCTTTGTCACCATTCTGGTGTTCGCCGGGATGTTTAACGACTCTTTCGGCGTGATTAACAACGCGATTCTGTCTTTCTTCGGCATCAGCCCAAAAGCGTGGATGACCGACCCGTTCTGGACCAAGACTGCGCTGATTATGATGCAGACCTGGCTTGGCTTCCCGTTTGTGTTTGCCATGACCACGGGGGTATTGCAGGCGATTCCTGACGATCTCTACGAGGCGGCGACGATGGACGGTGCCAGCACCACCACCAAACTGCGGACGATCACGCTGCCGCTGGTGCTCTACTCGATTGCGCCAATCATCATCACGCAATACACCTTCAACTTTAACAACTTCAACATCATCTACCTGTTTAACAACGGTGGGCCGGCGGTAGCCGGGTCGAACGCGGGCGGTACGGATATTCTGGTGTCGTGGATCTATAAGCTGACCATGTCCTCTTCCCAGTATGCCATTGCGGCAACTATTACCATTCTGCTGTCGATTTTTGTCGTCGGTCTGGCGTTGTGGCAGTTCCGCGCCACGAAATCCTTCAAAAACGACGATATGGCGTAAGGGAATCACATGGCTAAATCACAAAGTATTAAACGTGAAAAATGGGTGCGACTGTCGCTCTCCTGGCTGGTTATCGTGCTGGTTTCCACCATCATTATTTACCCGCTGATCTGGACTATTGGCGCGTCGCTCAACGCCGGGAACAGCCTGTTGAGCACCTCTATTATTCCGGAGAATCTGTCGTTCCAGCATTACGTGGATCTGTTTAACGGCCAGGTGAACTATATGACCTGGTACTGGAACTCGATGAAAATCAGCTTCCTGACCATGGTGCTGACGCTGATCAGTGTCAGCTTCACCGCCTATGCGTTCTCGCGCTTTCGCTTTAAAGGGCGACAGAACGGGCTAATGCTGTTTTTACTGCTGCAGATGATCCCGCAGTTCTCCGCGCTGATTGCCATTTTCGTGCTCTCTCAGCTGCTGGGGCTGATTAACAGCCACTTCGCGCTGGTGCTGATCTACGTGGCGGGGATGATCCCGATGAATACCTATCTGATGAAAGGCTATCTCGATGCGATCCCCAAAGATCTTGATGAGTCCGCGCGTATGGACGGAGCGAGTAACTTCCGCATTTTCATCGAGATAATCATGCCGCTGTCGAAGCCGATTGTGGCGGTGGTGGCGCTGTTCTCCTTCACCGGCCCGCTGGGGGATTTCATTCTCTCCAGCACCATCCTACGTACGCCGGATAAATACACGCTGCCTATCGGGTTGTACAACCTGGTAGCGCAAAAAATGGGCGCCAGTTACACCACCTACGCGGCAGGAGCCGTATTGATTGCCGTACCGGTGGCGATTCTCTATCTGGCATTACAGAAATACTTCGTGTCCGGCCTGACCTCCGGCAGCACCAAAGGATAACCACATGAAAAGATTTGCACCCGCTCTGCTTGCTGTTTGTCTCTCCTGTTGTTTTTCCGCCTCTTCGCTGGCGGCCGAGACGCTGCAAACAAAGCCGTTTAACGCCATGCCGGCGGACTTTATTAAAGGCGCGGATATTTCGACCCTGCTGGATGCCGAGAAGCACGGCGCCCGTTTCTACAACGAACAAAATCAGCCGCAGGACGCGCTGGCCATTCTTAAAGCCAACGGCGTGAACTACGTTCGTCTGCGCCTGTGGGTTGACCCGAAAGATGCCGACGGCAACGCGTATGGCGGTGGTGATAACGATCTCGCCAGTACGCTGGCGCTGGCGAAGCGAGCAAAAGCGCAGGGTATGAAGCTGCTGCTGGACTTCCACTACAGTGATTTCTGGACCGATCCTGGCAAGCAGTACAAACCAAAAGCCTGGGAAAAGATGGACTACCCGCAGCTGAAAACCGAGATTCACAACTATACCCGCGACACTATTGCCCGCTTCAAAAAAGAGGGCGTGCTGCCGGATATGGTGCAGATTGGAAACGAAATTAACGGCGGTATTCTCTGGCCGGAAGGCAAAAGCTGGGGGCAGGGCGGCGGCGAATTTGACCGTTTAGCCGGCCTGCTGAATGCGGCGATTTCCGGGCTTAAAGAGAATCTGAAGGATGGCGAGCAGGTTAAAATTATGCTCCACCTGGCTGAAGGCACTAAAAACGACACTTTCCGCTGGTGGTTTGATGAAATCAGCAAACGCAACGTGCCGTATGACGTGATTGGCCTGTCGATGTATACCTACTGGAATGGCCCTATCAGCGCACTGAAGGCCAACATGGATGACATCAGCAAACGCTACAACAAAGATGTCATCGTGGTCGAAGCCGCCTACGGCTATACCCTGGAGAACTGCGATAACGCGGAAAACAGCTTCCAGGCGAAAGAAGAGAAAGACGGTGGTTATCCGGGCACGGTTCAGGGGCAATATAACTATATTCATGACTTGATGCAGGCCATTATTGATGTTCCCGATAATCGAGGCAAAGGCATTTTTTATTGGGAGCCAACCTGGATTGCCGTTCCGGGAAATACCTGGGCTACAAAAGCGGGCATGAAATATATCCATGATGAATGGAAAGAAGGTAATGCGCGCGAAAATCAGGCGCTATTTGACTGTAAAGGGAAAGTCTTGCCGTCGGTAAAAGTATTTAATTAATTTGAACACTCTTTTTCAGGATTTTATTATGAAAAAATTTCCGCCTTTGAGCCCGAAGGTTAATACGCTATTGCATGGTGCAGATTATAACCCGGAGCAATGGGAGAATTATCCCGGTATTATCGACCAGGATATTACGATGATGCAGCAGGCAAACTGTAATGTCATGTCGGTGGGGATATTTAGCTGGGCCAAACTTGAGCCGCAAGAAGGCGTATTTGATTTCGCCTGGCTGGATAATGTTATTGATAAACTGTATGCCGCCGGGATACATGTTTTTTTAGCCACCCCAAGCGGCGCGCGTCCGGCGTGGATGTCAAAAGCCTATCCGGAAGTGTTGCGCGTGGGGCGTGACCGGGTGCCGGCGCTGCACGGCGGTCGCCATAATCACTGTATGACCTCGCCGGTTTACCGCGAGAAGACGCTGAAAATCAATACGCTGCTGGCGGAACGCTATTCACAGCACCCGGCGGTGTTGGGCTGGCATATTTCCAATGAATACGGCGGCGAGTGCCACTGCCCGCGTTGTCAGGCTAAGTTTCGCGACTGGCTGAAGGCGCGTTATAAGACGCTCGATAATCTGAACCACGCCTGGTGGAGCACCTTCTGGAGCCACACCTATACCGACTGGGAACAGATTGAATCACCGTCGCCGCAGGGGGAAGTGTCTATCCATGGCCTGAACCTCGACTGGCGACGTTTTAACACCGCGCAGGTGACTGAATTTTGTCGTCATGAAATTGCGCCATTAAAGGCGGTGAACCCGGACCTGCCGGTGACCACCAACTTTATGGAGTATTTCTACGATTACGATTATTCGCAGCTCGCCGAGCCGCTGGACTTCATCTCCTGGGATAGCTATCCAATGTGGCATCGCGATAAAGACGAGACCACGCTCGCCTGCTATACCGCGATGTACCACGATATGATGCGTACACTGAAGGGCGGCAAACCGTTCGTGCTGATGGAATCCACGCCGAGTGTGACCAACTGGCAGCCGACCAGCAAGCTGAAGAAACCGGGTATGCACATCCTCTCTTCGCTACAGGCGGTAGCCCACGGCGCGGATTCCGTGCAGTACTTCCAGTGGCGTAAGAGCCGTGGTTCGGTGGAGAAATTCCACGGTGCGATTATCGATCATGTCGGGCATCTCGATACCCGCGTTGGCCGCGAGGTCACTCAGCTTGGTCATATCTTAAGACAGCTACCGGACGTTGTCGGCTGTCGCACTGATGCGAAGGTCGCCATCATCTTTGACCAGCAGAGCCGTTGGGCCATGGACGATGCGCAAGGGCCACGTAACAAAGGTATGGAGTATGAGCTGACGGTGAACGAACACTATCGTCCGTTCTGGGAGCAAGGGGTCGCCGTAGACGTGATTGACGCCGATGGCGATCTCAGCGCCTATCAGCTGGTGATTGCGCCAATGCTGTATATGGTGCGCGATGGTTTTGCCGAGCGCGCCGAAGCCTTTGTCGCTAACGGCGGCCACCTGGTCACCACCTACTGGACGGGGATCGTCAATGAAAGCGATCTCTGCCACCTGGGCGGTTTCCCTGGCCCGCTGCGCAAGCTGTTAGGTATCTGGGCGGAAGAGATAGATTGCCTGGACGACGGCGAGCGTAACCAGGTTCAGGGGCTGGCGGGGAACATGGTTGGACTGCAGGGGCCTTACCAGGTGCGCCATCTGTGTGAACTGATTCACCCTGAAACCGCGCAGACGCTGGCGGCGTATCGTGATGATTTCTATGCGGGGCGCCCGGCCGTGACCGTCAATAGCGTCGGTAAGGGCAAGGCGTGGCATATTGCTTCGCGCAACGATCTGGCGTTCCAGCGAGATTTCTTCACCTCGTTAATGGATGAGCTGGCGCTGCCGCGAGCGGTTGCCAGCATCTTTCCACCTGGGGTGGTGGCTACCGCGCGTACCGATGGCGAAAGCGCCTTTGTCTTTGTGCAGAACTTTACCGCGCAGACGCAGACAGTTACCTTGCCGGATGGCTATGAACATGCCGCGACAGGCGCTGATGCCAGCGGTCAGCTGGTGCTGAAACCCTGGGACTGCCGTATCGTTCGCCGTAAAGCATAATCCGCTGCAATCCCAAGCCTGCTCATCAGAGCAGGCTTTTTTACCTCTGTAGATAATCAAGGAGCGTCGATGATGGTCAGTCTTAAATCCTTCCTGCACTACTTCTCCCAGCCTAAACCGTCGGTGCCATTAAGCGCCAATGAGCAACAGCAAATTCAGCGTCTGATTAGCGCATTTGGTGGTCAGAATAATATTGAAAATGTTGATGCCTGTATTACGCGATTGCGCGTCACGGTTAAGGACCTGTCTGTCGTGGATTCTCAGGCGTTGCAGAATGAAGGTGCGCTGGGGGTTATTATTCTTGGGCAGCAGGTTCACGCTATTTTTGGCAAGCAATCTGATGCGCTGCGTAAGTTGTTAGATGAACACTTTGCGGGTAATAAATAAATTAGTATGTTGCCATCTGGAAATTTTTCACGGTTCTTCCAGATGGCGCTTCGTTTATTTGGGAAATAATGGCTTTATATGAAAACCCTGATTTGATATCGGGGTTTTATATTATTGGTGCGATAAAAAAAGAGGATAACCTAATAATAGCATTATCCCCAAGGCCAGATGATAGAAACAATAATGGAGTGGCAAATATAAAATTGGCGCAAATAACAAAAGATAGAATTAGGGCAAAACAATGATTCAGTCAGGTTAACGTATTACCACCAGGCTTCCACCTGCACGCCGAAGTTCCAGGTATCGCTGGCGGTGCCGTCGTTAAAGGCATTGCCCTGTTCGGAATCATTCAGGTAAGAGGCAAAGACGCGCAGCTCCGGACGAGACATAAAGTCAGGGCCATCTGCCAGGCCTAACGCGATGGTGTATTTCTCGCCGCTCTGCTTATAGTGGCTGCCGTTGGTGTAGGAGTCTTTCTGGTAGAAGCCACCCACTTCGCCGATTAAACGCACATATTCGGTGAACTGATACTGCGCGCGGCCAACCAGCGAGACCAGACGCGATTTATCGGTGTACTCGGTGGTGTTATCCGCCGAACCGTAGGTCAGCACGTGGTTGAGAGAGAACTTGTCGGTAATTGGAATCAGACCGGTGTTGATAACACGGTAGCCGGTGGCATCGTTGACGTAGTTCCACATGTCGTACCAACCACCGCCCTGAGAGACCATGTTCTGTGCCAGACCTTTGTTGGCATACTGCAGCACCAGCTTGTTATAGCCGCCAAACATATCCTGGCTAATTTCGCCGGTCAGCATCACGCCGTTATCGGCATCATAAAGGCCACCATAATCTTTCTGTTTGTCGGTTGGGTTCGGCATGGCGTAGTCAATACCGAATTCGGTCCAGGCGCCGCTCCACGGTTTCCAGCCCGCATAGCGAAGGTCAATGTAGTTGATGTTGACGTCGTTATCGCCGTCAACGCGATAGTCGACATCGTTGGCATCGCCGCGGATCCAGGCCAGTGACACTGCGCCTGGGCCAACGGTGTAGTTTTCGATCCCGGCACCGGAGCCGGAAATATTCCAGTATTTGGTATCGATGATGTGCAGGTCGTGGCGTTGGTAATAGCGTTTCCCACCCCAGATAACCGCATTCGGATCGCCCGGGATAAGCCCTTTAATCTGTAGGTTTAATTGACGCAGACCAAACTGTGCATCGTCGCCGAAGGTGGTTTCGTTATCGTTTGAACCGTCGGAAACCATGCTGACCATTGAGTCCAGGTAGAAACTGACATCGTTTTTCTTATACACCTCAGAACCCAATTCAAGTTCACCGTAGGTGTCGGCTTCGTTTCCCAAACGGCCGAGTTTGTTTTTTTGCCATTCCTGCATTCCGCCATCGCCAGAAACGCCTACGCCGGAGCGGAGGTAGCCATGGAAATCAATAGGAACTGACGTTGCCGCCAGCAGAGAAGATGAAGTCAGCGCAGTAGCTAACGCAATTGAAAGCGTGCGTAGGGTTGTTTTCATTATTATCCTCGGTTTGTTTTGTATTACGTTCACATAACGAGTGTAATAAAATGCCTAAATGTAAAATATGGCAAACATTTGATTGTTGATATGTGACTAACTGCAAATAAATTAATCATTTTCTGTTCATTTTGTAAGGGGTTTCTTGTTGCATGAAAATGTGGGCGTGTATCTTTTTTATGTTATCGTATGTCATAAATCAGGTCGGTAGACGTTTTTTGGGATGACCCCTGTTACAATCTAGCGATAACAACATAAGGAACCGGACGATGAAGTCTAAAAGCGCAACTTTGGAAGACGTTGCTCGCCATGCGGGCGTCTCCTACCAGACTGTGTCCAGGGTACTCAATAAATCTGCTAATGTATCCGAAGCCACACGCCACAAGGTGGAGAAATCCATCGAGGCACTCCGCTATGTCCCAAACCGACTTGCCCAGCAGCTGGTTGGCAAGACCACTCATACCCTTGGACTGGTGACCACTTCACTGGCGTTGCACGCGCCTTCTCAGGTTGCGGCAGCGGTGAAACGCTACGCAAATTTAGAGGGGTATCAGGTACTGATTTCGATGATTGATGAGAACGTCAATCATAGTGTTCAGGATTCGATCAACGAACTGAAATCACAGCTGGTCAGCAAAGTGATTATCAACGTACCATTAGAGACTGAAATAGCACAGAAAATTGCAGATGATAACGATGATATCGTCTGTCTTTTCCTCGATGTTGATCCCTATAGTTCGGTGTATAACGTTTCGTTTAATCCGGCAGATGGCACCCGTGCCAGCGTCAAATATCTGTATGAGTCGGGCCATCGTGAGATGGCGATTCTGGCTGGCCCGGTGAGTTCTGTCTCCGCCAACCTACGTTTGAGAAGCTGGCTGGATACGCTCAATAGCTACGGACTGAAGCCGGTGACCGTGCTGCACGGCAACTGGGATGCACAAAGCGGCTATGCCTGTGCGCTGCAAATGCTGCGCGAGACCCCGGATTTCTCGGCGGTGCTGGTGGGGAACGATCAGATGGCGTTAGGGGTGCTGAGCGCATTTCATCAGCATCAGGTCGCCATTCCCGGCGAAAAGTCGGTGATTGGTTACGATGACACCTATGAAAGCTCATTTTTCTACCCAGCGCTGACCACGGTATCGTTAGACCTGGACCTGCAGGGCAAAGAGGCGGTACGCCGCATTCTTGAAAGTGACGACAACGCTTCGTCACGGACTTCATCCATTCTCCCTGCTCGCCTTGTCGTGCGCCACTCTTCTGGTGCGAAGGTGGAGCAGGGCAAAGATATGCAGGCGATTGCCGAGCAGCTGCGCGCGATTGCGCATCAGCTTAGCCGCTAACCTCCCTTGCCGGAGTGCAGTCTGCACTTCGGCTATTTCCCTTAAAACTGTAGGGTTGCAAAGCGCTTTTTGACGGCGTATCGTAATTGTTATGTTATAACATATTAATTGAGGCTCAGATGAAAGCGAACATCCACCCCCATTACCGTACCGTGGTCTTTCACGACACCAGCGCTAACGAGTACTTTAAAGTCGGCTCCACCATCAAAACGGACCGGGAAATTGATCTGGAAGGTGTGACATATCCTTATGTCACGATTGATGTTTCATCAAAATCGCACCCATACTACACCGGGAAGCAGCGCAGCGTTTCCGCCGAAGGCTGCGTCGCGCGCTTTACCCAGCGTTTTGGCCGTTTTGTTGATGTGAAAAGAGGTTCCTGATGCAGGTACTTAACTCGCTGCGTAGCGCTAAACAGCGCCACCCGGATTGTCAGATAGTGAAACGCAAAGGTCGTCTTTACGTGATCTGCAAATCCAACCCCCGTTTTAAAGCCGTACAGGGGCGCAAAAAACGCCGCTAACGAAGAGACTCCAGGGACTGACGCTGCTTGCCGTCGGCGGTAAAGTTGTCGGCGGCAAGCCAGGCCTGGAAGGCGTCATTCAGCGCCGGCCATTCGCCGTCGATAATGGAAAACCAGTCGGTATCACGGTTGTGGCCTTTAATCACCAGCGCCTGGCGAAAATGCCCTTCAAACTGAAAACCTAAACGCAATGCCGCACGACGAGAGGGTTCATTCAAGCTGTTGCATTTCCACTCATAACGACGATAGCCGAGCGTATCAAAGGCATAGCGCATCAGTAACCACTGTGCTTCTGTCGACGCAGGGGTTCGGCTGAGCAGGGGCGAAAAATGCACATGTCCCACTTCCATCACCCCGTGATTCGGGTCGATACGCATCAGTGCCAGCGAGCCCACTGGCCGTTGGGTGCGGGTATCTATTACCGCAAAATGCAGCGGATCCTGAAGGGATTCCACGCTGGCGACCCACTGGCGATATTCTTCCACCGAGCTTTCCGGCTCACGCAGCAGCCACGTCCAGTTGCGGGTATCCGCCGCCTGCTGATGGGCGGCAAAGAGCGCATCAGCATGTTGTAGGCTTAACGGTTCCAGACGGCAATACTGACCTTCCAGCCCCACGCGCTGCGGATACGGCCGCGGCTGCCAGTCCGGCAGCGCATCGCCAATTAACTGACCAAATTGATTAAGCTGACTCATAACCTCTCCTTAGGGAAATAAACAATACGTCGAGCGTAGGGGTTTACTGGTTCCATAAAAAGTGCCACCAGGGTATCTTTTGATGGTGCCACAAGGAGCTGCCATGAATATTCCCGACGATCCCTTTTTTACTCTATTGAGTGATGCGCTTGCGGCGCGTGGCGCAGAAACGCTGCAACGCAGCCTGTACGCGGCGCTCAGAGACGCCATTCTGTGCGGACAGCTTCAGGCGCAGAGCTGGCTTCCCGGTTCGCGTACGTTGGCCCAGCGGCTGAATATTTCCCGCAATACGGTCAACGCCGCGTTGGAGCAATTGGCGATGGAAGGCTATCTTCGCCGCGACCGTCGCGGCTCTCGGGTGGCCTCGTTGCCGCAGACGGCGGGCGGCGCCGACTTTTTATCGGTGGAATTGCCGGAACGCCTGCTTGAGTTGCCGCAGGTACAACCTCGCGATACGCCGCCGCTTCTGTTTACCCCCGGCACGCCGGCTATTAACTATTTCCCTTTGCCGCTGTGGCGTCGACTGCTGGATCGCGTTTTGCGTGAACAGGGCAGCAGCCTGCTTGGCTACGGCGATGCAGCGGGAGAATGGCCGCTGCGGGTGGCGATTGCCCGGCATCTGGCGTTATCGCGTGGTATCGACTGTGATGCGCGGCAGATTGTCATCACCGAAGGCGCGCTGGAAGGGGTCAATCTTTGCACGCATCTGCTGAGTGAACCGGGACAGAGAGCGTGGGTAGAGGAGCCTGGCTACTTCGGCGCGAAAAGCGCGTTTCTGGCGGCGGGGCTTGTGCTGGAGGGTGTGGCGGTAGATAACGAGGGAATGCGGATTGCCGCCAATATGCCGCCACCAACGCTGATTTTTACCTCGCCTTCACACCAGTACCCGACCGGTAGCGTGCTTAGCGCGGCGCGGCGGCTGGCGCTACTGGAGTATGCGCGCCAGCATGGCTGCTGGATTATTGAAGATGATTACGATAGCGAATTTCGCTTCAGCGGCGAGCCGATTCCGGCAATGCGCGGCATGGACGACAACGCGCCGGTGGTTTACCTCGGCACCTTCAGCAAGACGCTGTTCCCGTCGCTGCGCATTGGTTTTATGGTCCTACCGCCGATGCTAGTGGAGGCTGCACAACCCGCCATTCGTGCGCTGCTGCGCGGTGGGCATCGGGCAGAGCAGCGCGCGCTGGCGAGCTTCATTGAGGAAGGGCACTATGCCCGGCATCTGGCGGCGATGCGCCGTCTGTACCGCAAGCGTCAGGCACAGCTGCGCGCGGTACTGGGAGAAGAATTAAGCGTACCGCACGAATTAATGGCGGGTGAGGGTGGGTTACATATGACGGTCGCCATTGACGGCATTGATGACGTGTCGCTGGTGCGCCAGGCGCGCGCGCATCAGATGACGCCCAGCGCGCTCAGCACCTTTTATCTCGATCGCCAG
This sequence comes from Kluyvera georgiana ATCC 51603, assembly GCF_001654985.1. Lineage (GTDB taxonomy): Bacteria > Pseudomonadota > Gammaproteobacteria > Enterobacterales > Enterobacteriaceae > Kluyvera > Kluyvera georgiana. The sequence continues at coordinate 102,678 of NZ_LXEU01000078.1, forward strand.
CATGCCCGTACGGGGCTAGTGCTGGGTTATGGTAATACGTCCGCCTCCCAGTTTGCACCGGCAATACGGACGTTACAGCGGCTTATTGCGCCGCTTCGGCGCGGGCAAGGGTAAATACGTCGTAGAACGACAGGTCGCCCTTGGTGGTGACCATTTTTTGCAGCTGCGTTTTGTACTGACCGTCAACACGGTTGGAGTGCAGGATATTGTCAATCAGCTCCGGTGGTACGAAGCGGGTATTGTACCATTCACCGTTGTAGCACACGCGGAAATCCAGCACATCGATATCTTCGTATCGGTAACGCGGATAGACATCGAAGAAGAAGAAGCCGTTCAGTAGCGCAAACAGCAGCCATAGCAGCCAGACCGAGTCGGCAAGCGTTTCGGAGCGCATCATCACGACCAGGGTGGCAAAGAATGCGAGGTACATGGCGATGAACAGGCCGGGGTGATTGCGAATAAAACTGATACTAAAGCGCGGCCGGTTGTCGCGCTTTTCGCGGGCGTTGAGTTCATCAATAGTTTGCGTGAGTAATCGCTGGATCTCGGACATCTTTTTGCTCGGCAACGTAAGGCGGAATAGCCTATTGTATGTTGCGTTAACCCATGCAGAAAGTAACAGATTGGTTGCAAAAAAGCATAACAGTCCGTAGCGGTTATCAGGCTAACATTTTGATGATGCGGGCCGGGTTGCCGCCGACAACGGCATTGGCCGGAACGTCTTTTACCACAACGGCGCCGGAAGCAATCACCGCGTTATCGCCAATCGTCACGCCGGGGTTAATCACCGCGCGTCCACCAATCCACACATTGTGGCCAATTGTCACCGGTTTGCCGAACTCGATGCCGCTATTGCGTTCAATGGCGTTGAGAGGATGAGTCGCGGTGTAAATATGTACACCCGGTGCCAGCATGCAGTTATCGCCGATATGAATCGGGCAGACGTCGAGCATGACGCAGTCGAAGTTAGCGTAGAAGTTAGCGCCAAGAAAGATATTGTAGCCATAGTCGCAGCGGAACGTTGGCTCGATATAAGCATCGTCGCCTTTGCCGAGCAGCTCGTTGAGTAGCGCTGTGCGTTCGGCTTTTTCATCCGGAGCCGTATGGTTATATCGGTGAATCAGCTGCCTTGCGCGGATCCTGTCCGTTCTTAGCGTGTCATCGGCCGGGCGATAATGCTCGCCGGCAATCATCTTACGTTTTTCATCGCTCATGGGCGTCTCCCTTTAATAGAGCCATCACCTTAAAAGGTGATTAGCGCTTTGGGAACGTTCCCCGCCCGTCGATGTGATGCCATTCACACAATCAGTCACATAACAGGGAGAAGTCATGCATGAAACAGAAAAAATTAACGGATGTATTTCCACACGGTTGAAGGGATCTTGTCGTACAGTTTATTCATCGTCAATTCTGCCAGACGATGATCGGCTGCTGAGTAAAATACCGCCAGCTCATTATCAGAGAGTTCATATTTATTTTTTTCAATAACGCGTTCCAGCGTGTCAATAGACTGACAGCGGCGTAGACGCATCAAATAATCGGTTTTAGTTAGTGGTTTATCAGACATAATTCACCCATTGATTGTAATAATTTTAACAAGACAGGCTAACAGGGTTAGCACGGCTAGCATTGACAAAACAACGGAAGAGTTTGTTCCCTGACTTCCGCCATTTTTGCAGGTCGACGCTATTAATGCCGTAGTTGCTGAATAACATGAAAGTATCATCCAGATATTCATCAATCTGTGCAATCAGTTTATTATCGTCGTCGTACTTAATTTTATAATTAAGCGCGAACGTTGCAATATGTTCTATCAGCTCATTAAGCTGCAGGTTAACCGCCGAGGTAGGGTCATTCACCCAGCCATGGTTACTCTCTTCGAGCGTGGCAAGACAATCATGATACAGGGTTTCACAAAGAAACTTAAGCTGTGCGATATCATGTCTTTTTGGTGAGTATTCGTCCATAACGCATCCCCCTTGTCGTAGTGCAAACAACGAATAACAAATACCGGTGTGGGATGGTACTGCTGGCAACCTGAAACGTGCACCTGTTCCTGATCTGCTGTAACTATAATCTACTCCGCAAAAGATTTCACCGAGCTATTACGAAAAATTACAATTAAATCTCAGGAGGTTAAATTTTTTCCCTTCTCACCCATATGACTGAGCATAAGAAGCTAACGCCTTGTTTCTGTTCCGGAAGACGTTGAGCGATATGTCGATTCATAACCTTAGACCGCCGTGGGAGAGGGGAGTGCGTTCATTGCGGCTAGGAATGTTCCTAATTTTTTTCTTAACGAATACGCACTTTCCGGATTATTCGAAATAAATTAAAGATAAATCTCAAATTCTTAAATTTATCAATCCATCTTATTTTTATTATTACGGGTATGCAAAGATTCTCATTTATTAATGAATGATTAAAAAGTAGACGTTTTAAGGTGGTTTGCGGCGAGATAAAAAAAGGGCCGCTTGCGCGGCCCTTTCGGTGAGAGCGTTTTAGTGATGCTCAACCTTATGGCTGTGCTCAATGTCTTCGTTTTTACGACTGAAACGACGACGCACGACCACGAAGAACACCGGTACGAAGAAGATAGCCAGTACGGTCGCCGTGACCATCCCGCCCATTACGCCGGTACCAACGGCGTTCTGCGCACCGGAGCCAGCGCCGGAGCTGATAACCAGCGGCATTACGCCGAGGATAAAGGCCAGCGAGGTCATCAGGATTGGACGCAGACGCATACGAACCGCTTCCAGCGTCGCCTCGATGAGACCTTTACCTTCTTTGTCCATCAGGTCTTTGGCAAACTCAACGATCAAGATGGCGTTTTTCGCCGATAGACCGATGGTGGTCAACAGACCCACCTGGAAGTAAACGTCGTTGGTCAAACCGCGCAGCGTTGCGGCCAGCAGCGCACCCACAACCCCCAGCGGAACCACCAGCATAACCGAGAACGGAATTGACCAGCTCTCATACAGCGCTGCCAGACAAAGGAAGACGACGATCAGCGAAATCGCGTACAGGGCAGGGGCCTGGTTACCGGACAGACGTTCCTGGTAGGACATGCCCGTCCAGTCGTAGCCGATACCCGCCGGCAGTTTACCCGCCAGTTCTTCCATCAAGTTCATGGCCTCACCGGTACTCTTACCTTCAGCCGCCTGACCCAGGATTTCCATGGATGGCAGGCCGTTGTAACGTTCCAGACGCGGTGAACCGTATTCCCAGCGAGAGGTAGAGAAGGCCGAGAACGGCACCATCTGACCATCGCTACCGCGAACGTACCATTTGCCGATATCTTCAGGCAGCATACGGTATTTCGCTTCGGACATCAGGTACACCTTCTTCACACGACCGCGGTCGATGAAGTCGTTGACGTAGCTACCGCCCCAGGCCGTGCCGAGAGTGGTATTGATGTCGCTGATGGATACACCCAGCGCCTGGGCTTTTTCCTGATCGATATCGATCTTGAACTGCGGCGTATCTTCCAGGCCGTTAGGACGTACGCCGGTCAGCACGTCTGGGTGCTGGGCAATCATCCCGAACAGCTGGTTACGCGCCTGGGTCAGTTTTTCGTGTCCCAGACCCGCCTGGTCAATCAGCTGGAAGTCGAAGCCGGTCGCGGTACCCAGTTCTACGATAGCCGGCAGGTTAAAGGCGAACACCATCGCGTCTTTAATCTGCGAGAAGTAGCCCATCGCACGACCGGTAATCGCTTCAACCTTGTTCTCTGCGCCCGGACGTTCACTCCAGTCTTTCAGCGACACGAACGCGATACCGGTGTTCTGGCCACGTCCCGCGAAGCCGAAGCCGTTTACGGCGAAGACGGATTCAACGTTGTTTTTCTCTTTGGTGAGATAGTAATCGGTCATCTCATCCAGCACTTTCTGCGTACGTTCCTGGGTTGCACCGGCAGGCAGCTGCGCCATGCTCAGGAATACGCCCTGGTCTTCGTCCGGCAGGAACGAGCTTGGTAGACGTACAAACAGGAACGCCATGCCGACAACGATGATCAGATACAGCAGCAGGTAACGACCGGTGCTGCGCAGAATGTTGCCTACGCTATCGGTGTAGTGGTGCGTGCTCTTCTCGAACATCCGGTTAAACCAGCCGAAGAAACCGGTGGTTGTGCCGTGGCTGCCTTTCTGAATAGGTTTCAGCATAGTGGCACACAGCGCCGGGGTCAGAATCAACGCCACCAGTACCGACAGCGCCATCGCCGAAACGATAGTGATAGAGAACTGGCGATAGATAGCACCGGTAGAACCGCCGAAGAAGGCCATCGGGATAAATACCGCAGACAGCACCATGGCGATACCGACCAGTGCGCCCTGAATCTGGCCCATGGACTTACGCGTCGCTTCTTTCGGCGGTAGACCCTCTTCGGCCATTACACGCTCAACGTTCTCGACCACCACGATGGCGTCATCCACCAATAGCCCGATGGCGAGCACCATCCCGAACATCGTCAGGGTGTTTATCGAGAAGCCGAACGCGGCAAGCACCGCAAAGGTCCCGAGCAGGACGACCGGTACGGCGATGGTTGGGATCAACGTCGCGCGGAAGTTCTGCAGGAACAGATACATCACCAGGAACACCAGGATGATCGCTTCGACCAGCGTTTTCACTACTTCGTGAATTGAGATCTTAACGAACGGGGTGGTGTCGTACGGGTAAACGATTTTCAGGCCTGACGGGAAGAACGGCTCCATTTTCACCAGTTCAGCGCGAATGGCATTCGCGGTGTCCAGGGCGTTAGCACCGGTCGCCAGTTTAATACCCAGACCGGAAGCCGGCTGACCATTAAACTTCGCCACGACGTCATAGCTTTCACCGCCGAGCTCAATTTTCGCGACGTCGCGCAGGCGAACCTGCGAACCGTCCTGATTGACCTTCAGCAGAATGTTGCCAAACTCTTCGGTATTCGTCAGACGGGTCTGCGCCACGATAGAGGCGTTCAGCTGCTGGCCTGGTACAGGCGGCGTACCACCTAACTGACCTGCTGCAACCTGGGCGTTCTGCGCTTTCAGGGCACTGATGACATCAACCGGCGTCAACTGGAAGTTGTTCAGTTTGTTCGGGTCCATCCAGATACGCATCGCGTACTGAGAACCGAACAACTGAACGTCGCCCACGCCGCTGGTACGGCTGATGGCGTCTTTCATGTTCGCTGCCACGTAGTCAGAAATATCGTCCTGGTTCATGGTGCCGTTGGTGTTGATAACACCGACGACCATCAGGAAGCTGCTGGACGCTTTCTCAACGCTGATACCCTGCTGCTGAACTTCTTGCGGCAGAAGCGGCGTTGCCAGTGCGAGCTTGTTCTGTACCTGAACCTGGGCGATGTCCGGATCGGTACCGGATTCGAAGGTCAGCGTGATGGTTGCGGTACCGGTGGAGTCGCCGTTGGAGGACATGTACATCAGGTGATCGATACCGTTCATATTCTGTTCGATAACCTGAGTAACCGTGTTCTGCACCGTTTCGGCGTCAGCACCGGGGTACATGGCCGTGATCGAAATTGCAGGCGGCGCGATCGTCGGATATTGCGCAACCGGCAATTTGAGGATCGATAGCCCCCCAGCCAGCATGATAATGATGGCGATCACCCACGCAAATATGGGGCGATCGATAAAGAAATTAGGCATGTCTTAACGGCTCCTGTTTAAGTTAAGACTTGGATTGTTCTGACTGAGCAGCGCCCGCTGCGGCTTGCTGTTTATCGTCAGAAGTGACTTCCTGGGCTTTTACCTGCACGCCAGGTTTCACTTTTTGCAGACCGCTGATGATGACGCGATCGCCATCTTTCAGACCTTCGGTCACCAGCCATTTATCGCCAATAGCCTGGGTCGCAACAATCTGGCGGGTTTCAACTTTATCGCCTTCACCGATAACCAGCGCGCTCGCGTCGCCACGAGGCGTACGGGTGACACCCTGCTGAGGCACCAGCAGCGCAGTCGGGTTGGTACCTTCTTCCAGACGCGCACGCACGAACATGCCCGGCAGCAGCGTATGATCTGGGTTCGGGAAGATCGCGCGCAGCGTGATAGAACCGGTCGTCTGGTCAACGGTCACGTCAGAGAACTCTAAGGTGCCGCTCTGCGGATATTTGATGCCGTCGTTGGTCACCAGATCCACTTTCGCTTTGCCGTTTTCTTGTTTCAGTTTGCCATCCGCCAGCTCCTGCTTCAGGCGCAGGAAGTCGTTGCTGGACTGCGTAACGTCAACATAGATAGGGTCCAACTGCTGAACGGTCGCCAGCGCGGTGGTTTGCCCGTTCTGTACCAGCGCGCCTTCGGTGACCGAAGACTTACCAATGCGTCCGCTGATAGGCGAGGTGACTTTGGTGTAAGCCAGGTTGATACGCGCGGTTTCTACGGCGGCTTTTGCCGCCAGCACGGCAGCATTTGCCTGCTGAGCATCAGCGACGGCGCTGTCGTAGTCCTGACGGCTGATGTACTGCGTCCCCAACAGTTTGGAGTAACGGTTCACCGTCAGTTTGGCGATATTGGCTGCCGCTTCGGCCTTCGCTAAATCACCTTTCGCACTTTCATAAGACGCCTGGTAAGTTGCCGGATCAATCTGATACAGCGACTCGCCCGCTGTGATTTCGCCACCTTCGATAAAGTTGCGCTTCAGAATAATACCACTGACCTGCGGACGAACTTCCGCGATACGGAAGGCGCTGGTGCGACCCGGTAATTCTGTCGTGATTACAAGAGGTTCAGATTTGAGCGTCACAACGCCAACTTCTGGCATATGTTGTGCTCCTTGCTGAGCTGGTTTGTCGTCACATCCTGTTAGCGCTAAGCTGCCTGAGAGCATCAGAACGACCGCCAGAGGCGTTAACCCTCTGTTTTTGTTCATATGTAAACCTCGAGTGTCCGATTTCAAATTGATCAATGGAACAAGCGTCCACAAACCCATTGCTGCGTTTGTATTATCGTCATACTATGGTACATACATTCATAAATGTATGTAAATCTAACCCCTGCAATTTCACCGACCTATGGCACGAAAAACCAAAGAACAAGCGCAAGCTACGCGTCAGCACATACTGGATGTTGCCCTACGGTTGTTCTCACAGCAGGGGGTATCATCTACTTCACTCGCCGAGATTGCAAAAGCGGCTGGGGTGACGCGTGGGGCAATCTACTGGCACTTTAAGGATAAGTCGGATCTGTTTAACGAAATCTGGGCGTTATCAGAGTCCAGCATCAGCGATCTCGAGATTGAGTATCGGGCAAAATTCCCGGGGGATCCACTCTCAGTATTGAGGGAAATCCTGGTTTACATTCTCGAAGCCACCGTTATCGAAGAGCGCCGACGGCTGATGATGGAAATCATTTTTCACAAATGTGAGTTTGTCGGTGAAATGGCCGTAGTGCAACAGGCACAGCGTAATTTATGTTTAGAAAGTTACGATCGCATTGAACAGACGTTAAACGACTGTGTTGCCGCCAGGGTATTACCGGCGAATTTGCTCAGTCGCCGGGCGGCCATTCTTACCCGCAGCTATATTTCCGGGCTGATGGAAAACTGGCTGTTTGCTCCAACCTCGTTTGACCTACGGGCAGAGGCGCAGGCTTATGTCGCGATCCTGCTTGAGATGTATCAATTTTGCCCGACGCTACGCGGCGAGACGTCGGCCTAAACCTTCCTCAATTACCAGGAATAATCCTGGGTTCTGCGGCTTTTCGCGTGTTGCCAGAAGTGCTATTCTGCGCGGGCATTTATCCCCGGTTTTTCACCGGCTTTAGCAACCACTCATGTTAAAATTATGCTGCTTAATATCCGCCCCCGGGCCACGATTTCCGCATTCTTCATTATTGCTGTCTGCTTTCTTTTCTCGGTAGCGACGGCGCAGGCGCGCTCGCTCAGCGGCTATGATATTCCCGACCGCACCGATGTTCAGGATCAGCTTTCGTCGCTGAATAATAAAAAAGACCTGACGCCGCAGGAAAAGCTGGTTCAGCAGGATTTAACGGAAACGCTGCAGCTGCTGGATAAAATCGACAACGTGAAGGCGGAAACCGCCGCCTTGCAAAAGCAGGTGGATCAGGCGCCGCTGAAATTGCGTCAGGCCACCGATAATCTCAATGCGCTGAGCGACGTTGATAATGATGATGAAACCCGTAAAACGCTGAGTACGTTGTCGCTGCGCCAGTTGGAAGCCCGCGTCTCGCAGGCGGTTGACGATCTGCAAAATGCGCAAAACGATCTCGCGACTTACAACAGTCAGCTGGTTTCGCTACAAACCCAGCCAGAGCGCGTGCAAAACGCCATGAATTCGGCATCACAGCAGCTTCTCCAGGTGCGCAATAGCCTCAACGCGAGCACCGTGGGTGATGGGCTGCGCCCCACTCAGCAAACGATGCTGCAGGTGCAGAAAACCCTGCTCGACGCCGAGATTGAGCTACAGCGTAAAAGCCTTGCCAGCAACACTTCCTTGCAGGATACCCTGCAAAAACAGCGCGACTACGTGACCGCATACAGCACGCGTCTGGAACACCAGCTCCAGCTGCTGCAGGAAGCGGTGAACAGCAAGCGCCTGACGTTGACGGAAAAAACCGCCGCTGAAAACGCCTCGCCGGAAGAGACCGCCCGTATTCAGGGTAATCCACTGGTGAAGCAAGAGCTTGAGATTAACCATCAGCTGAGTCAGAAGCTGATTACCGCCACTGAAAGCGGTAACCATCTGGTGCAGCAGAACATTAAAGTGAAAACCTGGCTCGATCGCGCGCTGCAATCTGAACGTAACGTGAAAGAGCAGATCGCCGTCCTGAAAGGGAGCCTGCTGCTGTCGCGCATTCTTTATCAGCAGCAGCAGACGCTGCCGTCGGCAGATGAGCTGGAGGATATGACCACCCGTATCGCCGATCTGCGCCTTGAGCAGTTTGAGATTAACCAGCAGCGTGATGCCCTGTTCCAGAGCGATGAATTCGTCGCCAGGCTGGAGGAAGGGCATAGCAGCGAAGTGGATAGCGAAGTGCACGACGCGCTGCTGCAAATTGTCGATGCGCGCCGCGAAATGCTCGATCTGATCAACAAGCAGCTGGGCAGCCAGCTGATGATGGCCATCAATCTGCAAATCAACCAGCAGCAGCTGATGAGCGTATCGAAAAGCCTGAAATCCATCCTCACTCAGCAAATCTTCTGGGTAAACAGCAACAAGCCAATGGACTGGGACTGGATTAAATCCTTCCCGGAAGCCCTGAAAGACCAGTTTAAGTCGATGAAAATCACCGTGAACTGGGAAAAAGCGTGGCCCGCCGTGTTTGTCGCCTTCCTTGCCGGGCTTCCGCTGCTGCTGATTGCCGGGCTGATTCGCTGGCGGCTACAGTGGCTGCGCAGCTATCAGGACAAGCTCGGCGATCAGGTGGGGAATCTGCGTAATGACAGCCAGCTGCATACGCCGAAGGCTATCCTTATCGATCTCATCCGCGCGCTGCCGGTGGTGCTGATCATTCTGGCGATTGGCCTGATTCTGCTCACCATGCAACTCAATATCAGCGCGCTGCTGTGGGCGTTTAGTAAAAAGCTGGCGATTTTCTGGCTGGTGTTTGGCCTGTGCTGGAAGGTGCTGGAGAAAAACGGCGTTGCCGTCCGCCACTTCAATATGCCGGAACAGCTGACCAGCCACTGGCGTCGGCAGATTGTGCGCATCAGCCTGGCGCTGCTGCCGCTGCACTTCTGGTCGGTGGTGTCCGAGCTTTCGCCGCTGAACCTGATGGACGACGTATTGGGGCAGTTCGTGATTTTCCTTAACCTGCTGGTGATTGCGACGCTGATGTGGCCGATGTGCCGCGAAAGCTGGCGCGATAAAGAATCACACAGCCTGCGTCTGATCACCATGACCGTGCTGGCGCTGGTGCCGGTCGGCCTGATGGTGCTGACCGCCACCGGTTATTTCTACACCACGCTGCGCCTCTCCGGCCGCTGGATTGAAACCGTTTATCTGGTGATCTTCTGGAACCTGCTCTATCAGACCGTGCTTCGCGGCCTGAGCGTCGCGGCCCGTCGTATCGCGTACCGTCGTGCGGTCGCGCGTCGGCAGAATATGGTGAAAGAGGGGGCCGAAGGCGCCGAGCCGCAGGAAGAACCGGCCATCGCGCTGGAGCAGATCAACCAGCAGACGCTGCGTATTACCATGCTGGTGATGGTGGCGCTGTTTGGCGTCATGTTCTGGGCCATTTGGTCAGACTTAATTACCGTCTTTAGCTACCTGGACAGCATCACTCTGTGGCACTACAACGGCACCGAAGCCGGGGCCAGTGTGGTGAAAAGCGTCACTATGGGCAGCCTGCTGTTCGCTATTATCGCCTCGATGGTGGCCTGGGCGCTGATCCGCAACTTGCCGGGTCTGCTGGAAGTGCTGGTACTCTCGCGGCTGAACATGCGTCAGGGGGCCTCCTACGCTATCACCACGATTCTGAACTACGTGATTATCGCCGTCGGGGCGATGACCGTGTTCGGCTCGCTGGGCGTGTCGTGGGATAAACTGCAGTGGCTGGCCGCCGCGCTATCGGTAGGTCTTGGTTTTGGCTTGCAGGAGATTTTCGGTAACTTCGTCTCCGGTCTGATTATTCTGTTTGAGCGTCCGGTTCGCATTGGCGATACGGTAACCATCGGTACCTTCTCGGGGACGGTCAGCAAGATCCGCATCCGCGCGACGACCATTACCGATTTCGATCGTAAAGAGGTGATCATTCCGAACAAGGCATTCGTTACCGAACGCCTGATCAACTGGTCGCTCAGCGATACCATCACCCGCGTGGTGATCCGCCTCGGCGTGGCTTATGGATCGGATCTGACCAAAGTCAAAGAAGTGCTGCTGAAAGCGGCGATGGAGCATCCGAAGGTGATGCACGATCCGGAGCCGTCGGTCTTCTTTACCGCTTTTGGCGCCAGCACGCTGGATCACGAACTGCGTCTGTATGTGCGTGAACTGCGCGATCGTAGCTACACCGTCGATGAACTGAACCGCACCATCGACCGTCTGTGCCGCGAAAACGATATCAACATCGCCTTTAACCAGCTGGAAGTGCATCTGCATAATGAGAAGGGCGATGAAGTGACGGAAGTGAAGCGTGACAGTAAAAATGACGGCAAGGATATGATTGCCGATTAATCCGTAGGCTGGATAAGCGCAGCGCCATCAGGCACGCCGCCGTATATTGCCGGATGGCGGCGTTGCCTTATCCGGCCTACAGATCGTGCCCTTGGCGCTATGGCGCCTCATCCGCGCGGCTTTTCAGCTTGTTGAGGTAATCTTTGCGCACCATCTCCAGCGCGCTTAGCACAATTTCTGGGGCGATTTGGTTGCTCTCCAGCAGCTCAATCAAATCAACCGCCAGCTTGACGTCATCCGGGGCATTTTCCAGCGACATATTCTCTCCTTAATCAGCGCGTGATGCGTGCCAGTACGCGTTCTATTTCTTCCAGCGCCTGACGGCAGCGGGCAAGGCGACCGTCAAAGGCGGTGATTTCGCGCGCCAGACGCTGCTGTTCGTCAAGCGTAGTGGCCTGCTGATACTGCTGCTGGCGCTGCTGCTTCATCTCCAGCAGTCGACGCTCAAACTCCTGTGTTTCCAGCCGCTTACGCTGCCAGCGACGTAATCCCGGCGAGGCGCTGTCCCACACGCGCAGCGACCAGGCTTCGCTTTCCCGATTGATGGCTTCAATCTGCGCCGCCAGGCGTTCAGCAAGCCAGGAAACCTGCGGCAGCTGTTGCTGCTCGACGGCGTGCTTTAGCTCCTGAAAATGGGCGTTCGCCTCATCAAGATAGGCCTGCATTTGCGTGCTGCGCGTCTGGAACAGCTGACGGTCAAAGCGGGCGCTCAGCGTGGCGTGTGCGGAAAGCGGCGCGATACGCGCCTGAAGCCGCGCAAGCTGTTGTTCCAGCGTTTGTAAAAGCAGGGCCGTTTTCACCGGATTCTCCGTATTCTTGTTATCGGCTATGCTACAGTAGCAGACTCATTTGATAACTATTCGCATTATGCAGCGTACTATTCTAATCATTATTGGCTGGTTGGCGGTAGCCCTTGGCACCCTCGGCGTGGTTTTGCCACTGCTGCCGACCACGCCGTTTATTCTGTTAGCCGCCTGGTGCTTTGCCCGCTCGTCGCCGCGTTTTCATGACTGGCTGCTGTATCGCTCCTGGTTTGGCGGCTATCTGCGTCACTGGCAGCGGTATAAAGCCATGCCGCCGGGCGCGAAGCCGCGCGCCATTGCGGTGATTTTGTTGACCTTTGGCGTTTCGCTGTGGCTGGTGAATCTGTTGTGGGTCCGACTCTTGTTGCTGGTCATCCTCTGCGGATTGTTGATTTTTTTATGGCGAATTCCCGTCGTTGATGCAGAGCAACAAAAGCCGTGAACCGCATTAATGGTGTTGCAATTCTGCCAGCTTGCCAGTAAATTCTGGCGTTTTCGAGCACAGGCGCGCCTGGTTAAAAGTTAATCAAATGTAACTTTTAGCCCATTTTGCTCGCCTTGAGTAACACTGTTTCAATCAGGCACAAACCTATGACCGCAACTGCACAGCAGCTTGAATATCTGAAGAACAGCATCCAGAGCATCCAGGATTATCCGAAACCTGGCATTCTTTTCCGCGATGTCACCAGCTTACTGGAAGACCCGAAAGCCTACGCGCTCAGCATTGAACTGCTGGTCGAGAAGTACAAAGACGCCGGTATCACCAAAGTCGTGGGTACCGAAGCGCGTGGTTTCCTGTTTGGCGCGCCGGTCGCGCTGGCCATGGGCGTAGGTTTTGTCCCGGTGCGTAAACCGCGCAAGCTGCCGCGCGAAACCATCGCCGAAAGCTACGAACTGGAGTACGGCACCGATCAGCTGGAAATCCACGTTGACGCGATTAAACCGGGCGACAAAGTGCTGGTGGTCGACGATCTGCTGGCAACCGGCGGGACCATTGAAGCGACGGTGAAACTGATCCGTCGTCTGGGTGGCGAAGTGCACGATGCGGCCTTCATCATCAACCTGTTCGATCTGGGCGGCGAACAGCGCCTGGAAAAACAGGGTATCACCAGCTACAGCCTGGTGAATTTCCCGGGGCACTAAGCATTTCCCGATACATAGCCTCGCCTGCCCGGCGGGGCTGTGGTAGCATTATCCCTTCGTGAATCCACCTTCCAGCGTTTCAGAGCCTGCCAATGAGTTATCAGGTCCTAGCCCGAAAATGGCGCCCACAAACCTTTGCTGACGTCGTCGGCCAGGAACATGTGCTGACCGCACTGGCGAACGGCTTATCGTTAGGGCGCATTCATCACGCATATCTCTTTTCCGGCACCCGTGGCGTCGGGAAAACCTCTATCGCCCGCTTACTGGCGAAGGGGCTGAACTGCGAAACCGGCATTACCGCCACCCCGTGCGGCGTGTGCGATAACTGCCGCGAAATTGAGCAGGGGCGTTTCGTCGATTTAATTGAGATCGACGCCGCCTCGCGAACCAAAGTCGAAGACACTCGCGACCTGCTGGATAACGTCCAGTACGCGCCCGCGCGCGGCCGCTTTAAGGTCTATCTGATCGACGAAGTGCACATGCTCTCCCGCCACAGCTTCAACGCCCTGTTGAAGACGCTGGAAGAGCCGCCTGCGCACGTCAAATTCCTGTTAGCCACCACCGATCCGCAAAAACTGCCGGTGACGATTCTGTCGCGCTGCATTCAGTTCCACCTCAAGGCGCTGGACGTTGAGCAGATTCGCCATCAGCTTGAGCATATCCTCGACGAAGAGCATATCGTTCACGAGCCTCGCGCCCTGCAGCTGCTGGCGCGTGCGGCGGACGGTAGCCTGCGCGATGCGTTAAGCCTCACCGATCAGGCGATCGCCAGCGGCGAAGGCCAGCTGACGACCGTCTCCGTCAGCGACATGCTTGGCACGCTGGATGACGATCAGGCGCTGTCGCTGATTGAAGCGCTGGTGGCCGCCAACGGCGAGCGAACGATGGAGCTGGTTAACGATGCCGCTCTGCGCGGTGTCGACTGGGAGGCGCTGCTGGTTGAAATGCAGAGTCTGCTGCACCGGATTGCGATGGTTCAGCTGTCGCCTGCGGCGCTGGGCAGCGATATGGCGGCGATTGAACAGCGGATGCGCAACCTTGCGCGTACCGTGCCGCCCACCGACGTGCAGCTGTACTATCAAACGTTGCTGATTGGCCGCAAAGAGCTGCCGTTCGCGCCGGACCGCCGCATGGGCATTGAAATGACGCTGCTGCGCGCATTGGCATTTCATCCGAATGCGCCGCTGCCGGAGCCGGAAAGGCCGCAGCAGACGTTTGCGCCTGCCTATGCCCCGGTGACGCAACAGCCTGCGCCCATGCCTTCTGCCGCACCGATGACGCCGCCGCCAGCGGCCGCGCCGCTGCCAGACTCCACCAATCAGGTGCTGGCCGCGCGACGTCAGCTGCAGCAGAGCAGTCAGGGAGCAACCACCCCAAAAAAGAGTGAACCGGCAGCCGCTTCCCGCGCGCGGCCGGTGAATAACGCTGCGCTGGAAAGACTGGCTTCGGTGTCTGAACGCGTTCAGGCGCGCCCGGCGCCGTCCGCGTTGACCCAACCGGCGGCGAAAAAAGAGGCTTATCGCTGGAAAGCGACCACGCCGGTTGAAGAAGTCAAAAAAGAAGAAGTCGCCACGCCAAAAGCGCTGAAGAAAGCGCTGGAACATGAAAAAACGCCGGAACTGTCGACGAAGCTGGCGGCGGAATCGTTAGAGCGCGATCCGTGGGCGGCGGAAGTCAGCCAGATGGCGCTGCCGAAGCTGGTCGAGCAGGTGGCGCTTAACGCGTGGAAAGAGCAAGACGGCAGTAAGGTGTGCCTGCATCTGCGCCCGACGCAGCGGCATCTTAACTCGCCCGGCGCGAAGCAGAAGCTGGCTGAGGCGATGAGCAGTTTATACGGTGCGCCTGTTGAATTGACCATCGTGGAAGATGATAATCCGGCGGTGCGTACGCCGCTGGAGTGGCGACAGGCCATCTATGAAGAGAAACTCGCGCAGGCGCGCGAGTCGATCATCGCGGATAATAACATTCAGACCCTGCGCCGGTTCTTCGACGCGGACCTGGATGAAGAGAGTATTCGCCCCATTTGACCGCAAGCGCTGCTTACGGTCGTTATTCTTTAACGTGACCTACTGAGAGAGAAGCCTATGTTTGGTAAAGGCGGTCTGGGTAACCTGATGAAACAGGCCCAGCAGATGCAAGACAAAATGCAGAAAATGCAGGAAGAAATCGCCCAGCTGGAAGTCACCGGCGAATCTGGCGCAGGTCTGGTCAAAGTGACCATCAACGGCGCGCACAACTGCCGTCGCGTTGAAATCGACCCAAGCCTGCTGGAAGACGACAAAGAGATGCTGGAAGACCTGGTCGCTGCGGCGTTCAACGATGCGGCGCGCCGTATTGATGAAACCCAGAAAGAGAAAATGGCCTCTGTATCCTCCGGTATGCAGCTGCCGCCAGGCTTCAAGATGCCGTTCTGATGCAAACCAGTCCGCTGTTAACTCAGCTGATGGAAGCGCTGCGCTGCCTGCCGGGCGTTGGCCCGAAGTCGGCGCAGCGCATGGCGTTTACCCTGCTGCAGCGTGACCGCAGCGGCGGGATGCGTCTGGCGCAGGCGTTAACCCGCGCGATGTCGGAAATCGGCCACTGCGCCGATTGCCGCACCTTCACCGAGCAGGAGGTGTGCAACATTTGTGCGAACCCGCGTCGTCAGGAAAACGGCCAGATCTGCGTGGTGGAGAGTCCGGCGGACATCTACGCCATTGAGCAGACCGGGCAGTTCTCCGGCCGCTACTTCGTGCTGATGGGGCATCTGTCGCCGCTCGACGGCATCGGCCCGGATGATATTGGTCTTGACCGCCTTGAGCAGCGTCTGGAAACAGAGCAGCTCACGGAGATTATCCTCGCCACCAACCCGACGGTGGAAGGGGAAGCCACGGCCAACTATATCGCTGAGCTGTGCGCGCAATATGGCGTCGAAGCCAGCCGCATCGCCCATGGCGTGCCGGTAGGCGGCGAGCTGGAGATGGTCGACGGCACCACGCTGTCGCACTCGCTGGCCGGGCGTCATAAGATTCGTTTTTAATCAAACGAGAGCAGGATTTTCTGCTCTCGCTTGAAATCCTCACCACCCATCCCCATTTTCCTCTCATCGCTTTTTTTACCTTGTAATCACCATTGAGGTATTTTGCAATGAAAGGACAAGAAACACGTGGCTTTCAGTCAGAAGTAAAACAGCTTCTGCACCTGATGATCCATTCTCTGTATTCCAATAAAGAAATCTTCCTGCGTGAGCTTATCTCTAACGCTTCAGATGCTGCCGACAAGCTGCGCTTCCGCGCGCTGTCCAACCCGGATCTGTATGAGGGCGATGGCGAGCTACGCGTACGCGTCTCCTTCGATAAAGATAAGCGTACGTTGACCATTGCCGACAACGGTATTGGTATGAATCGCGACGAGGTTATCGATCATCTCGGGACGATCGCAAAATCCGGCACCAAAGCATTCCTAGAATCCATGGGTTCTGACCAGGCCAAAGACAGCCAGCTGATCGGTCAGTTTGGCGTCGGTTTCTATTCCGCGTTTATCGTGGCGGATAAAGTTACCGTGCGCACCCGTGCGGCGGGCGATAGCGCAGAGAACGGCGTGTTCTGGGAATCCGAAGGCGCGGGCGAATACACCGTGGCCGACATCACCAAAGACGATCGCGGTACTGAAATTACCCTGCACCTGCGCGAAGGCGAGGACGAGTTCCTCGACGACTGGCGCGTACGTTCGATCATCAGCAAATACTCCGACCATATCGCGCTGCCGGTAGAAATTGAAAAATCCGAAGAGAAAGACGGCGAAACCGTGGTTTCCTGGGAGAAAATCAACAAAGCGCAGGCGCTGTGGACGCGTAATAAAGCCGAGCTGAACGACGACGAATACAAAGCGTTCTACAAGCATATCGCCCACGATTTTACCGACCCGCTGACCTGGAGCCACAACCGCGTGGAAGGCAAGCAGGAGTACACCAGCCTGCTGTATATCCCGTCTCAGGCGCCATGGGATATGTGGAACCGTGATCATAAACACGGCCTGAAGCTGTACGTACAGCGCGTCTTTATCATGGACGACGCCGAGCAGTTTATGCCGAACTACCTGCGTTTCGTACGCGGTCTTATCGATTCCAACGATCTGCCGCTGAACGTCTCCCGTGAAATTCTGCAGGACAGCAACGTCACCCGCAACCTGCGTAATGCTCTGACCAAGCGCGTGCTGCAGATGCTGGATAAGCTGGCGAAAGACGATGCTGAGAAGTATCTGACCTTCTGGAAACAGTTTGGTCTGGTGCTGAAAGAAGGGCCGGCGGAAGACCATGGTAACCAGGAAGCGATCGCCAAACTGCTGCGCTTTGCGTCTACCCATACCGACACTTCCGAGCAGAACGTGTCGCTGGCCGACTACGTGTCGCGTATGAAAGAAGGGCAGGAGAAAATCTACTACATCACCGCTGACAGCTACGCCGCGGCGAAGAGCAGCCCGCATCTGGAGCTGCTGCGTAAGAAAGGCATCGAAGTGCTGCTGCTTTCCGACCGCATCGATGAGTGGATGATGAACTACCTGACCGAGTTCGACGGCAAGCCGTTCCAGTCCGTTGCTAAAGCCGATGAGTCCATCGACAAGCTGGCGGATGAAGTGGACGAGAGCGCCAAAGAAGCAGAAAAAGCGCTGACCCCGTTCGTTGAACGCGTGAAAACCCTGCTGGGCGACCGCGTGAAAGAGGTGCGTCTGACTCACCGTCTGACCGACACCCCGGCCATCGTCACCACCGACGCCGATGAAATGAGCACCCAGATGGCGAAGCTGTTTGCCGCTGCGGGCCAGGCCGCGCCGGAAGTGAAGTACATCTTTGAACTGAACCCGGACCACGTGCTGGTGAAACGCACCGCAGATACCCAGGACGAAGGGCAGTTTAAAGAGTGGGTTGAACTGCTGCTCGACCAGGCGCTGTTCGCCGAGCGCGGTACGCTGGACGATCCTAACCAGTTTATCCGCCGCATGAACCAACTGCTGGTGTCATAAACCTTACCCTCACCCTAACCCTCTCCCTAAAAGGGAGAGGGGACTGGCCCGGAGCTGGTTTTCTCCCTCTCCCTAAAAGGGAGGGGGGACTGGCCTGGAACTGGTTTTCTCCCTCTCCCAGTGGGAGAGGGGCGGGGTGAGGGCATCAAACTGCTCCGTACGCAAAATATCTGACCATTAACCGTTTCAGCCGTCCCTCCTTCCTTGAGCCATCGCCGTTCTGGTGGTATCTTTTAGCGCTTTTTAAAAAATATTGACAACCTTTGAGGGGATTTTCGCAATGCGTATCATTCTGCTTGGCGCACCTGGCGCGGGTAAAGGAACTCAGGCACAGTTCATCATGGAGAAATATGGCATTCCGCAAATTTCCACCGGTGATATGCTGCGCGCCGCCGTTAAATCCGGCAGCGAGCTGGGCAAACAGGCTAAAGACATCATGGACGCCGGCAAACTGGTTACCGACGAACTGGTTATCGCGCTGGTCAAAGAGCGTATCGCTCAGGAAGACTGCCGCAACGGTTTCCTGCTGGACGGCTTCCCGCGCACCATTCCGCAGGCTGACGCCATGAAAGAAGCGGGCATCAACGTTGACTACGTGCTGGAATTCGACGTACCGGACGAACTGATCGTTGACCGTATCGTCGGTCGTCGCGTACACGCCGCTTCTGGCCGTGTTTACCACATCAAATTCAACCCGCCTAAGGTTGAAGGTAAAGATGATGTGACCGGCGAAGAGCTGACCACCCGTAAAGACGATCAGGAAGAGACCGTACGTAAGCGCCTGGTGGAATACCATCAGATGACCGCGCCGCTGATCGGCTACTACTCCAAAGAAGCGCAGGCGGGTAACACCAAATACGCGAAAGTTGACGGCACTCAGGCCGTGGCTGACGTACGCGCAGAGCTGGAAAAAATTCTCGGCTAATGTTGTGCCGCCATCCGATGCCGGATGGCGGCGTAAATGCCTTATCCGGCCTACACTCTCCCGTAGGCCTGATAAGCGCAGCGCCATCAGGCAAAAATTCTCATCTTACCTCTCACAGCAATTAGTTTTTCTTCTCCGCTTTTCCGCTACAATTATCAACAATTTGAATCGATAAGAGGCGGTAATGCATCATAAGAAACCTGGTATCCTGCTGGTTAACCTCGGCACTCCCGATGCTCCCACGTCTGAAGCCATTAAACGCTATCTGAAGCAGTTTTTAAGCGATAAGCGCGTCGTGGATACGCCTCGCTTGCTGTGGTGGCCGTTGCTGCGTGGCGTCATCCTGCCGATTCGCGCGCCAAGGGTGGCGAAGCTATATGAATCCGTGTGGATGGAAGAAGGCTCACCGCTGCTGGTCTACAGCCGTCGTCAGCAGCAGGCGCTGGCGGCG
Organism: Kluyvera georgiana ATCC 51603; assembly: GCF_001654985.1. Taxonomy (GTDB): domain Bacteria; phylum Pseudomonadota; class Gammaproteobacteria; order Enterobacterales; family Enterobacteriaceae; genus Kluyvera; species Kluyvera georgiana. The sequence goes on from NZ_LXEU01000078.1 coordinate 122,132, forward strand.
CGTCTGCCGGATGTGCCGGTGGTGCTGGGCATGAGCTACGGCACGCCATCGCTGCAAAGCGCGGTGGATGAACTGCTGGCGCAGGGTGTTGAACAGCTCATCGTGTTGCCGCTCTATCCGCAGTATTCCTGTTCCACCGTGGCTGCGGTGTGGGATGAACTGGCGCGCATTCTGGCCACCAAACGTGCGATTCCGGGCGTCTCGTTTATTCGTGATTACGCGACCGATCGTCACTATATTCAGGCGCTGGCGGCGAGCGCTCGCGCGTCATTTGAGCGTCACGGTGAGCCCGATCTTCTGCTGCTTTCCTACCACGGTATTCCGCAGCGCTATGCCAATGAAGGCGACGATTATCCGCAGCGCTGCCGCGACACCACGCGTGAACTGGTCTCCGTGCTGGGTATTTCGCCAGATAAGGTGATGATGACCTTCCAGTCGCGCTTTGGCCGTGAACCGTGGCTCACGCCGTATACCGACGAAACGCTCAAGATGCTCGCGGAAAAGGGCGTGAAACATATTCAGGTGATGTGCCCAGGTTTCTCTGCCGACTGTCTTGAAACGCTGGAAGAGATTGCGGTACAAAACCGCGAACTGTTCCTCGAGGCGGGCGGGCAGAAATATGAGTATATTCCGGCGCTCAATGACGATGCCGCACATATCGAAATGATGGTGAATCTGACGGCGTCGTATCGCTAATCGCAAGCGGGCGGGGGAGTGTGCTACTATTCCCCGCTTGTTCCTAGTCATCCAGAAATCACCATGAAATTTCCCGGTAAACGCAAATCTAAACATTACTTCCCGGTGGACGCTCGCGATCCGCTGCTCCAGCAGATTCAACCTGAAAGTGAAACCAGTACCGCCTGGGTTGTCGGTATCGACCAGACGCTGGTGGATATTGAAGCCAAAGTCGACGATGCGTTTATTCAGCGCTACGGCCTGAGCGCCGGGCATTCGCTGGTGATTGAAGATGATGTCGCGGAAGCGCTATACCAGGAACTGGTACGCGAGAGCCTGATTACCCATCAGTTTGCCGGTGGCACCATCGGTAATACCATGCACAACTATTCGGTACTGGCGGACGACCGTTCGGTACTGTTGGGCGTCATGTGCAGCAATATTGAAATTGGCGGCTATGCCTATCGTTACCTGTGTAATACCTCCAGCCGTACCGATCTTAACCATTTACAGGGCGTCGATGGCCCGATTGGCCGCTGCTTTACGCTGATCAGCGAAAGCGGAGAGCGTACTTTTGCTATCAGCCCAGGATACATGAACAAACTGCGTCCGGAAAGCGTGCCGGAATCGGTGATTGCCGGCGCCTCTGCGCTGGTGCTTACCTCTTACCTGGTGCGCTGCAAGCCGGGCGAGCCGATGCCGGACGCCACGATGCAGGCCATCGCCTACGCGAAGAAACACAATGTGCCGGTGGTGCTGACGCTGGGCACCAAGTTTGTGATTGCCGATAGCCCGGAATGGTGGCAGAGCTTTATTAAAGAGCACGTGTCGATTCTGGCGATGAACGAAGAAGAAGCGGAAGCGCTGACCGGCTTGAGCGACCCGTTACAGGCGGCGGATAAAGCGCTGGATTGGGTGGACCTGGTGCTGTGTACCGCCGGGCCGACCGGGCTGTATATGGCGGGCTTCACCGAAAACGAAGCCAGGCGCAAAACTCAGCACCCGCTACTGCCGGGAGCCATTGCCGAATTTAACCAGTACGAATTCAGCCGAGCGGTGCGCTATAAAGACTGTCAGGATCCGCTGCGCATCTACTCGCACATTGCGCCGTTTATGGGCGGCCCTGAGAAGATTATGAATACCAACGGCGCAGGTGACGGCGCGCTGGCGGCGCTGCTGCACGATATTACCGCTAATGCTTACCATCGCAGCAACGTGCCAAACTCCAGCAAGCACCAGCATAACTGGCTGACCTACTCGTCGCTGGCGCAGGTGTGTAAGTATGCCAACCGCGTGAGTTATCAGGTGCTGAACCAGCATTCGCCGCGTCTGACGCGCGGCCTGCCGGAGAAAGAAGATAGCCTCGAAGAGGCATACTGGGAGCGGTAATAGGGTTATTCAGGCCAGCGTCAACGCGTAGGCCTGATAAGCGTAGCGCCATCAGGCACGAACATTGCCGGATGGCGGCTTTGCCTTATCCGGCTTACGATGCTATCCGCTAACCGCCTCACTTAACGGCGGATCGCTCAATAGCCCCAGCATGGTTTTCGCTATCTCACGCTCACCCATGACCACCTCATTGGCACCTCGTTCGCTGATATACGCGACTTCATCGTCGTAATGCGCACGGGCGATAATCTCAAGATGCGGATACTTCTCGCGGGCGCTGGCGACGATTTCTCCGGCCTCATAGCCGTTCGGAATAGTCAGCAGCAGCCAGCGGGCGCAGTCGAGGTGCGCCAGCGTCATAATTTCTTCGTTGGCGGCGTTGCCCAGCACGGCGCGAATGCCGCGCTCGCGCAGTTCATCCACACGGGTGCGCGAGGTTTCAATCACCACCAGCGGAATCCCTTGCGCCATCAGCTTCTCGCCGAGCAGGCTGCCGACGCGACCGTAGCCAACCAGCAGCGCGTGGTTGCAGATATCTACCGGAATCTGCTTCTCATCTTCCAGCGCCTCTTCCAGCGTCTGTTCCTCAAGCGTTTCCGTTTTCTCGAGGTATTTCTCCAGCACGGAGAACAGCACCGGATTGAGCATAATGGAGAGGATCGCCCCCGCCAGCACCAGGTTTTGCCCGGCTTGCGGCAGGAGATCCAGCGCCATGCCCAGACCGGCGAGGATAAAGGCAAATTCACCAATCTGCGCGAGGCTGGTGGCGATGGTCAACGCGGTACGCTGGGAGTGGCCGAACAGGCGCACCAGGCCAAACGCGGCGAGCGATTTACCGAAGATGATGATTGCCAGCGTTCCCAGCACCGCCAGCGGCTGCTCAATCAGAATCAGCGGATCAAACAGCATGCCGACGGAGACAAAGAACAGCACCGCAAACGCGTCACGTAGCGGCAGGGTATCGTGCGCCGCGCGGTGGCTCAGTTCGGATTCGTTCAGCACCATCCCGGCGAAGAACGCGCCCAGCGCGAAGGAGACGTCAAACAGTTCGACCGCGCCGAAGGCGATGCCCAGCGCCAGCGCCAGTACCGAGAGCGTGAACAGTTCGCGAGAGCCGGTGGCGGCGCTGCGGGAGAGGATCCACGGCACCAGGCGGCGGCCAACCAGCATCATAATGGCGATAAACGCCACCACTTTACCGATGGTTATCGCCATATCGATAGCCAGCGAGGCGAAACCGATATTTTCTTTTTCCATCATTCCGGCGACGGCAGGCAGCAGCACCAGCGTCAGGACCATCACCAGATCTTCAACGATCAGCCAGCCGATGGCGATCTGCCCCCGCTGACTATCAATAAGCTGTCGTTCTTCTAACGCGCGCAGCAGCACCACGGTACTGGCGGTAGACAGGCACAGGCCAAAGACGATGCCGGTCATTATGGACCAGCCTAAGAAGGTGGAGAGCAGCATCCCGAGCAGGGTGGCGACCGCTATCTGCGCTATCGCGCCGGGTATGGCGATGGACTTTACCGCCATCAAATCTTTCAGTGAGAAATGGAGACCGACGCCGAACATCAGCAAAATAACGCCTAATTCCGCGAGTTCTGGTGCCAGTTTGGTATCAGCGACAAATCCTGGAGTAAAGGGTCCGGCCAGTACGCCCGCTAACAAATATCCTACCAGTGGAGAAATTCTTAACTTATTGGCAATCATGCCAAGGAAAAAAGCGAGCACAAGGCCACCAACAATGGTGGTGATTAGCGGTGTGGCGTGATGCATTCCGTCTCCTTTCGTCGTGATGCGTGGTCCCATTTTTGGCGCAGAGTGTCGCAACAGCCTGAAAACCAAAAAACCTCGTAATAGTTTATGACAATTTCCACTATTTTGTTTGTGAATAATTCTTGAATTTAGCTAAAAAATTGAATTTTTAAGAGTAAATGGCACAAAAATGAAAGTTGAATATGAGAAGTCAGAGACGACGCGCGGTAGCGGGGAGAAAGGTGGCAGCCAAAATGAAGGTTTGGCTGCCCGGAATTTAGTGTTTTTGGCGGTTATCAGGTAAGAATATGGTCAACATACCAATAAGTGGTAGGAAAGCACATATTTTATAAACCAACTCGATACTGGTATGGTCGGCCACCAGCCCCAACACGGCGGCGCCAAGGCCACCCATGCCGAAAGCGAAACCGAAGAATAGCCCGGAAACCATACCGATACGCCCCGGTAATAGCTCCTGCGCGTACACCAGAATGGCAGAAAACGCCGAGGCGAGGATAAATCCAATAATCACCGTCAAAATTCCGGTCCACCAAAGGGTCGCGTAGGGTAAAAGGAGGGTAAACGGCGCGACGCCGAGGATAGAGCCCCAAATCACATATTTACGGCCAATTTTATCACCTACCGGCCCGCCAATGACGGTCCCTGCGGCAACCGCAAACAGGAAGGCGAATAAGTGAATCTGCGCGTTTTGTACCGATAATCCGAATTTTTGCATCAGATAAAAGGTGTAGTAGCTGCTAATGCTCGCCATATAGAAGTATTTCGAGAAAATCAGCATCAGCAGGATGCAGACGGCAAGAATCACTTTGTTTTTCGGCAGCGGATTGATAATCGCAGCTTTCGGTTTACCTTTCGCCATACGGTGCTGTGCCGCGTACCAGCGGCTGACCTGCGCCAGCACAACGATAGCCAACAGCGCCGCCAGCACGAACCAGGCTACGTTGCCTTTCCCGTACGGCGCAATGATAACCGCCGCCAGCAACGGCCCTAGCGAACTGCCGAAGTTACCGCCCACCTGGAAGATTGACTGCGCCAGGCCGTGACGGCCACCGGAGGCCATTCGCGCCACGCGGGATGATTCCGGATGGAACACCGAGGAGCCGGTACCCACCAGCGCGGCGGCCAGTAGCACCGTACCGAAGCTGCCCGCCAGCGCCAGCAGCACCAGCCCGCTCAGGGTAAAGCACATGCCCACCGGCAGCGACCACGGCATCGAACGCTTATCGGTGATGTAGCCGATGACCGGCTGGAAGAGGGATGAGGTGAGCTGGAAGGTGAGGGTAATCATCCCAATCTGCACGAAGGTCAGAGAGAATTCGGACTGCAGCAGCGGATAAATCGCCAGAATCAGCGACTGAATCATGTCGTTGAGCAGGTGGGAGAGACTGATCGCTCCCAGAATACCGAATGAGGTACGGCCCTTTTGCGAAGACGCAGATGGGCCAGGCCGCGTAGGGCTGGTTTCAGTGATTGCCATAGATTCCACTTATATTTGGTAGTGCGATGTTGGAGATAAACGCTTTAATAATAATTATCAGACTAAGATACCTGTCTAAGACGTTTGAAGGAAGTCTCATTTCTGAAAACAAATTAGACTAATATTTCATAGCGTTGTAATTTCTGCGGTTGTTATTCACTCAGGGAGAGAAACATGCAATTCGTCAAACGAGGCGTGGCGCTGGCGATGCTGACGGCACTGTCGTTAGTCAGCCTGCCTTCACAGGCTTATCAGCAAGATAAAACGTATAAAATCACCATTCTGCATACCAACGATCACCATGGGCACTTCTGGCGCAGTGAATACGGCGAGTACGGTCTGGCCGCGCAAAAAACGCTGGTCGACGGCATTCGTAAGGAAGTCGCGGCGGAGGGCGGCAGCGTGCTGCTGCTGTCGGGCGGCGATATTAATACCGGGGTACCCGAATCGGACCTGCAGGACGCTGAGCCAGACTTCCGCGGCATGAATCTGGTGGGCTACGACGCGATGGCTGTCGGCAACCATGAGTTTGATAACCCGCTGAGCGTGTTGCGTCAGCAGGAAAAATGGGCCAAATTCCCGTTCCTCTCCGCCAATATTTACCAGAAAAGTACCGGTGAACGCCTGTTTAAACCGTGGGCGATCTTTAAACGCCAGGACCTGAAAATTGCCGTTATCGGTTTAACCACCGATGACACCGCCAAAATTGGCAACCCGGAATACTTCACCGATATTGAATTCCGCAAACCGGCGGAAGAAGCGAAGCTGGTGATTCAGGAGCTCCAGCAGAAAGAGAAGCCTGACCTGATTCTGGCCGCGACCCACATGGGCCACTACGATAACGGCGAACACGGTTCAAACGCGCCGGGTGATGTCGAGATGGCGCGCAGCCTGCCGACCGGCGCGTTAGCGATGATTGTGGGTGGTCACTCACAGGATCCGGTGTGCATGGCTTCGGAGAATAAAAAGCAGGTCGACTACGTGCCGGGCACCCCGTGTGCGCCAGATAAACAGAACGGTATCTGGATTGTGCAGGCCCATGAGTGGGGCAAATATGTGGGCCGCGCCGATTTGGAGTTCCGCAACGGTGAGCTGAAAATGGTGCACTATCAGCTGATCCCGGTGAACCTGAAGAAGAAAGTCACCTACGATAACGGGCAGAGTGAGCGCGTACTTTACACGCCGCAAATTCCGGAAAACCCGCAGATGCTCTCGCTGCTGACGCCGTTCCAGAGTAAAGGCAAGGCGCAGCTGGAAGTGAAAGTGGGCAGCGTGAACGGGCATCTGGAAGGCGACCGCAGCAAAGTTCGCTTCGTGCAGACCAATATGGGTCACCTGATTCTGGCAGCGCAGATGGCGCGTACCGGCGCCGACTTTGGCGTGATGAGCGGCGGCGGCATTCGTGATTCCATTGAAGCGGGAAATATCACCTACAAGAGCGTGCTGAAGGTGCAGCCGTTCGGTAACGTGGTGGTGTATGCCGATATGAGCGGTAAAGAGGTAGTGGAGTATCTGAGCGCCGTGGCGCAGATGAAGCCCGATTCCGGCGCTTATCCGCAGTTTGCCAACGTCAGCTTTGTGGCGAAGAACGGCCAGCTTCAGGACCTGAAAATCAAAGGCGAACCTGTCGACCCGGAGAAAACCTATCGTCTGGCGACGCTGAGCTTTAACGCTACCGGCGGTGACGGCTACCCGAAAATCGACAACAAACCAGGGTATGTGAATACCGGGTTTATCGATGCCGAGGTGCTTAAGCAGTACATTGAGCAGAACTCGCCTCTGGATGTGAATGCTTACGAACCGAAAGGGGAAGTGAGCTGGCAGTAAGGTTTTGAACGGTTCCCGGCGGCGCTTCGCTTGGCCGGGCTACATGTAACAGGGTAGCCCGGCCAAGCGAAGCGCCGCCGGGGAAACCGGCTGCACGATTAATCCCGTCGCGCAATATCCGCAAACGTCGCGCCAAGAATTTTCGCTAAATCACCCGCCGCCAGCTCAATATCGAGCCCGCGTTTGCCGCCTGAAACATAAATCGACGCAAATTCCTGCGACGGCGCATCAATCACCGTGGGCAGACGCTTTTTTTGCCCCAGTGGGCTAATGCCGCCGACCAGATAGCCGGTGACGCGCTGGGCCACCATCGGATCGGCCATATCGACTTTTTTCGCCCCTAAAGCCTTCGCGACCTTTTTTAAATCCAGCTGCCCGGCGACCGGCGTGACCGCTACGGCCAGCTGTTTCATATCGCCGTTCATCGCCACCAGCAGGGTTTTGTAAACCTGGTCAGCGTTCAGTCCTAATTTACGCACCACCTCATCACCAAAGTTCGTTTCATTCGGATCGTGATCGTAGGTATGAATGCTAAACGGGATCTTGTTCTTTTCGAGTAGCTTAACTGCGGGAGTCATAACGTTCCTTCTTACTACAGACAGGGTATGCAATCAGCATACGCCTTAAAACGAACTAAAAAATAGTACAATCTTGCGCAATAGGTATTGGCAGTTGCAGCAACTTTGAGCGACAATCGGAAGATCCGGAGTGATAACTTCGGGATAATAATAATGATGAAATTCCTCTTTGACGGGCCAATAGAGATATTGGCCATTTTTTTTATTTCAGCATCTCCGGCAGATTGCCTTCGCCATACAGATGTAGCGCCCCTACGGCGACCACATAGCGCCCCGGCGGCAGCGCCAGCAGCGCGTCGCGCCAGGCTTCATTACGTTTCACCATCAGCACATCATACAGCGACCGACTAAAGGTATTGGGCAACGACGTCCTGCCGTTCGTCGGCGGCTGCTCAAGCCACCAGCCGATCATCACCTGTAACAGTCGTGCGTTGGTGTGCCAGTGCGTCAGCGTATCGTCGAGCAGCGCCATGCCGCCGTCGGGCAACTGGCACAGAAGGCTGACCTGGCTGTCTGCGCCCTCCAGTTCCTGAACCGGCAGCGACGCCGCGCGCGCAGCCTGCAGCAGCTGATAATCAATGCCGTAGTCTGGCCGTAACCCCAGCCGCTGCGCCTGGGTGGCTTGCAGCACCATCGCTATCTGCCATAACGGCTGATTATCAAAGCGGACCAGCGACATTCCCTGCGCGCTGACCCGTTTTTCCAGTTCGCTCAACTGCTCGGCACTCAGGCGCTCAGCTAGCGGCGGGTATTCCGGCAGATTGCTGAACGGTGTTTCGCTGCCGGAAATATCGGCTTCGACAATCAGCGCGTCGGCTTGACGCAGTTTCTTCATGAGTTTTGCAGGCAGGGGAGACATATCACGTGTCCCCATATGAATGCTGCCAACGAGATGCAGATGGCGGCCACCGGGCAGCGACACGTCGAGCGCTGGCCAGCCGTATGGCGAGCCGCGTAGGGTTCGCCATAGACGTTGTAGTTGATTGAACAGAGTCATCCGCGCTCCCTGGAAGGAAAATTCCATGCTAGCGCGATGTACCTGAGGGTGCAATGTAGCGAGGGGCGGATATTAATCCGACATACCGTACCCATCTCCACCCAGCTGCTCGATACGTGAAAGCGTCATCTTGTTCTGACACTCGTATATTCTAATGCGGGTCTCGGTCGGAAGGGCTTTTGATTGGGCATCGCTGAGTTTACCGCACTGAGTGACTTTTGAAGCGACCCAGGCCTGCTGTTCTTTCTTCATCCCGGAACGAATGGAGTCCGGGAGCGCCGCCCATATTCTGTTAAGCTCAATGTCATTTTGTTTATATTTACCTTCGCTATACGAAACATCTAACTGATTCTGTTTCTCTATTAAACGATCTTTCTTAACGGCCAGTGTAGCCATATTATACATTGAGTCAGATAATGCATTGGTGCTATTCCAACCACTTACAATAATATCTTTATTATTGTCGGCGAACTGAATTTTATAGCTTATTTTTTTCCAGATGATTTTATTGTTAAGCATCTGGCTATTGCCCTGATTAATATATTCAAGGTTGTTCGGCAGTGCTTTCAGTAGCTCAAGCGTATTTGTCGGGATACCGAACGAGACTTTAGCGACACAGTTAGCTGTATTATTATCGCTTTGTTGCGTTTCAGTGAGCACATTCTCTAGCTGGATGGGAATGGCTTGTAGCTGCTTTTCATAATCAGCGAGCGGAATTTTGAAGAAAATGTCGGGTGTTTTGATATACCTATCCTGTAGCTGGCTTAGGGCATCGTTATATACCCATTCCTTAAATGCGGCTATCGAATTATCATTTCCGCATTTTAATTCAGGAGCTGAATCAAAAAGCCCTGCATAAGAGGAAAAAGATGCCGAGAGAACAACAAGCGCTAGCGCTTTTCTTATCATAATAAAACATCCTTGTATTATTGGAGTGGTGAATAATTCAGGCGACCAACATCATTTAATAATACACGGGGTTTTATTTACATGGAATCTTTATTTGCAGGAAATACCGTGGTAATAGTATTCGCGCATTGAATAAAAAGGCAGGCGGTATTATACCGTCTGCCTATAAAATCGCGTGAAAACCTACCGTTTCGGTTTAAATCGCAGCAATCGGTTGGCGTTGCTTACTACCGTAATAGATGAGAGCGCCATCGCCGCCCCGGCAACGACCGGGTTGAGCAGCGTACCGGTCAGCGGCCAGAGGATCCCCGCAGCAATCGGAATGCCCAGCGAGTTATAGACAAAGGCACCGAGCAGATTCTGCTTCATGTTGCGCAACGTGGCGCGGGAGATCGCCAGCGCATCGGCAACGCCCACCAGACTGTGGCGCATCAGCGTAATCGCCGCGGTTTCAATCGCCACATCGCTGCCGCCGCCCATCGCAATACCGACGTCGGCCTGCGCCAGCGCCGGGGCGTCGTTGATACCGTCGCCGACCATCGCCACTTTTTGGCCCTGCGCCTGCAGGTCCTTAATCGCCTGCGCTTTACCATCCGGCAGTACGCCGGCAATCACTTCATCAATGCCCGCCTCTTTGGCAATGGCGTTAGCGGTTACCGGGTTATCACCGGTCAGCATCACCAGTCGATAGCCTTCTTTATGCAGTCGCTGCAAGGCGGCAACGCTGTCGCTACGCAGCGGATCGCGAATAGCGAACAGCGCGGCGGCTTGACCATCAATGGCGAGCAGTACCGGCGTGGCTCCCTGAGCTGCCTGCTGAGCCAGTTCGTTATCCAACTTGCGGGTATCCACCTGCTGTTCGTGCATCAACGCCTGGTTGCCCAGCAGCAGCGAGTGTCCTTCGGTTTCGCCGCTGACCCCCAGCCCACGTAGCGTGCGGAACGCGGTGACCTGCGGCAGCGTGTTATCGGCGGCTTTCTCCAGGATAGCGCGTGCCAGAGGGTGGTTCGAACCTTGCTCCAGCGCGGCAGCCAGGCGCAGCGCGGTCGATTCACCGATTGCGCCGAGTGTTTTCACCGCAACGACCTGCGGTTTACCTTCGGTCAAGGTACCGGTTTTATCAAACACCAGCGTGGTCAGTTCGCTGGCGCGCTGTAGCGCGTCGGCATCGCGGACCAGCACGCCGTACTCTGCGGCGCGACCGACACCGGCAATAATCGACATCGGCGTTGCCAGACCCAGCGCACACGGACAGGCGATGATCAGCACCGTGGTAGCGATCACCAGGGTGTAGACAATCTGCGGCACCGGGCCGAAGAAGTACCAGATGGCGGCGCTGAAAATGGCGATCGCCACCACCACCGGCACGAACACGGCGGAGATTCTATCCGCCAGCTGGCCGATTTCCGGCTTGCTGCTCTGCGCCTGGCGCACCATTTTGATAATACGCGACAGCGTGGTATGGCTACCCACGGCGCTGGCGCGGAACAATACCGAGCCGTCCTGCACCACCGTACCGGCATGAATGCTGTCGCCGTCGCCTTTCTGCTGCGGAATCGGCTCGCCGGTGAGCATGGCTTCATCAAACCAGGCTTCGCCCTGGCTGATTTCACCGTCGACAGGAACCCGGTCGCCGGTGGCTAAGCGCAGGATCATCCCCGGCTGTACGTCGGCGAGCGGCACGGTTTTTTCACCGTCGTCGGTAACGACCCGCGCGGTGGGCGGCGTCAGGTCGAGCAATTTTTCCAGCGCCCGGGACGAACGCTGGCGCGCTCGCGCTTCCAGCATATGGCCAAGGTTAATCAGACCAATAATCATGGCGCTGGCTTCGTAATAGAGGTGGCGGGCTTCCATCGGGAACCACTGCGGCCACAGGTTGACGCTCATCGAATACAGCCAGGCGACACCGGTACCGAGCGCCACGAGGGTATCCATCGTCGCGGTACGGTTCTTCAGGCTTTTCCATGCGCTGGTGTAAAAATGACCACCAGCAAACACCATCACCGCCAGGGTGACGAGGCCGATAACCAGCCACAGCGAGCGGTTGTCGTCGGAGACCATCATATTGTCGCCGATCATGCCCCAGACCATGACTGGCACACCTACCAGCAGGGCGACGATCGCCTGCCAGCGAAAACGTTTCATGGTCGCCAGCGCGGTTTCCTGCTGACGTTCGCGGCGTTTAATATCGTCTTCAATGGCTTCCGCGCCGTAGCCGGCTTTCTCTACGGCCTGGACTAAATCGCTGGCGGACGCATGACCCATGACCAGGGCCGTGCGCTCCGCCAGGTTTACCCGTGCCTGGACCACGCCCGGTACCGCCTGCAAGGCATTCTGGACCCGGGAAACGCAGCTGGCGCAGCTCATACCGTTGATCAGCAGCTGTTGGCTGTCATCCAGTTCCTGTGCTGCCGGAAGCTCAGGGGAGGCCGCTGTCAGTGCTTCCGACGGGAGTGATGACTCTGCCAGCGGTTTAGCCTTTGGGTGGCTGAGCTCCGCGCCGTAACCGGCTTGTTTGATGGTGTCAATCAACGCCTCGGCGCTCGCGCTGCCGGTAACGTGCGCCGCATCGATGGTCACTTCCGCATGGTCAACGTCAGGACGCTGCTCCAGGCTCTCCTTCACGCGTTTGACGCAGTGGCCACAGGACAGACCGTCCAGCGCCAGATCGATAGTTTGAGACATATTCCTCTCCTCAATTGATGGGTGACCAAATTCATCTTTTGGTCTACAGTGAGAAAGGTTAAACCTTCCAGCAAGGGGAAGGTCAAGGGGGAAACGTGAATATCAGTGATGTTGCCAAAAAAACCGGTTTGACCAGCAAAGCCATCCGCTTTTATGAAGAGAAGGGGCTGGTGACGCCGCCGCTGCGCAGCGAGAACGGCTACCGCAGCTACACGCAAAAGCATCTGGATGAGTTTACGCTGCTGCGCCAGGCGCGGCAGGTTGGGTTTAATCTGGAAGAGTGCGGCGAGCTGGTGAATCTGTTTAACGACCCGAAACGCCACAGCGCCGACGTCAAAGCCTATACGCTACAGAAAGTGGCGGATATTGAGCGCCACATCAGCGATCTGCAGGCGATGCGCGAGCAGCTGCTGTCGCTGGCGGCATCCTGCCCGGGAGATGACAGCGCCGACTGCCCGATTATTGATAATCTCTCCGGCTGCTGCCATCGTAAAGCCCAGGCTTGACGACTAACGAGGAGGGGAGAGCCTGATACGCAGGACGATCCCTTCCACCGCAATCACCTCAACGTTGCTGCCCGCGGGCAGATCCTCGTCGGCGCGGACCGGCCACGAACTGTCGCCGACGCGCATATGGCCGCGTCCGTTGACCAGCGCGTTGTCTAAGGTAAACCGCTGCCCCAGCAACTGCTGTCCACGCTGGTTAAGCTGACTTTCCGCCGGGCGCTGCCTGTCGCCCCGACGGGTGAGCCACTTCCACCACAGCCAGGCCGCCAGTAGCGTCAGCACTGCAAACAGCGCGCCCTGCCATGCCCAGTCGACCGGCAGCACCCAGGTTATCAGCCCGGTTGCCGCCGCGGCCACGCCGCTCCACAGCAAATAGCCGCTACCGCCGAGCATTTCTGCCGCCAGCAGCAGGCCGCCGAGGCTCAGCCAGAAGATGTGTGGGTGCGCCAGCACCAGCGCGATCATGATGATTTCCGGTCGCGGCTGCTGTCTTTAATCAGCTCGGCAACCCCGGCGATAGACCCCATCAGGCTGCTGGCATCCAGCGGCATCATCACTACTTTGCTATTATTCGCCGAGCCAATCTGCTGGAGGGCATCGGTGTATTTTTGCGCCACAAAGTAGTTAATCGCCTGAATATCCCCTGCGGCAATCGCTTCAGAGACCATTTTGGTGGCGCGCGCTTCCGCTTCTGCGGAACGCTCGCGGGCCTCTGCCTGCAGGAACGCGGACTGACGCTCGCCCTCGGCGGTGAGAATCTGCGCCTGTTTTTCACCTTCGGCTTTGACGATCTGCGCCTGGCGGATCCCTTCTGCTTCCAGGATATAGGCACGCTTGGTACGCTCGGCCTTCATCTGCGCGTTCATCGCGTCGATAAGCTCTGCCGGTGGGCGCACGTCGCGAATCTCAATACGGGTGATTTTAATCCCCCACGGATTGGTGGCTTCGTCGACAATATGCAGCAGGCGGGTATTGATGTTATCGCGCTGGGAGAGCATTTCGTCGAGCTCCATGGAACCGAGCACGGTACGAATGTTGGTCATCGTCAGGTTGATGATCGCCAGTTCCAGGTTGCTGACCTCGTACGCCGCTTTTGGCGCGTCGATCACCTGAATAAAGCACACGGCGTCGATGGCGACGTTGGCGTTATCTTTAGAGATAACTTCCTGCGATGGGATGTCGAGAACCTGCTCCATCATGTTGATTTTGCGGCCAATACGGTCCATAAACGGCACGACAAGACTTAAGCCAGGATGCAGGGTTTTGGTGTAGCGGCCAAAACGTTCAACCGTCCACTGATAGCCCTGCGGCACGATTTTGACACCCGCGGCAACCACCACCAGGGCGACAAAGATAAGAATAGGGATAAATACCAGCATAAAACCTCCTGTTTTACTCTCCATAACGTCAACAAGTATATCGGCTATGGCGGTGAAATTCGCCCCCTGAAATTAATTGGGGTTACACTAAAGAGATAAAAGAAAAAACGGGACAAAGAAAGGCAATGACGGAAAATAGCGCGATTTTACAGCTTAAGCAGGTGAGTTTTCATATTGGCGAGAAAACGGTCCTTGATAATATCAACTTCAGCGTGGCCCCCGGAGAATTCAAGCTGATCACCGGCCCATCAGGCTGCGGCAAAAGCACCTTATTAAAAATCATCGCTTCGCTGCTTTCGCCGAGCAGCGGGCAGATTCTGTTTACCGGACAGGATATTAACAGCCTGACGCCGGAAGCCTATCGCCAGCAGGTTTCTTACTGCGCGCAAACCCCCGCGCTGTTTGGCGATACGGTTTACGACAACTTAATTTTCCCCTGGCAAATTCGCAACCAGCAGCCGGAACCGGATCGTTTCCTGGCCCAGCTGTCGCGCTTTGGGCTGACGGAAGACACGCTGTCGAAATCGATTAATGAACTGTCGGGCGGGGAGAAGCAGCGCGTTTCGCTGATTCGCAATCTGCAATTTTTGCCGAAGGTGTTGTTGCTCGACGAAATTACCAGCGCGCTGGACGAACAGAATAAAAACAACGTGAATGACATTATTCATCAGTACGTACGCGAACAGAATGTTGCCGTGCTGTGGGTTACTCACGACCAGGATGAAATTCGCCATGCGGATGAGGTGATTACGCTGCCATCCCACCCGCAGAGCGTCAGGGAGTCACATCATGAATAACGAACATATTATTACTAACGAATCGCTGGCGCTGTCGATGGTGCTGGTGCTGGTGGCCATTGTGGTGAGCTATCGGGAAAAGCTGGCGCTGGAAAAGGACATTATCTGGAGTATCTGCCGGGCGGTGGTGCAGCTGGTTATTGTCGGCTACGTGCTGAAGTATATCTTCAACGTCAACCACGCGGTGTTGACGCTGCTGATGGTGCTGTTTATCTGCTTTAACGCCGCCTACAACGCGCAAAAACGCAGTAAGTACATCGATAAAGCCTTTGTCTCCTCGTTTATCGCCATTACCAGCGGGGCTGGGCTGACGCTGGCGGTGCTGGTTTTCTCCGGCTCGATTGCTTTTGTACCGATGCAGGTGATCCCTATCTCCGGGATGATTGCCGGTAACGCCATGATTGCGGTGGGGCTGTGCTACAACAACCTCGGCCAGCGCTTTAGCGCCGAGCAGCAGCAAATTCAGGAAAAACTGAGCCTGGGGGCGACGCCGAAAATGGCCTCCGCGCGATTGATTCGCGAGAGCATTCGCGCATCGTTGATCCCAACCGTGGATTCGGCGAAAACCGTGGGGCTGGTGAGCTTACCGGGGATGATGTCGGGGCTGATATTTGCCGGTATCGATCCAGTGAAGGCGATTAAGTATCAGATTATGGTCACCTTTATGCTGCTTTCTACCGCCAGCCTGTCGACCATTATCGCCTGCTACCTGACCTACCGGAAGTTTTACAACGCGCGTCACCAACTGGTGGTGACGCAGTTGAAAAAGCGTGCGTAGCGCACATTGAAACGAAGGCCGGATAGCGGCGTGACAGCCCCATCCGGCCTACAAGATCAAGATAACGTTCGCGGTTAGTACAGTAGCGAATACAGCTGACGACGGTACTTCGACGCCAGCGCATCACCGGTGCCGAGCGCCGCCAGAATTTCCTGCAGCATTTTGCGCGCCTGACCGTCCGCCGCGCCTAAATCTTTGCGCAGATGGCTGAACAGCAGCTCCAGCGCCTCTTCGTTTCGCCCAACCTGATGCAGCTGAAGCGCCAGCTTCGAGGCCAGCGCCGCGTCGTCCGGGTTCTGCTCAACCTGCTGTTGCAACTGCTGAATTTCCGGCGTATCCGCCGCTTGCTTCAACAGCTCAATCTGCGCGACCAGCCCCTGATAGCGGGTATCCTGATCCTGCATCGGAATAGTTTTCAGCACCGCTTCCGCGTCTTCAGAGCGATTGAGCGCAATCTGCGTTTCCGCCAGCAGCAGGCCGATCTGGCTGTCCTGGCCGGAAAGCTGCCAGGCGTCTTTCAGCAGCGGCAGCGCTTCGGCGTGCTTGCCTTCCTGAATTAGCGCCAGCGCTTCCTGCGCCTTAAGCTCTTCTTCACGAGGAAGCACTTTATCGAGCAGTGCGCGAATGGCCTCTTCCGGCTGCGGGCCCTGGAAACCATCAACCGGCTGGCCGTTCTGGAACAGGTAGACGGTTGGGATGGCGCGCAGGCCAAACTGTGAGGCGACCATCTGCTCGGCATCGCAGTCGACCTTCGCCAGAATAAACTGACCGTTATACTGCGCCGCCAGATTTTCCAGCACCGGCGTCAGCTCCAGGCAGTGCTGGCTACGCTCGGACCAGAAATAGAACAGCACCGGCGTGGCAACGGATTGTTCCAGCGTCTGGTGCAGGTTAGCTTCAGTAATGTTTACGATATTCTGTACGGACATGAGTCATTCTCTGTAGTCGGTTTATATTCGAGATGGGGACAAAAGGGCACGCTTCAACGTTATCCCTGCAGAATTTTGTCCATTGCGCGCCCCGGCAGCAGGCGTTTTAGCCAGCATACGGCATGGGTGACCAGGGTGACCGGATAGCGTAATTTCGGCTTATCGCTGATAAAGGCGTGACGTACTTTTTCAACCACCGCGTCCGGGCCGAGCGTAAAACGAGCCGCAATACCCGGGTTTTCCACCGCCTGGTCGCTGGTCTGATTGACGTTGTCGGTAAAGCGGGTGCGAATCGGGCCGGGTTCGATCAGGCTGACCTTGATGCCAGAGTGGCGTAGTTCCATGCGCAGCGCGTCTGACCACGCCTCCAGCGCATATTTGCTGGCTGCGTAGGCACCGCGGCCCGGCGTGGAAATCAGCCCCATCACCGAGGATGTCATCACGATTCGCCCCTCTCCGTGGGGCACCATGGCGGGTAGCAGGCGCATGGTCAACTGATGGGCGCCAAAGAAATTGGCGGAAAACTGCTGCTCCATCTGGTCGCGGCTGATGCTGGTCAACGGGCCGTAGACGCCATAGCCGGCGTTGTTAAACAGGCCAAACAGGCGATTATTCGTGAGCGCGATAACTTCTTCGGCGGCGGCATCAATGCTCTCCGGGGTATCGAGATCGAGCTGCACGCCGATGAAACCCATGCCGTTCATCCGTTTCACATCCTCAGGTTTACGGCAGGCGGCGAGCACGCGAAACCCCTGGCGTTTCAGTTCAAGCGCGCTTTCCAGGCCAATTCCGCTGGAACATCCTGTAATTAAGACCGATTTTTGCATAACTTTACCTGAAGACACCGCTTTACTTTCCGGCGTCGTGATTAACTAATGGAGCCAGACGTGTCGCCATCCAGTCGGCAATAAACGGCTGGGCGTCACGGTTGGGATGAATGCCATCATCCTGCATCCACTGCGGTTTAAGGTAGACCTCTTCCATAAAGAAGGGCAGCAGTGGAATAGTGAATTCGCTGGCGAGCTTCGGATAAACCGCGCTAAACGCCTCATTATAGCGGCGTCCGTAGTTTGCGGGCAGACGAATTTGCATTAACAGCGGCTGGACGTTAGCGGCTTTGACCTGCTGCAAAACGGTGCGCAGGGTCTGTTCGATCTGCTGCGGTGGAAATCCACGCAGGCCGTCGTTGCCGCCAAGCTCGACCAGCACCCAGCGCGGCTGGTGCTGTTTCAGCAACGCGGGCAGGCGCGCCAGCCCCTGCTGGGCGGTGTCGCCGCTGATGCTGCCGTTGATGACCGTGATTTCAGGATGCCACTTTTCGTTGAGTAGGGCAGGCCAGGCGGCAGTGCCCGCCATGCGATAGCCCGCGCTCAGGCTATCGCCAAGAACTAACAGCGTGTCCGCCGCCGCGGCGCGAAGGCTAAACAGCATTAAAAACAGGAAAGGCAAATGCCAGCGGAAAACGTACTTGAAGTGCATCATCTTAAGAAATCCGTCGGTCAGGGGGAGCATGAGCTTTCCATCCTTACCGGAGTTAACCTGATTGTCAAACCGGCGCAAACCCTTGCTTTAATTGGCGAGTCGGGTTCCGGCAAGTCGACGCTGCTGGCAATTCTTGCCGGGCTGGACGATGGCAGCAGCGGCACGGTGAAGCTGTTAGGCCAGCCGCTGGATAACATGGACGAAGAGGCACGGGCGCGCCTGCGCGCTCAGCATATTGGTTTTGTTTTTCAATCTTTTATGTTGATACCGACCCTCAACGCGCTGGAAAACGTCGAGCTACCGGCGCTGCTGCGCGGTGAAAGCGACGCGCAAAGCCGACAGGGGGCAAAAGCGCTGCTGGAACAGCTGGGGCTTGGCAAGCGTCTACAGCATCTTCCCGCCCAGCTTTCCGGCGGCGAGCAGCAGCGCGTGGCGCTGGCCCGCGCGTTTAACGGTCGCCCGGATTTGCTGTTCGCCGATGAGCCAACCGGTAACCTCGACCGCCATACCGGCGACAAAATTGCCGACCTGCTGTTTTCGCTCAACCGCGAACACGGCACCACGCTGATTCTGGTTACCCATGACGCTCAGTTGGCCGCACGCTGTGACCGTCGTCTGCGTCTGGTCGACGGGCAGCTCCGGGAGGAAGCATGATTCTACGCTGGTTCTGGCGAGAATGGCGTTCGCCGTCGCTGCTGATTGTCTGGCTGGCGTTAAGCCTGGCGGTGGCCTGCGTGCTGGCGCTGGGCAGCATCAGCGACCGAATGGACAAGGGGCTTAATCAGCAAAGCCGTGAATATATGGCGGGCGACCGGGTGCTGCGCAGCTCGCGTGAAGTGCCGCGCGAATGGCTGGAAAAAGCCCGTGCGCTGGGGCTGACGGTGGGCGAACAGATTAATTTCTCCACCATGACCTGGGCGGGCGATACCCCGCAGCTGGCGGATGTGAAGGCGGTAGACGATAGCTACCCGCTGTATGGCGTTCTGGAAACCACGCCGGCCAGCCTGAAGCCCGCCGCCGGAACGGTATTGTTGGCACCGCGTCTGCTGGCGCTGCTGAACCTGAAGACCGGCGACAATATCGATGTTGGCGATGCCACGCTGCGCATCGCCGGGGAAATTGTGCAGGAACCGGATGGCGGCTTCAATCCGTTCCAGATGGCTCCGCGCCTGATGATGAATCTGGCCGACGTGGCGAAAACCGGCGCGGTGCAGCCCGGTAGCCGGGTGAGCTGGCGCTATATGTTTGCTGGCAACGCGGCGCAGCTGGCGAGCTATGAAAGCTGGCTATTACCGCAGCTAAAACCTGAGAACCGCTGGATCGGGCCGGATCAGGACGACGGCGCGTTGGGCAAATCGTTGCAGCGTTCCCAGCAATTTTTACTTTTGTCGGCATTGCTGACGCTGCTGCTGGCGGTGGCTGCCGTGGCGGTGGCGATGGGGCACTACTGCCGCAGCCGCTACGATCTGGTGGCCATCCTCAAAACGCTGGGGGCAGGGCGCGCGCAGCTGCGTAAGCTGATTATCGGCCAGTGGCTGCTGTTGCTGGCGCTCTCCGCGCTGGCGGGCGGCGCGATGGGGCTACTGTTTGAATCTATCCTGCTGACTTTGCTGAAACCGGTGCTGCCTGCGGCGCTGCCCGCCGCCAGCGCCTGGCCGTGGCTGTGGGCAGTGGGGTCGATGACGGTGATTTCCCTACTGGTGGGACTGCGCCCGTACCGATTGCTGCTGGCGACTCAACCGCTGCGCGTACTGCGCCAGGATATTGTCGCCAACGTCTGGCCGCTAAAAATTTACCTTCCGCTGGTGAGCGTGGTCACTGTCCTGCTGCTCGCCTGGCTGATGGGCGGCAGCCCGCTGCTGTGGTCTGTGCTGGCTGGGGCGGTGGTGTTGGCGGCGCTGTGCGGCCTGGTGGGCTGGCTGCTGCTGAAGGTTCTGAAACGCCTGACCTTGCGCGCGCTGCCGCTGCGTCTGGGGGTGAACCGCCTGCTGCGTCAACCGTGGTCGACGCTGAGCCAGCTGGCGGCTTTCTCGCTGTCGTTTATGCTGTTGGCGCTGCTGCTGGTGCTGCGCGGCGATCTGCTGGATCGTTGGCAACAGCAGTTGCCGCCGGACAGCCCAAACTATTTCCTGATCAATATCGCGCCTGAGCAGGTCAGTGAGGTGAAAACGTTCCTTGCCGAGCATCAGGTGATCCCGGCGGCGTTCTACCCGATTGTCCGCGCGCGGCTGACCCAGATTAACGGTCAGAGTACCGAAGGCAATAAGGATGAGTCGCTCAACCGCGAGCTGAACCTGACCTGGCAAAACCAGCGACCGGCGCATAACCCGCTGGTGGCCGGAAGCTGGCCGCCAAAGGCCGGGGAGGTCTCGATTGAAGAGGGATTGGCGCAGCGCTTAAAGATTCGTCTCGGCGATAGCGTCACTTTTACCGGCGACACTCAGGACTTCACCGCGAAGGTGAGCAGTATTCGTAAAGTTGACTGGGAAAGCCTGCGGCCAAACTTCTTTTTTATCTTCCCGGACGGCGCGCTGGACGGTCAGCCGCAGAGTTGGCTGACCAGCTTCCGCTGGGATCGCGGCAACACGCTGTTGACGCAGCTTAACCGCGAGTTCCCGACGGTCAGCCTGCTGGATATTGGCGCGATATTAAAGCAGATCGGCCAGGTGCTGGCCCAGGTCAGCCGTGCGCTGGAGGTGATGGTGGTGCTGGTGACCGCCTGCGGCGTGCTGCTGCTGTTAGCGCAGGTGCAGGTGGGGATGCGTCAACGTCATCAGGAGCTGGTGGTGTATCGCACCCTCGGGGCCGGAAAATCGCTGCTGCGAATGACGCTGTGGGCCGAGTTTGCGCTGCTGGGGGCGATTTCCGGCCTGGTGGCGGCCATCGGTGCCGAAACCGCGCTGGCAATGCTGCAAACTCACGTGTTTGATTTCCCGTGGTCGCCGGACTGGCGTTTGTGGGTATCGCTGCCGTTGTGCGGGGCGTTCCTGCTGTCGCTGTGCGGCGGCGGTTTAGGCCTGCGCCTGTTGAAGGGGCGGGCGTTGTTTCGCCAGTTCTCAAGTTAATTCTACCCTGACGTTACCCGGCGGAGCGCTGCAATGCCGGGTAACCACCACCACGCTTCCTCGCTTCTCGTCGAAATCGCTCATCCTTTCATCACGTTGCCTGTTTTACGGCACCTTTCGGTAATTCTGGAAACCTAAAGCGCACGTTTCATTAAAAATCAGCGAGGTGGAATTTATTAATAAACGATAAGATTTGTCAGCCAGATAGTTGGCTATAAATCTATCAAGGAAAAATAATGACTATAAAAATGAAAGCACTGGCGTTATCGATCGGTGCTGCAGTGGCTTTAACGTCTTTCGCATCCCTGGCTGAAATTACCCTGCTCAAGCAGGATCCGCAGGCCGGGAACCCGCTTAGCCGTCTGAACTTCACCGTGGGCGGGAGTATTCGTCCGCAGTTCAACATGATGACCGGCGATGGTGACAAAGGCTCTTACAAACGTAACGGTTTCGACGGCGGCACGCGTTTCCGCTTCGCCGCGGATTACTACCTGTTCGATGACATTAGCTGGATAAGCTACTACGAACTGGGTGTGAACATTCCGGCGCTCTTCGACTGGGATAACCACTACGCTGAAGGCGCCAACGACACGACTCGTCGTATGCTCTACACCGGCCTGAAGAGCGATACCTGGGGTACGCTGACCTTCGGTCAACAGAACAGCATCTACTACGATGTGGTCGGCGCGAAAACCGATATCTGGGACTATGACATGATTGGTCAGGCGCCGGGTAACGGTATCAACGGCGACTACGATGGTTCTTATCGTACCCGTAAGTCACTGAAGTATAAGAAAACCGTAGGCGATGTGGATCTCTACGCCTCTTACCTGTTCAGCGATGATTTGAACCTCAACAACGGTCTGCTGTACAAACGTAAAGGCGGCGGTTCACTGGGTGTGGATTACCATATCACCGACGACCTCTCCTGGGGTACGGCATGGAACTATACCCGTGCTGATATGAATACCACCTACAACCACGACGGCAAAACTTACGATCAGAACATTGTGGGTACAGCGCTGAGCTGGACGCCGGAAAACTGGACGTTCTCCGTTGGCGGCGGCTGGTATCAGAACTTTATGACAACCAAAAAATCTTCCGTTCACGATTACTTCGCGGGCGATGCGTGGGGTATTGAATACTTCGCGGGCTACAAAATCCCGGTGGGCCAGTACGCGCTTAAATCCGTTCAGCCATACTTTATGGGTGACCGTATTGAATACGTGAATGGTCGCAACTACCAGCGCATCGATAACGGCGTGGGTATCAGCTTCCAGCTGGATTATGGTTTCCGCGTGGACTACGAACACGTGTTTACCTCCAGCACCGACGACCTGGGTGATATGAACCTGGTCCGTCTGCGTTACGATTTCTAATCGTCAAAAGGGCGGCCTTGCCGCCCTTTGCTTAGTCTATTTTTATCTTTCCTTAGTTAAATAACATCTAACTCCCGCCACGCTTCCCGCTTTTTTGTTACACATCAGCTGGTTATAATCCCCAGCGTTTATTTTCCTGTTTTTATTCGTTTTTCATGGCATTCAGCGGAATTATCTTCTTGATAATGCTGGCTTTATTTTTGCGCTGTTGGAAGTGTGAACAGATTGGCAAAGTGAATAGAATTCAATTGCCTGGCAATGATTGTACGGGCAAATATAGCGCGTTAAAAATAAAACAGGGTGCAAATAAAATCCTGCGTAATGAAAAGGTTGTGAAATATCTTAAATGCGCCAGTCCAGTTATTTATTTCTTTGAAAGAATTAAAAATTTAAGGGTAAGGAGTTAATGAGGTATGCGTAAGTTATTTGTTCCTGCGGCGTTAATTTCACTGGCGTTGGGTTTAAGCGGCTGTGATGATGCAAAAAATAAAGAAACCGCCGCGGCCCCTGCGGCCAGCAGCGACAGCGCGCCGAAAGAGGGCGGTTCGCTGATTATCGGTATTACCAGCGGCGATCCGCTGGCGGTGAACCCGATTTATGCCAGCGATCGCACAACCCTCACCATTATGCAGGCGTTGTACGCGCCGCTCTACAGCTACAACGACGGGAAAGTCGAGTGGGGCCTGGCTGAAAGCCTTGAGCCTTCCGCCGATAACCTCAGCTATACCCTGAAGCTCAAACCCAATCTGAAATGGCAGGACGGCCAGCCAATCACCGCCGACGATGTGGTCTTCACCTTCAACAAACTGCTGGATGAAAAGCAGCACAGCTTCTTCCGCAGCATGTTTATGTTCGGCGGCAAGCCGGTGCAGGTGAGCAAGGTCGATGATTTAACGGTGAAATTTACGTTGCCGCAGGTGAGCGCCGCGTTCGTTGGCACGCTGGTGCAGATCTACCCGATCCCGCAGCACGTGTTCGCTAACGAAAGCGATCTGGAAAAAAGCGCGAAAAACGATGCGCCGGTAGGCTCCGGGCCGTTCAAATTTAAAGAGTACCGCGCCGGTCAGTACTACGCGCTTACCCGCTTTGACGACTACTGGAACGGCAAAGCGAAGCTCGATTCAGTGACCTATCGCTTTGCGAAAGACAGCAACTCGGCAAACCTTGCGCTGCAAAACGGCGAGATCAACCTGAAGATGGTCGACCCGCAGGACGTCACCCGCCTGCAAAAAACCGATAAATTTAACTTCGTGATCTACCCGGAAGGGCGTCTGGCTTACATGACCTTTAACCAGAACGTACCGGCGATGCAGAGCAAAGCTCTGCGCCAGGCCATTGCCTATGCCATCAACAAAAACGATCTGGTGACAACGGCCTTCACGTCGCTGGACTATGCGAAACCGGCAACCTCATTCCTGACGCCGGACACGCTGTACCATTCTGACGATGTGGATCAGTATGCTTACGATCTGGATAAGGCGAAAGCGCTGCTGAAATCGTCCGGCGCGCCGAACGACCTGAAGCTGCGTTTAGCCTATATCAACACCAACAAAACCCAGGAGAGCATGGGGCTGTACATCCAGCAGCAGCTGAAAGCGCTGGGGATCAACGTCGAGCTGATGCCGCTGGACGCCAACGCCATGTCCCAGCGCAGCCTGGACATGAACAACACCGCCTACGAACTGAGCCTGGGCGGTTACATCATGGGTGCCGAGCCGGATGGCTACAAATCGCTGTTTATGAGCAACGAAGCCTACAACTACGCGCACTATAAAAATCCGCAGTTCGATGCCCTGTGGGATAAAGGCGCGATTGAAACCGATAGCGCCAAACGCGGTGAAATCTATAAGCAAATCCAACAGGTGGTGGCGACGGACATGACCTACTACCCGATTGCCTACACCAACGCGGTGGTGGCGGTAGATAAACGTTTCGGCGGCACTCAGGAAGCAGAGCCGAAGCCGGTTTATATGTTCCAGGATTTATCGAAGCTCTATCAAAAGTAAGCATTTTTAGCCCCCGCTTGCGGGGGCTTTTTGTGAAGGGAATGTCGTGAACACTATGTTGACTCGTCGGCTGCTGCAACTGCTGCCGATGCTTTTCTTTATCTCGCTGGTGGCGTTTTTGCTGGTCAAACTCGCCCCGGGTGACCCGGTCGCGGCCTACATTACGCCGCGCATGTCGCCGGAAGACATTGCGCATATCCGCCACAGCCTGGGGCTGGATAAACCGCTGATCGCTCAGTATCTCATCTGGCTGAAAAATATCCTGCGTGGCGATCTGGGCTATTCGCTGATATACCATCGCCCGGTGCTGGAGATGATTGTCGAACGGATCCCCGCCACCCTTGGCCTGATGGGCGCATCGCTGCTGTTGGCTATCGTCCTGGCGGTGCCGCTGGGACTGCTGGCCGGGGCATTTAAGCACCGCTGGCTGGACTACGTGCTGAACCTGTTTGCCTATATCGGCATTTCGGTACCCATTTTCTGGTTTGGTATCCTGCTGATTACCGTGTTTGCCGTCCAGCTAAACTGGTTTCCCAGTATGGGGATGCGCACTATCGGCATTGAGGATAGCTGGCTGGACGTGGTGCGCCACGGCGTGTTGCCGTGCATTGCGCTGACTTTTTACAATCTCTCGACTTACGTTCGTTACGTACGATCCAACACCATTAGCCAGCTCTCGGCGGATTATGTACAAACGCAGCTCGCCTATGGGGCGACCTATCGCACTATTCTGTTCCGTCACGTGCTGAAAAACGTGCTGCTGCCGGTGATTACCCTGTTTGGCCTGTCGTTTGGCGAGCTGGTGGTCGGGGCCTATGTCACCGAGAGCGTCTTCTCGTGGCCGGGAATGGGGCTGCTCGGGATCCAGGCGATCGCCTCGCTGGACTACCCGCTGATCATGGCGATTATCCTGCTGTCGTCACTGATGCTGATCGTTGGCAACCTGCTGGCCGATCTGCTGTATGGCTTCGCCGATCCCCGCATTCGTACATTGAGGTAGCCACGATGACCAGACGCTGGCAAAACGTACGCCATCAGCTTCGCCGCAATCGCCCGGCGCAGTTTTCGCTGCTGGTACTGTTTATTTTTATTCTCGCGGCGCTGTGCGCGGGATTGACCCCTTACGACCCGGACCAGATGTCGCTGGCCTCGCGGATGCTGCCGCCCGATGCCAGCCATTGGTTCGGCACCGATGAATATGGCCGCGACTATTTTACCCGCGCGCTGTGGGGCGGGCGGATTTCCCTGCTGGTCGGCTTCCTGGCGATGCTGTTTTCGACGCTGATCGGCACGCTGGTGGGGACGATGAGCGGCTACTTTGGCGGCTGGCTGGATAATTTGCTGATGCGCGCCGTCGATATCCTGATGGCAATTCCCGCTTTCTTCCTGCTGCTGGTACTGAACGCCTATCTGAAGCCGGGCGTGGACAACATCATTCTGATTATCAGCCTGCTAACGTGGATGAACATGTCGCGGCTGGTGCGGGCGGAAACGCTGTCTATCAAGGAGCGTGAATATGTCCTCTACGCGCGCGCTTCCGGCGAAAATCCGCTGCGCATTATTGCCCGCCATATCATTCCCGGCGTGCTGCCGACGATTATCGTGGCTGCCACGCTAAACATCGCTTCGGCAATCCTGATGGAGTCGACGCTGAGCTTCCTTGGCCTCGGCGTACAGCAGCCGGCGGCATCGTGGGGCAGTATGCTGAACAACGCGCAGTCGTATATTGGCGAGGCGTCGTGGCTGGCGATCTTCCCTGGGATTCTGATTCTGCTGACCGTGTTCAGCTTTAACGTGCTGGGCGACGTATTTCGCACCGCCTTTGAACCGGGAGCCAACCGCGATGAGTAACCTGCTGGAACTTGAAAACCTGCACACCTCCTTCTTCACCCGAGACGGTGAAGTACATGCGGTGCGTGGCGTCAGTTTTTCGTTGAAGGCCGGAGAACTGGTCGGCATTGTCGGAGAATCCGGATGCGGTAAGAGCGTCACCTGTAAATCGATTCTCCAGCTGCTGGGCAATAATGGCAAAATTACCGGCGGCAGCATTCGCTTTCGCGGCGATGACCTGGCGGAGAAAACGCCGCAGCAGATGCGGCGGATTCGCGGCAGTGAGATTGCGATGATTTTCCAGGACCCGATGACGGCGCTGAATCCGGTGCTGACCATTGGCCGCCAGATGAGCGAAATTCTGATGCGCAATCAGGGGCTGGACCGCCGGGCGGCGAAAGCGAAAGCGCTGGCGATGCTCGATAGCGTCGGTATCGCCGATGCGGCGCGACGCTTTGAACAGTATCCGCATGAGTTCAGCGGCGGGATGCGTCAGCGCGTGATGATTGCCATTGCGCTCTCCTGTCACCCGCAGCTGTTGATTGCCGATGAGCCCACCACCGCGCTGGATGTGACCATTCAGGCGCAAATTCTCCGGCTGCTGAAGTCGCTACAGCAACAGACGCAGACCGCTATCCTGCTGATCACCCACGACCTTGGCGTGGTAGCGCAAATGTGCAGCCGCGTGGTGGTGATGTACGGCGGGCAGGTGATGGAAGAGGGGAAGGTTGAAGATATCTTCCTGCGCCCGGCGCATCCCTATACGCAAGGGCTGCTGGCCTCCTTACCGCGTGCCGATGACCCGGAACATCGGCTATCGCCTATTGAAGGCTCCCCGCCCGGCCTGTTAAACCCGCCGCCGGGCTGCCCGTTTGCCGAGCGTTGCGCGCATCGTCGGCCCCAGTGTGCGCGTCCGCCCGCATTTTATTCCTGCGGTGAAGGGCATCGGGTGGCATGTTGGTTATGGCTGGAACAGGAGGCATCGGCATGAGCGAGTTACCGTTAATTCGTCTGCGCGAGGTACGTAAACACTATGCGCTGAACGGCGGGTTGTTAGGCCCCAAACGGCTGGTGAAAGCGGTGGATGGCGTCAGCTTTGATATTCAGCCGGGGGAGACATTCGGCCTGGTGGGGGAGTCCGGCTGCGGCAAATCGACGGTCGGGCGCGCTATTTTACGCCTGTTCGACATTACCTCCGGCGACATTGCCTTTGCCGGGCAGGAGATTGCCCATGCGTCGGAGAAAACCCTTAAGCCGCTACGCCGCCGGATGCAGGCGATATTTCAGGACCCGTGGTCGTCGCTGAATCCCGGCATGACGGTGCAGCAGCTGGTGGCGGAGCCGATGAAGATTCATGGCTATGATGCGCAGACCCAGCGTGAACGTGCGGCGGAAATGCTCGACAAAGTCGGCCTGAAATCCGAGCATCTGACGCGCTTTCCGCATGAGTTTAGCGGCGGCCAGCGCCAGCGTATCAGCATTGCCCGCGCGTTGTCGGTGAATCCGGAGTTTGTGCTGTGCGATGAACCGCTGTCGGCGCTGGACGTATCGGTGCAGGCGCAGGTGGTCAATATCCTGCAGGATCTCCAGCAGGAGCTGGGGCTAACCTATCTGTTTATTGCCCACGATCTGTCGATGGTACGGCATATTTCCAGCCGCATTGGGGTGATGTATCTCGGGAAACTGGTCGAAGTTGCCCCTGCCGGTGAACTGTATCAGCGGCCCGCGCACCCGTATACCCAGGCGCTGCTGGCGTCGGTACCGGCGCCAGACCCGCGCGTGCGGCAACTGGAGGAAGGCGGATTGAAGGGCGAGATTCCTAGTCCGACGGCGGACATTCGCGGCTGCCGATTTTGCAGCCGCTGCCCGCACGTCATGCCGCAGTGCCAGCAGCAGGAGCCGCCGATGCAGGAGATCGCGCCGCGGCACTTTGCGGCCTGCTGGCTATTTAAGGTTTAAGCGTGTGTAGCCAGCCAGTGGACGACCGATTCCGATGTGCCGCGAAAGACAATCTTGTCGGCTTTTTTCTCTAGCTGATAGCGGTACATCGGGTCGTAATACTCGTTCAGCAGCGGCACCAGCCAGGCGAAGTGCGCTTCGGTGGAGCCGCTGCGCTGCTGTTCGGCCAGCGCCTCGTCGAGCGTCGCGGTCAGTTCAGCAAAGCGCTGTAACCCCAGACGACGGCGAATGGCGTACAGGCCGTGATGCAGATATTCGCAGTACTCCAGCCAGCCCTTTTCTTCACCGTAGGCGGCGAGGAAATCGTGATGCATACGGGTGAAATACTCTTCACGCAGGCGCTCAAGACGCAGATCGAACGGATCTTCCACTACCGCGATCGGCGACTCAGCCATCCGATCCCGCAGACATTCCGGCAGATGATTCGCGCCGATCATCCGGCCTTCATCTTCCAGCACCCAGCGAACGCGCTCTTGTTGATGTGCGCCTTTGAGCAGCGCCGTGGCGAGATGATTCTCAAAGGTGGCCTGTGAAAACTGAGCATCAAGCGTGCGGCCAAACGATGAACCGCGATGATGCGCCAGCCCTTCAAGGTCGATCCCCTGCGGCTGCTGGCGGACCAGCGGCGTTTTGCCGTTGCCGGTGCAGCCGCCGATCAGCACGATCGGATGGCGCGCCAGATCTTCCGTGGCCTGTATCGCCGCCTGACGCAGCGCCTTGTAGCCGCCGACGATCAGCGGATAGTCAATGCCTTCGGCCTTAATCCAGCTTTGTGTGATATGCGAACGCTGCCCGCCGCGCGCGCAGCACAGATAGCCCTGCGGCGCCTGGCGACAGGCCTCCAGCCACGCGGCGATACGCCGCTGGCGCGTTTCGCCTGAGACCAGTTCGTGCCCCAGCGCCAGCGCGGCTTCCGGCCCCTGACGTTTATAGCAGGTACCAACGGCAGCGCGTTCCTGATCGTTCATCAACGGCAGGTTGACGGCGGCGGGCATCGCGCCCTGTGCAAACTCAACCGGCGCGCGAACGTCAATGATGGGCGTTTCTGCGCGCAGAATAGCGCAGTAATCCGTCCCATTTTTCATGGGCAATCCTTCTCTAACAAAGTGGGGGTAAGGCGGTCAGGGCAGGATTTTACGCTTCAAGGAGGGGGCCGGGGAAGCGTTAGATACTTTCCCCGGCACGAAAGGCCTATTTCAGACGCGTTTGCGCCCAGGCAATGCCGCTGGCGTATTCGCCCGGCAGCAGCGGTACCAGCGCTTCCAGCGTCGCGCTCAGGCGGCCCGTGTCGCTGTCGTTGAGGTTAAGATGGCCTACCTTACGGCCCGGCCGTACCTCTTTGTCATACCAGTGCAGGTGCACCAGCGGCAGTTTCAGCCAGTCGTAGTTCAGATCGGTGCCAATCAGGTTGACCATCACCGACGGGCTGTTAACCACCGGTGGCGGCAGCGGCAGGTCGGTAATGGCGCGCAGGTGTAGCTCGAACTGGCTGATGGACGCACCGTTTTGCGTCCAGTGGCCGCTGTTGTGCACGCGGGGCGCCAGCTCGTTGATCAGCAAACCGCCCGGGGTGACGAAGCACTCCATCGCCATTACGCCAACGTAGTTCAGCTCCTGCATAATGGCGCTTAGCATGGCTTCCGCCTGCGCCTGCTGCTGGGCATCGGCCTGCGGGAAGGCGACGCTCATGCGCAGAATGCCGTCCTGATGGAGGTTATGCGTCAGCGGATAGAACACGGTGCTACCGTCGTGGGCACGGGCGCCAACCAGCGACACTTCGCCGGAGAAGTTAATGCCCTGCTCGACGATGCATTCGCCATAGCACTCTTCCGGCAGCTGCGCGGTGTCGTCTTTGCGCAGACGCCACTGGCCGCGACCATCGTAGCCGCCGGTACGGCGCTTGACGATCGCCAGTTCGCCCAGACGGTCAAAAACGCCCGGCCACTCATCGGCGCTGGCCAGCAGTTGCCACGGCGCGGTTGCCAGACTGAGCTTGTCGAACAGCTGCTTTTGCGTCAGACGGTCGGCAATGATCGGGAAAACGTCACGGTTCACAAACGCGGTGTGCTCTGCCAGCTCACGAGTGAGGGCGGTTTCCGGCCAGCGCTCAATTTCAGCGGTGATCACACTCTGCTGAAACGGCACGGCGGCCGGGTCGGCTTCTAAACCAACCGGCCAGACGGCAATACCCAGCGGCTCACCGGCCTGGCGCAGCATGCGACCTAGCTGCCCGTTGCCGAGCACGCAGACCTGCTTCATGCGGCACCTCGCGGGTCCGGGTTATCCAGCACTTCATCGGTTTGCGCTTTACGCCAGTCGGCGAGGCGCTGATGCAGTTCCGCATCGTGCTGTGCCAGAATTTGCGCGGCGAGCAGGGCGGCGTTAGCGGCGCCGGCTTTACCAATCGCCAGCGTACCGACAGGAATTCCGCGCGGCATCTGCACGATGGAGTAGAGGCTATCGACACCGCTTAACGCGGCGCTCTGAACCGGCACGCCCAGCACCGGAACCAGCGTTTTGGCGGCAATCATTCCGGGTAAATGCGCAGCGCCGCCCGCACCGGCAATAATCACCTGATAACCGTTGCTTTCGGCGTCTTCGGCGAAGCTGAACAGTTTATCGGGCGTGCGGTGGGCGGAAACCACTTCAACATGGTGAGGAACATTCAGAATATCGAGGATTTCTGCGGCGAACTGCATGGTAGCCCAGTCGCTTTTGGACCCCATCACGATGGCGATACGTGCCGGATTATTGCGGGAAGACATGCGTCTGAAAACTCCTGTGGGTGTGCTGCACACGACGTTAGAGGCCACAGAGAATAACACGGAAAATGGGCAAGGAAAACGGTTGCGTCGCCGTGAGGCGGCTGATTACGGCGGAAAAATCAAAACGGGAAGGCGATCAGCTCAACGTCTTCCGCGGTTACTTTCACCATTGAACCCTGGGTATGCCATGCGCCGAGCACCACGCGATGCGCCTGCGCGCCGTTAGCCACCAGACGATGGATATCCGGACGGTGCGTATGGCCGTGAATCAGCCACTGTACCCGGTGTTTTTCCATCACTTCAACCACCGCCCGCGGGTTGACGTCCATGATCTCCATGGATTTACTGCTGTTGGCGGCCTTGCTGTCATTACGCATCTTCTGCGCAATACGGCGGCGAATAAACAGCGGCAGGGCGAGGAACAGGGTCTGGATCCATGGGGTGTGTACTTTGGCGCGAAACGCGAGATAGCCCGGATCGTCGGTACATAGCGTGTCGCCGTGCATAATGAGCACCCGGCGGCCATAAAGCGTGAGCACCTGTTCTTCAGGCAGTAGCTGCATGCCGCTCTCGCGGGCAAAGCGTTTGCCGATCAGGAAATCACGGTTGCCGTGAATAAAGAAGCAGGGAACGCCGGAATCAACCAGCGATTTCATGGCCGCAGCCATTTCACGATGCAGCGGGTTGGGGTCGTCGTCGCCAATCCAGGCTTCAAACAGGTCGCCCAGGATGTACAGCGCGTCGGCCTGGCGAGCTTCACCGTGCAGAAAACGCAGAAAACCGGCGGTAATCGCCGGTTCTTCCGTTTGCAGATGCAAATCTGCAATAAAGAGTGTTGCCACCGATTACTCGCTGACGGTCACGCTTGTAATCACAACGTCTTCTTTTGGAACGTCCTGATGCATACCGCTGCGGCCGGTAGAAACACCTTTGATCTTGTCGACCACGTCCATGCCTTCAACCACTTCAGCAAATACGCAGTAGCCCCAACCCTGCAGGCTTTCGCCGGAGAAGTTCAGGAAGTCGTTGTCTGCTACGTTGATGAAGAACTGAGCGGTCGCAGAGTGCGGAGCCTGGGTACGCGCCATCGCCAGCGTGCCACGGGTGTTTTTCAGACCGTTGTTCGCTTCGTTTTTGATCGCTTCTTTGGTGGTTTTCTGCTTCATGCCCGGCTCAAAGCCGCCGCCCTGAATCATGAAACCGTTGATAACACGGTGGAAAATCGTGTTGTTGTAGAAACCTTCGCGGCAGTAGTCCAGGAAGTTTTTGACTGTTTCCGGCGCTTTGTCGTCGAAGGTTTTGATGACGATGTCGCCGTGATTAGTGTGGAAAGTAACCATTTCTGCATCCTGTTCCGTTTAGAGTGGTGCTTTAGCCCGCCTGTAGGCGGCATATAGGCGTCTGTTATAGCATAACCCGGAACATCGATCACCTTGCATTGTGTGCTGCTTCCGGGTTGAATTACGGGTAGAATATACCGTTTCAGGCGAAAGCCCGGTTCACACACGTAAACATGGAATTCTCGATGCTAAAAATCTTCAACACAATGACCCGCCAAAAAGAGGAATTTAAGCCCATTCATGCAGGAGTTGTGGGCATGTACGTGTGTGGTATCACCGTTTACGATCTCTGTCATATCGGCCATGGCCGTACCTTCGTCTCCTTTGACGTGGTGGCGCGTTATCTGCGTTTCCTCGGCTATAAGCTGAAGTACGTGCGCAACATTACCGATATTGACGACAAAATTATCAAACGCGCCAACGAGAACGGTGAGAGCTTTGTCGCGCTGGTGGATCGTATGATCGCCGAGATGCACAGCGATTTCGACGCGCTGAATATTCTGCGTCCGGATCAGGAGCCGCGCGCCACGCACCATATCCACGAAATCATCGAAATCACCGAGCAGCTGATCGCTAAAGGTCACGCCTACGTGGCGGACAACGGCGACGTGATGTTCTCGGTGCCGACCGATCCAAACTACGGCAAGCTGTCGCGTCAGGATCTGGAACAGCTCCAGGCCGGTGCCCGCGTCGACGTGGTTGACGTGAAGCGTAATCCGATGGACTTCGTGCTGTGGAAGATGTCCAAAGAAGGCGAACCGAGCTGGCCGTCCCCGTGGGGCGAAGGCCGTCCGGGCTGGCACATTGAATGTTCCGCGATGAACTGCAAGCAGTTGGGCAACCATTTCGATATTCACGGCGGCGGTTCAGATCTGATGTTCCCGCACCATGAAAACGAAATCGCCCAGTCTACCTGCGCGCACGACGGCGAGTACGTGAACTACTGGATGCACTCCGGCATGGTGATGGTTGACCGCGAAAAGATGTCAAAATCGCTGGGTAACTTCTTTACCGTGCGCGACGTGCTCAAGTACTACGACGCTGAAACCATCCGTTATTTCCTGATGTCCGGCCACTACCGTAGCCAGCTGAACTACAGCGAAGAGAACCTAAAGCAGGCGCGTTCCGCGCTGGAGCGTCTGTACACCGCGCTGCGCGGTACCGACAAATCCGTCCCGGCGGCGGGTGGTGAAGCGTTCGAAGCGCGCTTTATTGAAGCAATGGACGACGATTTCAATACCCCGGAAGCCTACTCCGTGCTGTTCGATATGGCGCGTGAAGTGAACCGTCTGAAAGCCGAAGATGCGCACGCGGCCAACGCGCTGGCGTCGCATATGCGTAAGCTTTCCGCCGTGCTGGGTCTGCTTGAGCAGGAGCCGGAAGCTTTCCTGCAAAGCGGCGCGCAGGCGGATGATGGTGAAGTCGCGGAAATTGAAGCGTTAATCCAGCAGCGTCTGGACGCGCGTAAGGCGAAAGACTGGGCGGCTGCCGACGCCGCGCGTGACCGTCTCAACGAGATGGGTATCGTGCTGGAAGACGGCCCGCAGGGCACGACCTGGCGCCGTAAGTAAGCGTTATCCCCTCTCTCCGCTGGGGAGAGGGGATTTCCGCCTCTGTAATCCTTCCATAAACGCCCTCATCAGCGCGTCGTATAGCCCACTGCTGCGTTTTTAAAACTACCGTCTCCGCCACCATAGCCAGGTCATAATGACGACCCCCGGCAGCCACACCCAGAGAAGCTCAGAGATAATCACCTGATGCCCGTAAGGCGTGTCGTAGCGAGACAGCGCAAACGGCGCGACCTTAATCACCTGCCACGGTGCGAAAAAACGTTCATCTGACCACGGCCACAGCCATCCAACGCCTTTGCCGCCGGTGGTAATAGAATCCAGCAGGCTGTGAGACAGCAGCGAAACGGTGAGAAAAAGCCAGCAGCGCATCAGTCCCGCGC
Organism: Kluyvera georgiana ATCC 51603; assembly: GCF_001654985.1. Lineage (GTDB taxonomy): Bacteria > Pseudomonadota > Gammaproteobacteria > Enterobacterales > Enterobacteriaceae > Kluyvera > Kluyvera georgiana. The sequence continues at coordinate 156,614 of NZ_LXEU01000078.1, forward strand.
CGAACCATCGTCGGCCAACCAGTACGCAGATCAACGGTACGACAAAGGCGAAAAGCAACGAGTGGGTAAAGCCTCGATGGCCAAAAATATTGCCGTAGGCGATACCGAATTTGAAAGCGAGCACGTCGGCGTCGGGCAGCATCGCTAGCGCCATACCCGCAAACAGCAAACGTGGAGGAATAACGCGAGCGCCTAATCCTAAACCAAGGCACAGCGGAACGGCGGCGTGGGTGACGATTGTTGGCATCGGGAGTCCATGTTAGCAGAGGAAATACAGAGTATTACCGCTGAACTGGGAAGATGCAGTAGGGCGTTAGTCCGAATTTTGCGGGGGATAAAACCCGGCGTCGACTGGCGAAGCCGGGTAGCTGGCAGGGTTAAGCGGTAACGGTGATGCTCTGGCCTTCAAAACTGACGGTTTGACCCGCGACAATTTTGCAGCGTTTGCGGGTTTCCACCGCGCCGTCCACTTTGACCAGACCGTCGGCGATGGCGATTTTCGCCTGCGCGCCGCTTTCGCTCCAGCCTTCCAGCTTCAGTAAGTCACAGAGTTCCACATGCGGATGCTTACCCAAAGAAAATGTTGCCATCTTATGCCTTCTCCACGTCGTGATACTCTTCACACGCCTGTAAGGTGTTTTCAATCAGGGTGGCCACGGTCATAGGACCGACGCCGCCCGGTACTGGGGTGATGTAGGACGCGCGCGCGGCGGCTTCTTCAAACACCACATCGCCGACGACTTTACCGCTTTCGAGGCGATTAATCCCGACATCAATGACGATAGCGCCTTCTTTAATCCACTCGCCAGGAATAAAGCCCGGTTTACCGACCGCAACGATCAGCAGATCGGCGTGCTCTACGTGGTGACGCAGATTTTTGGTAAAGCGGTGAGTGACGGTGGTGGTACAGCCGGCCAGCAGCAGCTCCATGCTCATCGGGCGGCCCACGATGTTGGACGCGCCAATCACCACGGCGTTCAGGCCATAGGTGTCGATATGGTAGCGCTCCAGCAGGGTAACGATACCGCGCGGGGTACACGGACGCAGGCGCGGCGCACGCTGGCACAGACGGCCCACGTTGTACGGATGGAAGCCGTCGACGTCTTTGTCCGGGGCGATGCGCTCAAGAACCTTAACGTTATCAATACCCGCCGGCAGCGGAAGTTGCACCAGAATACCGTCGATGGTGGTATCGGCGTTCAATGTGTCAATCAGCGTCAGCAGTTCGGCTTCAGACGTGGTTTCCGGCAGATCGTAGGAGCGGGAGACGAAGCCCACTTCTTCGCAGGCTTTGCGCTTGCTGCCGACATAAATTTGTGAGGCCGGGTTGCTGCCAACCAGCACAACGGCTAGCCCAGGGGCGCGTTTTCCTGCTGCAACGCGCGCCTTCACTTTTTCCGCAACCTCAGAGCGCACCTGCTGCGCAATCGTTTTACCGTCAATAATCTTTGCTGCCATCAGGGAAAATATTCCATCTGTCATTCACGAAGGGGGGATGCACATATTTTGTCAGATGCGAGGCTTGCTGTCAGGTTTCGTTTGCGAGTTTTCATCGGAAAGTGTTTTTGCCGAAGAGTTGAGCGATAGTTGGTCGCACTTTATCCATCATTGCGCACCGAGCAGGTTTCGCAAGGAAATGGATTGACTCACCTGTCAGTGACCGTATAATTCCACGCGTTTCACCCCACCATGAAGTTTTGACTTCCCCAGTGCGCCCTTAGCTCAGTTGGATAGAGCAACGACCTTCTAAGTCGTGGGTCACAGGTTCGAATCCTGTAGGGCGTACCATTTTCCAGTTTCCTCTTCCCTTAGTACTCTTAACAAGAGTGCGAATCTGCTCACATATCGATCGCTACCCGTTTGGCTCAAACGAAAAAAGCTCATTATACTGTATAAAATTACAGCATGTTGACGGAGGCGGTATGGAATACGAAGTTAAGCAGATTGCAGCGCGTAAAATTGCCGGTTTTCATATGGTTGGTCCGTGGGAACAGACGGTTAAGCAGGGTTTTGAGCAGTTGATGATGTGGGTTGATGGCCAGCAGATTCCCGCTCGGGAGTGGCTGGCCGTTTACTACGATAATCCGGATGAAGTCCCGGCGGAGAAGCTGCGCTGTGACACCGTGGTATCCGTCGATGACGACTTTGTTATCCCGCCGAACAGCGAGGGGGTCATGATGGCGGAAGTCGCTGGGGGGCTGTACGCCGTCGCCCGTGCGCGGGTTATCGATCACGATTTCTCCACGCCATGGTATCAGTTCTTTGATAGCGTCCTGAAAGATGAAACCCACCGCCTGGCTGCGAAACCATGCTTTGAAATCTACCGTAATAACGGTGCGGAAGACGGCTACTGGGATATTGAAATGTTTGTGGCGCTAGAGCCAAAGGGGTAATGCAAAAACGCCGTGCCGCGTGCTGCTGACTGGCGGCACGCCGGCCCGGCGGTTAATGCTCTCGTCGCCGATCGACGATAATCACCAGCCCAATTCCGGAGAGGGTGATGACGATAGCCAACAGCATCCTCAGGCCCAACGGTTCGCCCATAAAAATCAATCCACCCAGCGCGGCAAGACAGGGCACGCTCAGTTGAAGCGTGCTGGCGGTGGTTGGGCTAAGCCGTGGCAGCAGGGAGTACCAAAGCAGATACGCGCCGCCGGACATCAGCGCCCCGGAGGTGACTGCCAGCACCAGGCCAACGGTATCGACGCGGATGTGCATACCGCTGAGCACAAACACGACCAGCGCTATCGGCACCGCCAGCGCAAAGTTGCCCGCCGTGGCCGCTGCCGCGTTTTTTACCTTTTTGCCGGTAATACAGTAGGCGGCCCAGGCCGCGCCGGAGGCCATCATCAGCAGCGCTGCGCCGCCGGAAGGATGTCCCGCTCCCGGTAATAACAGCAACGCCAGCCCGGTCACCGCGGCCAGCATACCGACGCTTTTTAGCCACGTCAGGCGCTCGCCGCGTATCAGCCCCCAGCCGGTCATCACGCATTGAACCGTTCCGAACAGCAGCAGCGCGCCGGCTGCGGTGGTTAAAGACAGGTAGGCAAGGGAAAAGGCAAAGACGTAAATGGCCAGCAGCGCCGCGTTCAGCACATTGAATTCCGGCCTCGTTTTGATGGCGGGTAACCTCAGGAGTATCAGCAGCGCCACCGCGCCGCTCAGCAAGCGAATGCTGCTGAAAGAGACGGCATCCATATGTATCCCTTTCAGCGCCAGTCGACAGAGCAGCGAGTTGGCGGCGAACGCGGCCATAGTCAGCAGGATTTTAAGCAGCACGAAAGATTCCTCGAAACGCGGTCAGCGGATTATGCCGCAAGCCGTGACATGCCGGGTCATCGTTTTGTGCTCCGCCGATAAGGCGAGCATCTCCCCGTGGCATTGACTTCCCACTGGCGGCGCATGCGCTGAAAGTCCAGGGCCGTGATGAGCGCTAACCCATTGTCATAATAAGGTTATAACATCAGAAGCGCGTGCTTTCAGGGGCTTTTGGCGACGGTATTCCCGCGACTGACAGCCTTGCGACAAGCCGCGCTAAGTGTTAAAAGGTGCCCCTTCCTAAAAAAGCTACAGGGGTTAGACGTGAAAAACGCGTCCTCAGCATCCAGCCAGAATCAACCGGATGCTTCGTCGGAGCAGGGGCCGACGCTTCACCGCGGGTTACAAAACCGTCATATTCAACTCATCGCGCTCGGGGGCGCCATTGGCACCGGCCTGTTTCTTGGCATCGGCCCGGCTATCCAAATGGCTGGCCCTGCGGTGGTGCTGGGTTATGCCATTGCCGGGATCATTGCGTTTCTGATCATGCGCCAGCTTGGCGAGATGGTGGTGGAAGAGCCGGTATCCGGTTCATTTGCCCATTTTGCTTATAAATACTGGGGGCCGTTCGCCGGTTTTCTTTCCGGCTGGAACTATTGGGTCATGTTCGTGCTGGTGGGAATGGCCGAGCTAACCGCCGCCGGAATTTATATGCAGTATTGGCTTCCACACGTGCCGACCTGGATTTGGGCTGCGGGCTTCTTCATTTTGATTAACGCCGTCAACCTGGTGAACGTGCGCCTGTATGGTGAAACCGAGTTCTGGTTCGCGCTGATTAAGGTGCTGGCGATTATCGGCATGATCGGTTTTGGCATCTGGATGCTGTCGACGGGGCGTGGCGGTGAGCATGCGAGCATCGACAACCTCTGGCGTGATGGAGGCTTCCTTGCCACGGGCTGGAAGGGGCTGATTTTGTCGCTGGCGGTGATTATGTTCTCCTTCGGTGGGCTGGAGCTCATTGGCATTACGGCGGCGGAAGCACGCAGCCCGGAAACCACCATCCCGAAAGCGGTTAACCAGGTGGTGTACCGTATCCTGCTGTTCTATATCGGTTCGCTGATTGTGTTGCTGGCGCTCTATCCGTGGCAAGGGATCAAATCAGACAGTAGCCCATTTGTGATGATTTTCCACAATCTGGACAGTAACATGGTGGCATCTGCGCTGAACTTTGTCATTCTGGTGGCTTCACTGTCGGTTTATAACAGCGGCGTGTACTCAAACAGCCGCATGCTGTTTGGCCTCTCCGTGCAGGGCAATGCGCCGCGCTTCCTGACCAAAGTAAGCCGTCGCGGCGTGCCGGTGAATTCGCTGCTGCTCTCTGGCGCGATCACCTCGCTGGTGGTGCTGGTGAACTATCTGCTGCCGCAGAAAGCGTTTGGCCTACTGATGGCGTTGGTGGTGGCCACGCTGCTGCTGAACTGGATCATGATCTGCATGGCGCACCTCAAGTTCCGCGCCGCCATGCGCCGCAAGGGGCGTGAGTCGAAATTCAAAGCGCTGTTTGCGCCTGCCAGCAACTACATTTGCATCGCGTTTTTGCTGATGATCCTTGGTCTCATGTGCACTATGGACGGCATGCGTCTGTCGGCGATTCTGCTGCCGGTGTGGGTGCTGTTCCTGTTTGTTGCCTTCAAAACGCTGCGCCGTAAAGCCTGATAATATCGCCCGGAGGAGGCCAGAGATGCCTCCTTCGGTGTTTCCCCCTCGTCGCTGCGAAGTCTTTCCTCCCGCGTTGTTATCGAGAGCGCTCTGCGCGATCTTGATTTTGTAATCGATTAATTTTTATAAGAAATTATCAACAACAGCGCTGGGTCAGCGTCGAACAATAACCCCGTGCCCGGTACGCCGGGCACGCTTTTTATGGTAGCCTGCACGCAAAGCGTTAACTGCAGGGAACGGCGTTGTATGTCAATTCAGAAAATCGCCCAGTTGGCGGGGGTATCGGTGGCGACCGTGTCGCGGGTGCTTAACAACAGCGATACCGTAAAAGCCAAAAACCGCGAACGGGTGCTTCAGGCGATTAAAGAGAGTAACTATCAGCCTAATCTGTTGGCGCGCCAGCTGCGTACGGCGCGAAGCTCGATGATTCTGGTGATGGTGTCGAATATCGCCAACCCTTTTTGCGCCGAAGTGGTAAAAGGAATTGAAGAGGCCGCGGAAAAGAACGGCTATCGGATTTTACTGTGCAACTCCGGCTCGGATATTGAACGCTCTAAATCAGGCCTGCGACTGCTAACCGGAAAAATGGTCGACGGTATTATCACCATGGACGCCTTCAGTAAGCTGCCGGAGTTAACCACGGTGATCGGTGATGCGCCATGGGTGCAATGTGCGGAATATGCTGATGCGGGCGCGGTCTCCTGCGTGGGGATTAACGATGTCGATGCCGCGGAGCATGCGGTGAGCTATCTCGCGGCGCTGGGGCGTGAGCGGATTGCGTTGATTAACCACGACTTGAGCTACAAGTACGCCCGACTGCGCGAGCAGGGGTACAAAAATGTCCTGCAATCTCAAGGGCTGGCGTTTCACGCTGTCGAGTATGCCAGCGAGCTGAGCGCGGCGGCGGGGAAATTGGCGATGCAAACGTTGCTGGCGATGAACCCGCGCCCGGACGCGGTGTTTGCGGTTTCTGACTCGCTGGCCGCCGGGGCGATTCGCGCCATTGAACAGGCGGGGCTTAAGGTACCGGAAGAGATTGCGGTGGTGGGGTTTGACGGCACGGAACTTGCCGAAATGGTATCGCCGCAGCTGACGACCGTCCAGCAGCCGTCGCGGGAGATCGGCGCCAGAGCGGTCGAACTGCTGCTCAATAAAATCGATAACCCGGACGTGCCTCCGGAGCGGGTGATGCTGGACTGGCGCTTTATTTCACGCGCCAGCGCCTGATTATTGTTACCCGATCGCGCCCGCCAGGGCGCGAATATCATTCCCGGTCGGTGATTGATGAATACGTAAACCAAATTCCTCGACCACGGCAAAGATATGGTCGAAAATATCAGCCTGAATATTTTCATATTCAGCCCATACGACCGTATTGGTAAAGGCGTATATCTCAATCGGCAGACCGTTATTATCCGGCGCAAGCTGGCGTACCATCAGCGTCATATCTTTGCGAATTCGCGGATGGTTGCGAAGATATTCGTTGAGGTAAGCGCGGAAGGTGCCAATATTGGTCATCTTACGCAGATTCAGCACCGAGCCGTCGCCACCGTGCTCCTGATTCCACAGATTAATTTCCTGATGACGCGAGTCCATATACGGTTTCAGCAGCTTCGCCTGAATTAACCGCTGCTGCTCTTGCTCATCAAGAAAATGCACGCTGGTGGTATCAACGTTGATGCTGCGCTTAATTCTTCGGCCACCCGATGCGGACATTCCACTCCAGTTTTTAAACGAGTCAGACACCAGCGACCAGGTCGGAATGGTGGTAATGGTATTATCCCAGTTACGCACTTTGACGGTGGTTAAACCAATATCGGTCACCGCGCCGTCGGCGCCGTATTTCGGCATTTCCAGCCAGTCGCCGAGTTTCAGCATGTCGTTTGCCGAGAGCTGAATTCCTGCCACCAGGCCGAGAATCGGGTCTTTAAACACCAGCATCAACACCGCGGCCATCGCGCCCAGGCCACTTATCAGAATAGCCGGCGATTGCCCCAGCAGCAGGGAGATCATCAGAATGCCAATCAGAATGGCGCTGACCAGCTTCACCCCCTGGAATATCCCTTTGAGCGGCAGCTGCGAAGAGAAAGATAGCTTCTGCGAGAGGTTGAAAATAACGTCCAGCAGCGAGAAGAACGACAGCAGGGCGTAGAGCATGACCCATAGCTGTGCGCCTGTGGTTAATATCTGCGCGGCATCACTGCCTTTTTGCAACCACAGTACGGCCTGCACGTTGACAATAATCCCCTGTAGGGTAAACGCCAGTCGGTGGAAGAGTTTATTCTGCGTGATAATTTGCAGCCACAAATGGCTGCTGGCCTGCGCCCGTTTTTCGAAAGCGCGCAGCACCACCCGATGTAGAATCAGATGAACAATGATGGCAGTGAGAAAAATAATACCAAATATGATGATCAGCGAATTGGTATGGTTTATTTCAATGCCCATCTCTTCGATCTGTGAAATCAGTTCCTGCATAACGTCTCCTGTATAGCCAGCTAATTATAATGGCTGCGCTGGCTATATTATGCAAACAGCTATACAGGAACTTAAGGTTATGACGTCGCGATCGCCGGACTACGGTTTAAGTGATGGCGGAGGCTAACGGCAATAATGGCCAGCAGCAGCATCATCACCGCTTCTACGCCGAGGAAGCCGGTCATCGCATCGGTATAGTTCCCATGATGCCCGCGCGTCAGCGCCAGCAGCAGTGAACCAAACACCGCCGGGCCAAGGCCCAACGTGGCCTGCTGTAGCGTGCTGAGCAGCGCGCTGCCCGCGCCCGCATCGTTGGCGGTAATATCACGCATCCCTACCCGGTAGAAGCAGTTGACGATCAGCGCCTGGCCATAGCCAATCAGCGCCGTCGAGGGCACCAGCGTGAGGGTGGACGTCGCCTGGCCGAAGTGGTGGAACGTCTCCATCAGCAGCAGCAGGCCGCTAATTTGCACGATCAGGCCAGCCACCAGAATGCGTCCCATGCTGTGGCGGGCGATCAGCTTCGGCGCATACATCGCTGAAAGAAAATAGGCGACGCCCAGCGCCACAAAACTGTTGCCTGACTGCCACGGCGCCATGCCGAGACCGGACTGGAGAGTGAGCGCCATGCAGAACATAAAGCCTGACCAGGCGCTGAAAAACAGCAGCGCAATGACCATGCCGAAGCGAATACTGGCAAATTTAAGCAGTCGAGGCGGCAGCAGCGGGTGTTCACCGCGCTGCTCTTTACCCAGCGCGCTGGCCCGCATCCACAGCAACAGTGGGATAATCGCCAGCAACATCAGACGCATCGACCACGGCCAGTGTAGTTCTGGCCCCAGCGCCATCGGGAACAGCAGACAGCAGAGGATCAGGCCCAGGCTAAACGTACCCTGCCAGTCAATGCGCGCGTGCTCATCGCGACGGGTTTCCGGCACGTAGCGGCGGCTGTAGGCCAGCACTAGCAGGCCAATTGGCACGTTGATGAAAAAGGCGTTACGCCAGCCCAGACCGGCGATATCCGCCGACACCAGCCAGCCGCCGAACATCTGCCCGACGATAAACGAGATGCCGCCAATGCCGCCATACAGGCTGATAGCGCGGGCGTGGGCCGTTCCTTTAAGCGTAACGTGCAGTGTGGCGAGGATTTGCGGGACGATCAGCGCCGCGCCTGCGCCCTGTAGAGTGCGTGCGGCCAACAGTGCGGTGATCGAGTTGGCCAAACCGCACAGCAGCGAAGCGAGGCTGAAAATCGCCACGCCCCACATAAACAGCCGACGGCGACCGTAGTTGTCGCCAAGCTTGCTACCCATGGCCAGGCAAACGGCAAACGCCACGCCGTACAGCGCGACGATAAGCTCCAGCTGGGTCGGGCTGGCGTGCAGCGACGCGGTGATTGAGTCGAGGGCGACATTGGTGATCGAGGTATCGATCTGGGGCAACATCAGGCCGGTCAGCAGCAGGAAAAGCCCCGCGCGACCGGGAGAAACAGCAGACGTTTTCATGGTGACTCCATTGCGTCATTCAGCGATTGGACGTAGCATCGCTGATTCAATAAACGGGTACCAGTTCCTGGTTATACTGGTACTGGCACTACCATGCTGGAGATACCATGAGCCTCATCAGCCACAGTGAAATGGACGTATTGCCGTCACGGCAGGACGATAGCCGTAAGCAGCTGGGTGCATTTCTTCGGGCGCGACGGGAAAGTCTCGATCCACAGCGGTTGGGGTTACCGCGCAGCGGGCGGCGGCGCACGCCGGGCCTGCGTCGCGAAGAAGTGGCGATGCTGGCGGACGTTGGCGTGACCTGGTATACCTGGCTTGAGCAGGGGCGCGAGGTTAATCCGTCGGCGGCGGTAATGCAAGCGGTCGCCGAAGCGCTCCAGTGCAGTGCGCTTGAGACCCGTCATCTGTTTGTGCTGGCGGGGCTGACTCCGCTGGAATCGGCTAACGTTCCTCCGTGCGAAGGGATAAGCCCCGGCACGCGGCGTATGCTGGACAGTTTGCTGCCGCAGCCAGCCAGTATTCAGAAGCCTGATTTCGATATTGTGGCGTGGAATGACGCGTTTTGTCGGCTGATGGGCGTCGATTTTTCGACCATTCCGGAAGACGATCGAAATTGTATCTACCTGTATCTGACTCACCCCGGCTGGCGTAGCCGTCTGGCCAATCGCGATGCGCTGCCGACGTTTGTCTCCTATTTCCGCGCCGCGATGGCGGAGCATCGTGGCGATCCGGCATGGGAGAATAAGCTGGCGCGTTTCTTTGCCGCTTCCAGCGAATTTGAGGCGCTATGGCACCAGCGTTACGACGTTCGCGGCGTCGAAAACCAGATTAAAAACTTCCAGCATCCTGAGTTCGGCCATTTTCAGCTGCAGCAGATGTACTGGTACTCCGCGCCGCGCAACGGCTCGCGTCTGCTGGTTTATTTACCGGTGGATGAGGTCGGGGAAGGGGTGTTGGCAAGGTTGTAGTTTAGAGCAAATCCCGGCAGCGCTTCGCTTGGCCGGGCTACAAAATTCGAGTAGCCAAGCGAAGCGCCGCCGGGAAAGCACAGAAGCTCAATCAGATCTCAGTCATCACCACGTCTTCCGGCAGACGAGATTTTGGCAGCGCTTTGTTGAAGTCTTCCACGCTGTGGTGGCCAACCGGCACCACGACCAGGCTGGTGTAGCCTTTCTCTTTCAGGCCAAATTCGGCATCCAGAATCCCGGCGTCGAAGCCTTCAATCGGCACCGCGTCCAGACCCATGGCGCCCATGGCCAGCAGGAAGTTGCCGACGTTCAGGTAGGTCTGGTTTGCCGCCCACTGCGCGTCATCGTGACGCTCTTTACGGTGCAGGTCGGCGAAGAAGGTGCGGCCTTTGTGGTTCGCGGCTTTGGCTTCCGGCGTGGCGAAACGGCCATCCGCGTCTTCTTGATCGACCACTTTTTCCAGCCAGGCATCATCGATTGCCGTTTTTGCGCAGAATACCACAACGTGGGAAGCATCCAGCATTTTGCGTTCGTTAAACACGTAGCCGCCAGCGGCGGATTTCGCGATGCGCGCTTTGCCTTCGTCGGTGCTGGCGACGATAAAGTGCCACGGCTGAGAGTTGGTGCTGGAAGGGCTATAGCGCAGCAGGGTTTTCAGATTGGCGGCCTGCTCGGCGGTCAGCTTTTTGCTGGCATCAAAGGCTTTGGTGGAATAGCGCGCTTTAGCAACGGAAACGATGTCCATAAATACTCCTGAATGATAAAAGGCACCGCAAATCGGCGCGTTGTATCACAGCAGGGTACCGTGCGATTTAACAAATGAGAAGGGTGGAAAATGCGATAACACTTATCGCATTTAACGCAAAATCAAACGGGACGCACGCGCTGTTGAACGCGTTTTGGCAGCTTGTTCACCACCAGATTCCACGAGTCTTCAATCAGGCTGTTGAGCAGATCAACCGTGATTTCATCGCCAGGGTAGACCGAAATCCAGTGTTTTTTGTTCATGTGGTAGCCCGGCTTAATGTGCGGGTAGATGGCCTGATGCAGCAATGATTGCTCCGGATCAACCTTCAGATTGACGATGTGCTCGCCGCGCAGCGACATCTTGATCATAAAGATTTTTCCCTCAACCGTGAACACATCGTACTCGGGGCCAAAAGGCCAGGCCGGTTCAGAAAAGGGGAGCGTTAGCGCAAATTCCTGCGCTTTTTCATGCAGCGTTTTACCGTCCATTATTCATCCTCTGACAGCGCTCGCCACATGGCTTCAAAGCCGAGCGCCTTAAGTTTATCTGCACGTTCGGGTTCGCGGCTGGCGAACTCAATGGTGGTCTCCGCCAGCGACAGGAACAGCGCATCGCCAAAGGCACGGAAATCATCAGACATAAATACCGGGCGCATGGAACGCTGGCAGAGTTTATTGAGCTCCGGAAATAGCGCTCTGGCCTGCAGTATCGTTTCGTTGGTGATTTTTCCACTGACGGCCATGCGCCGAATGGCTTGATGCCCAATAGGGTGGAGAATGCCCCAGTCGATGTAGCTGTTCCAGATGCTGTGGGTGAAGGCTTTTGGTGATTCTGTGTCGGTCAGGCATGCCAGCATGGTCTGGCATAAGTCCGTTTTCAGGTGCAGATAAAGCGCATTAAGCAGATCGTCTTTGGTGGCGAAATAACGAAACAGGGTACCTTCCGCTACGCCCGCGCTGCGCGCAATCAACGCTGTTGATGCGCCGATGCCGGATTGGGCAATGGCGCAGGTGGCCGCTTCCAGTAACGCTTGTTTTTTATCTTCACTCTTCGGACGAGCCACTACACTTTACCTCTCTGACGGTTAAAAAGGTGATTGAAACATGTCGAACCCAGGGACTTCAACGCCGATTGTCAAAATTTGAAAATTGCTTGACGATTTTTTCCCCGCCTTTCTATAATGAGTGCCTACTCACTCATAATCAACTTTTTTTGTGTGGCTTCCTGGATGAGGCCGGTCACGGGTCAGGAAATGAAACCGTTCATCATCAGTGTGGTTGCCATCATGCTTATCGCCAGTGCAGCAAGCTTGCCTTTTGTTCTGAATGCCGGTTTCGGCCAGCCGCCGCAAGGGGCTGAAAAGAGTCTGATTGAGCGCTCGCCAAACTACCGCGACGGCGCGTTTCACAACACCTTGCCGACGCCGGGGTTTACCGGCGACAAGAACATGCTGATGGCGTGGTGGGAGTTTTTAACCGCGAAGCGGGAGAACGCGCGCCCTGAGCAGCCGCTGCCGCTGGTGCCGACCGATCTCGCCAGCCTGCCGAGCGAACAGGAGACGATGATCTGGCTGGGGCATTCATCCTGGTATCTGCAGCTGGCGGGCAAACGTATTCTGATTGATCCGGTATTCAGCAGCTATGCCGCGCCGTTTTCGTTTCTGAACAAAGCGTTTGACGGCCACTATCCGTGGCGTGCCGAGACGATGCCGGAGATCGACCTGCTGATTATCTCTCACGACCACTACGACCATCTGGACTACGCCACGATTAAGGCGCTAATGCCGAAGGTTAAGCGTGCCGTGGTGCCATTAGGCGTGGGGTCACACCTGCGGTATTGGGGCATGGCGAGTGAGGTGATTACCGAGGCCGATTGGCAGCAGAGCGTTGCTATCAGCGATGCGCTGACCGTCCACGTGCTGCCCGCGCGCCACTTCTCAGGCCGTGGCCTTAAGCGAAACCAGACCTTGTGGGCCAGCTTTATGTTCGTGACGCCGGAGCAAAAGATCTATTACAGCGGCGACAGCGGCTACGGCCCGCACTTCAAGGCGATTGGTGAACAGTTCGGCAAGGTGGACGTCGCCATTCTGGAAGATGGCCAGTACGACCAGGATTGGCGCTATATCCACATGATGCCGGAACAGACCGCCCAGGCCGCGGTGGACCTGAATGCACAGCGGGTGCTGCCAGGGCACGCCGGACGTTTCGTGCTGGCGAAGCATACCTGGGATGATCCGTACAAGCGGCTGGCGCAGGCCAGCAAAGATAAAGCGTATCGGTTGTTAACGCCGATGCAGGGCGAGCCGGTTTGGCTGGCGAATCCAACACAAACATTTCGTGCCTGGTGGGAATAAACACCGGCTGTCATAAAACGAGGGGAGGGGTGTATGACTGAATTAGCCACTCAGGTGATTGACACACTGGTCGAATGGATTGACGAAAATCTGCATCAGCCATTGCGCATCGATGAGATAGCCCGCCGGGCGGGGTATTCAAAATGGCATCTGCAGCGTCTGTTTTTACAGCATAAAGGGGAGAGCCTTGGGCGCTACATCCGCCAACGTAAGCTGAATCTGGCGGCGGATGAATTGTGTACGACCGATCAAAAGGTCTATGACATCTGCCTGAAGTACGGGTTTGATTCCCAGCAGACCTTTACCCGTATTTTCACCCGCACGTTTAACCAGTCGCCGGGTGCCTATCGCAAAGTCCATCATCGCCCACGGACGCATTGATATTGCTCCGAGGAAGGCGTAAAGCCGCCCTCGGGGCTACCACAAGTAGGCCGGATAAGGCGTTAGCCGCATCCGGCACCGTACGCTCATCTGCCTGATGGCGCTTTGTTTATCCGGCCCACAGAAGCGCGGGCTTAAGATCAATCCGCCAGCGAAAACCAGCGTCGCCACACGAAGCGAAGTACCAGATACTCAATCGTCCCCAGGGCAAGGAACCACACGCAGAACAGCACGGTGTAAAACTGGTTCAGGTCCATAAAGTGGAAGGTATCCACCAGCTTTTGCGCCAGCGTTAAACCCAGCGACGGTGCTGGAAGCAGCAGGCAGGAAAGGAACGCCATGAGCAAAATACCCGCGGCGGTCATCAGGGATTCAAGAGGATGCTTCATGCAGTGTTAATCTTTGGTTAAAAATATTATTTTCCGGTAATTTTTACAGGAACGCAATGTTTCTATGTTAATAAACCTTTTTTGAATATTTGAAATAAATAATGAAGCCTACGAATATATTCGCAGAAAAAGGCGTTAAATAACGATTTGGTTTAAATTAAATGATGTAATCGTAAATTAACGTCATGCTCACGATAATATTTTTACAAAAGTATAGGTACTGTATCCCACCAGCGTCGCAATCACGATAGCCAGTGCAATGTATAGCGCCAGACGGCGTCCTCTGTAGATTCCGAACATAATGACCTCGTTTAGATGGGGTTTAGGAATATTTTGTAATATTAACATCAGTAAATCAACTGAATGTCGTTTTGAAATTTAAAAAGCGAAAATATTGTGAGTTAAATAATATTCCTTCGCCTTAAGAAAATATCCAACGATGTCGCCTTGGCCAGAAATGATTTCAGGCTTTCCGTTTGCAGGAATTTAAAAGGAAAATTTATCGTGTCGAAAATGATGAACCCTAAAAATGTGCCGCACGCGGGTTACGACCCGCAAGAGCACGCCTACCAGCAGTCTACCGAGCGCGTGTTGTCCCAGCTCAACAGTCAGTCTGAAGGTCTGAGCGTGGCGGATGCGGCAGAGCGCCTGAACACCTATGGCCCGAATGCGCTGCCGGAGAAAAAAGGCAAGCCTGCGTGGCTACGCTTCCTCGCCCACTTTAACGATGTCCTGATCTACGTCCTGCTGGCTGCGGCGGCGCTGACTGCCGTGATGGGCCACTGGGTCGATACTTTTGTTATTCTCGGCGTCACGGTGATCAATGCTCTGATTGGTCACATTCAGGAAAGTAATGCAGAAAAGTCGCTGAAAAGCATTCGCAATATGCTCTCCAGCGACGCGCAGGTCATTCGCGACGGTAGCTATAAAACGGTCGCCACCACCGAACTGGTGCCGGGCGATATCGTGGTGCTGCGCGCGGGCGACCGTATTCCGGCGGACATGCGTCTGATTGAAGCGCATAACCTGCGCGTCGAAGAGGCCATCCTGACCGGCGAGTCTACCGTGGTGGATAAGCACACCGACGTGCTGCACGGCGAATTGCCGCTGGGCGACCGTACCAACATGGTGTTCTCCGGCACCACCGTGAGCGCGGGGGGCGGGACTGGCGTGGTGGTGGGCACCGGTCAGGAGACTGAACTCGGCCACATCAACCTGATGATGGCGGGGATTGAAAAACACCGCACGCCGCTGCTGGTGCAGATGGACAAGCTGGGCAAAGCCATTTTCGCCATCATCCTGGCCATGATGGTCGCGCTGTTTGTCTTTAGCATGCTGCTGCGCGATATTCCGCTGGGCGAGCTGCTGCTGTCGTTGATTAGCCTCGCGGTCGCCGCCGTTCCGGAAGGCCTGCCGGCGATTATCTCGATTATTTTGTCTCTGGGCGTCCAGGCGATGGCGCGCAAGCGGGCGATTATCCGCAAGCTGCCTACCGTGGAAACGCTGGGAGCAATGACCGTGGTCTGCTCGGATAAAACCGGCACCCTGACCATGAATGAAATGACCGTGAAGGCGGTGATTACCGCCGACAGCTGCTACCGCGTCGACGGCGACAGCTACGAGCCTCACGGTAATATCTACCTTGAAGGCAGCAACGAGCCGGTGAAAGTGCAGCCGCGCACCGTGCTGGAAAAGTACCTGCGAACTATCGATCTGTGTAACGATAGCCAGCTGGTGAAAGACGCGCTGGGCCACTGGGGCATTACCGGCGGTCCGACCGAAGGCGCGCTGAAGGTGCTGGCGGCGAAAGTCAGCCTGGAGCCGGTGCGCACGCAGCTGATCGCCAAGATCCCGTTTGACTCGCAGTACAAGTACATGGCGACCCACTTCCAGCTGGCGGACGAAGAGATTGTAATGGTAACCGGTGCGCCGGACGTCCTCTTTGTCCTGTGTCAGCAGCAGCAGACCGCGCGCGGCGTGGAGCCGTTCGAGCGTAGCTACTGGGAAGCAGAAATGGCGCGTTTTGCCAGCCAGGGTCTGCGTATGGTGGCGGCGGCAACCAAGCCCGCTAACGTTGGGCAGAAAACGCTCGACCACAGCGACCTGCAGAACGGCCTGGTATTCCTCGGTATTGCCGGGATGATGGACCCGCCGCGCCCGGAGGCGGTGGATGCGATCCACACCTGCCAGAACGCGGGGATCCGCGTGAAGATGATCACCGGCGATCACCCACAAACGGCCATGAGCATTGGCCAGATGCTGGGGATCCGCAACAGCAGCGAAGCGATGACCGGCTACCAGCTGGAGCATATGGATGACGCCGAACTGGCGAAAGCAGCGGTCGAATACGACATTTTCGCCCGCACCAGCCCGGAGCATAAGCTGCGTCTGGTTAAAGCGTTGCAGGAAAGCGGTGAGATTGTCGGGATGACCGGCGACGGCGTCAACGACGCTCCGGCGCTGCGTCAGGCGGATGTTGGTATCGCCATGGGTATCAAAGGGACCGAAGTGACCAAAGAAGCCGCCGACATGGTGCTGACCGATGACAACTTTGCCACCATCGCCAGTTCGGTCAAAGAGGGGCGTCGCGTTTACGACAACCTGAAGAAAACGATTCTGTTCATCATGCCAACCAACCTGGCGCAGGGGCTGCTGATTATTATCGCGCTGCTGGCGGGGAATATGATTCCGCTGACGCCGGTGTTGATTTTGTGGATGAACATGGCGACTTCCGCCACGCTCTCCTTCGGCCTCGCGTTTGAAGCCGCCGAGCGTAACGTGATGAACCGCCCGCCGCGTAAAACCGGTCAGCATGTGATGGACGCGTTTGCCGTTTGGCGCGTCGCCTTCGTCGGCTTGATGATTGCCATCGCCGCCTTCATTCTTGAGGCATGGCTGGCGCCGCGAGGCCACAGCGCAGAGTTTATCCGCACCGTGCTGCTGCAGATGCTGGTGACCGCGCAGTGGGTCTACATGATTAACTGCCGCAGCAATGGTTTCTCCCTGAACCGCGGGCTGCTGAAGAACAAAGGCATCTGGCTGGTGACCGGCGTGTTGCTTCTGCTACAGCTGGCGATTATCTACCTGCCGCTGATGCAGACGCTGTTCGGCACCGAAGCGCTGCCGCTGCGCTACTGGGGCATCACCCTGGCCATTGGCGCCGCGATGTTCCTGGTGGTGGAAGGTGAAAAGCGTCTGACCCGCCGTTTCCGCAAGACCACGTAGTCGTGATGACTTAGCCCCTCTCCGGCCGGAGAGGGGCGCTTGCCACGCAAGGATCCCCGACATGAAAAACACTTTCCGCCTCGCCTTGTTGGCCTGCGGGCTTGCCAGCTGCACGCTGGCGTTTGCTTCGGTGCCGGTACGTGTTGCCACCGTTGAACGCGCGCCGCATGCGGTTGAGCGCCAGCTGCCGGGCCGCGTTGAGGCTATTCACGCCGTTGAAATTCGCGCCCGTACCGAAGGCACCATCGTACAGCGCCACTTCCAGAACGGACAGGACGTTAAGCAAGGCGACCTGCTGTTCACGCTTGATGACGCCCAGCCGCGCGCCGCGCTGGCGCTGGCGCAGGCGGAGCTGAAAAGCGCGCAGGCCTCGTTGCGTCAGGCGCAGCAGCTTTTGACACGCTATCAGAGCCTCAAAACTAACCACTCCATCAGCCGTAACGATGTCGACACCGCGCAGATGCAGCGTGACGTCGCCGCCGCCGCCGTAGAACAGGCGAAGGCGCGAGTGACGGCGCAGCAAATTACGCTCGATTACACCCGCATTACTTCGCCAATCAGCGGCCGCGTCGGCCACAGCGCTTTTCACGTTGGCACGCTGGTGAACGCCGCCAGCGGCGTGCTGGTGGATATTGCTCAGCTCGATCCTATCCGGGTCAGTTTTGCGCTCGACGAAGCGGCGTTTTACAGCAAAGCCGGGCAGCATGCGGATATCCGCGCGTTGAAGGCCGCGTGGCTAGCGCAGATTACCCTCGACGACAAACGCGAGGATGGCGTGCTGACTTCGGTGGATAACCGTATTGACGCCCGCACCGCCAGCGTGGCGGTACGCGCCGAATTTGCCAACCCGCAACATCGGTTGCTGCCCGGCGGCAACGTCACCGTGATCCTGCGGCCGCAGACGCAGAGCGAGAGCGTGATGATCCCTGCGGCGGCGGTACAGCAGGATGCCAACGGCTATTTCAGCTGGGTGCTGACGGCAGAGAATACTGCCGGGCAGCGCCGTCTGGAGTTGGGCGGCCAGCAGGGGCAGTCCTTCGCCGTGGCGAAGGGGCTTAACCCTGGCGAGCGCGTGGTCACCGATGGCGCGCAGCGTCTGACGGACGGCGCGGCCGTACAGCCGTTGAATTAAGGAGAACAGGATGCTGACGTTTTTTATCCGTCGCCCGCGTTTCGCGATGGTGATTGCACTGCTGATGGTCTTTGTGGGTGCGGTCGCGCTGAAGCTCATTCCGGTGGAGCAGTACCCGCAAATCACGCCGCCCGTGGTGAACGTCAGCGCCAGCTGGCCGGGCGCCAGCGCGCAGGATGTAGCGGAGGCCATCGCCGCGCCGCTGGAGACACAGCTCAACGGCGTTGATCATATGCTCTATATGGAGTCGACCAGCGCTGATGACGGCGGCTATAGCCTGAACCTGACCTTTGCCGCGGGCACCGACCCCGATATGGCGGCCATTGATGTACAAAACCGCGTTGCACAGGCGGTGGCGCAGCTGCCGACGGAAGCGCAGCAGAATGGTGTACAGGTGCGCAAGCGCGCCAGTAACCTGCTGATGGGGGTGAGCCTCTATTCGCCGGAGGCGACCCTGTCGCCGCTGCAAATCAGCAACTACGCCAGCACCCAGGTGCGTGAAGCGCTGGCGCGTCTGCCCGGCGTCGGCCAGGTACAGATGTTCGGCGCGCGCGACTACAGCATGCGAATCTGGCTGCGGCCGGATCGCATGAACGCGCTGAACATCACCAGCGAAGATATCGCTCAGGCGCTGAACGAGCAGCATGTGCAGGGGGCGGCCGGGCAGATTGGTACTCCGCCGGTGTTTAACGGCCAGCAGCAAACGCTGACCATCAACGGTCTGGGTCGACTGAGCGATGCCGATGAGTTCCGCAACATTGTGGTGCGCAGCGGCGAGCAGGGGCAACTGGTGCGCCTTGCGGACGTGGCCAACATTGAGCTTGGCGCCCGTAGCTACAGCTCCAGCGCACAGCTTAACGGCGTGGACTCGGCCTATATGGGGATTTACCCGACACCAACCGCCAATGCATTACAGGTGGCAAACGTGGTGCGTAGCGAATTAACGCGTCTGCAAAACCGCTTCCCGGCGGACCTGAAATGGGAGGTGAAGTTTGATACCACCCGGTTTGTCGCCGCGACCATCAAAGAGATTGGTACGTCGCTGGCGCTGACGCTGCTGGCGGTCGTCGCGGTGGTTTCGCTGTTTCTGCAAAGCCTGCGTGCGACGCTCATTGTCGCGCTGGCGATCCCCGTTTCGCTGATTGGCACCTTCGCGGTGCTTTACCTGCTAGGCTACAGCGCCAACACCCTGAGCCTGTTTGCCATTATTCTGGCGCTGACCATGGTGGTTGATGATGCCATCGTCGTGGTGGAAAGCGTGGAAGGACATATGGCCGAAGGGCTGGGGCGTAAAGAGGCGACCGCGCTGGCGCTGCGACAGATTGCCGGGCCGGTCATCGCCACCACGCTGGTGCTGCTGGCCGTATTTGTCCCGGTGGCGATGCTGCCGGGAATTGTCGGTGAATTGTATCGTCAGTTTGCGGTCACGCTCTCCACGGCGGTTACCTTGTCAAGCATTGTTGCGCTCACCCTGACGCCCGCGCTGTGCGCGCTATTGCTGCGCCCGCGTCTGAAGCAGCCCGTCCGCTTATTCCAGTGGTTTAACCTGGGGCTGAACACCACCCGCGATGGCTACGGTCGCCTGGTGGCATGGATGAACCGTCGCCCGCTGGTAGCGGTGGGGGCCACACTAACCGCGGCGCTGCTGGTGGCGTTGAGCTTCTCCACCATGCCGAAGGGCTTTCTGCCGCAGGAAGATCAGGGTTATGTCTTCGCCAACGTGCAGCTGCCGGAGTCGGCCTCGCTGGAGCGAACCGAAGCGGTGATGGCGCAGGCTCGCGCGTTGCTGGGGACGCATCCGGCGGTAGAGGATGTGATTCAGGTTTCCGGCTTTAGCATTCTCAGCGGCACCAGCGCCTCGAACGGCGGGTTTATCTCGCTGATGCTCAAAGACTGGTCGCAGCGCGCACCGCTGGATACGGTAATGGGCGAACTTCAGCGCCAGCTTCATGCGCTGCCGGAAGCCAATATTATGCTGTTTGCGCCGCCTACGCTGCCGGGCCTCGGCAGCGCCGCGGGCTTCGACCTGCGTATTCTGGCTCAGGGCGGGCAAACGCCCGCCGAGCTGGAGCAGGTGACGCGTCAGATCCTGATGAAGGCGAATCAGCATCCGCAGCTGAGTCGCGTATTCACCACCTGGAGTAGTAACGTCCCGCAGCTGACATTAACCGTTGACCGTGACCAGGCCGCGCGTCTTGATGTGCCGGTCTCGCGTATTTTTAACAGTCTGCAAACCGCGTTCGGCGGCACGCGAGCCGGAGATTTCAGCATTAACAACCGCGTTTACCACGTGGTGCTGCAAAACGAGATGCAGTGGCGCGAGCGCGCCGAGCAAATTAGCGAGCTGTTTGTCCGCAGCAACCACGGCGAGCGGGTACGCCTGAGTAACCTCGTGACCATCACGCCGACCGTAGGAGCGCCGTTTATCCAGCAGTTTAACCAGTTCCCATCGGTATCGGTGAGCGGTTCGGCGGCGGAAGGCGTCAGCAGCCGCACGGCGATGAGCGAAATGGAAACGCTGCTGGCGATGCATCTGCCGGAGGGATATGACTACGCCTGGAGCGGCCTGTCGTGGCAGGAGCAGCAGACCGGAAACCAGGCCATCTGGATTGTGCTGGCAGCGGTGGCGATGGCGTGGCTGTTCCTTGTGGCGCAGTACGAGAGCTGGACGCTACCGGCGAGCGTGATGCTGTCGGTACTGTTTGCCATCGGCGGCGCGCTGCTGTGGCTCTGGGTCGCTGGTTACGCCAACGATGTGTACGTGCAGATTGGGCTGGTACTCTTAATCGCCCTCGCGGCGAAGAACGCGATACTGATCGTCGAATTTGCCCGCGAGCGGCGGCAGTCCGGTTTATCGATCGTCGCGGCGGCCCGAGAGGGGGCAACCCGCCGCTTCCGCGCGGTGATGATGACGGCGGTGTCGTTTATTATCGGCATCATGCCGATGATGTTTTCCACCGGTGCAGGGGCGCAGAGCCGACGGATCATCGGCACCACGGTGTTCAGCGGCATGCTGGTGGCGACGGTTATCGGCATTCTGTTTATCCCATCGCTGTACGTGCTGTTCCAGCGCTTGCGCGAGTGGGCGCATCGCCGGGCGGACTAGCCCATCTGCGCCAGTTGGCTGCGCAGCACATCCACCCCCGGCGCAATGGCGTCGGGGGTGATGGCGTGAAATCCCATGCGGAAGAAGTTATCCGGCGGCGCGGCGTCGAGAAAATGGCGCGCGCCGGGTTCAATCAATACGCCAGTATGCGCGGCACGCCAGGTCAACTGCTGGGTGCTGATATTGCCGGGCGTGCGCAGCCAGAAGGCGTTGGCATGTTCACTGCCGGGCAGCGGCCGGCATTCCGGAAGCAGGGTTGATAGCGCCGTATTGAGCATGTCCCAACGCCGCGCGGAGTCATCGCGATAGCGCCGCAGATGCGTTTCGTAATGACCCTGGGCAAGAAAATGCGCCATCTGATACTGAATGTTGGTGGGCGGATGGCGATACACCAGCCGGCGCAAGGCGCGGGCCTCATCAATCAGATCCGGATCGGCGACCATAAAACCTAATCGCAGCCCCGGCGACAGCGCCTTCGACAGGCTGCTGACGTAAATGACTCGCCCGCTGCGATCGCTGGCCTTCAGCGCCGGCAGCGGGTTGGCCTGGAAGTTACTCTCTGAATCATAATCATCTTCAATAATCACCGCGTCGTGCTGCGTCGCGTGCGCCAGTAGCTGGCTGCGCCGCGCCTTGCTCATGGTGACGCCGGTTGGCACCTGATGTCCTGGCGTGACGTAGTAGTAGTCGCACGGCGTGTCGGTCAGCACGATACCTTCGGCATCGACGGCGTGCGGGACAATCTGGCTTTCGCCGAGTAAAAAGGTGTTAATCGCTTCGCGAAAACCGGGATTCTCGACGCCGACGCGAGTCTGGCGCGACATCAGCAGCCGGGTGAGCAGGTACAGCGCGTTCTGTGAGCCGAGGGTGATCAGTATTTCATCCGGTGCGGCAACGATGCCGCGCTTGGGCAGCACGCGGGTGCGAATTTGCTCAATCAGCATCGGTACGTCCTGGTCGATATGGTCCACCACCCACGCCGGGTCGCGCATGCCGCCGTGCAGCCAGTTGGCCGCTGAACGCCAGCTGGCGAGCGGAAACTGGCGGGTGTCCGGCTGGCCGTAGATAAACGGATAACGGTAGTGCATCCAGCCGGCGGGTTTAAGGATCGATTCCTGCTGACTGGGGGTGATATTCAGCCGTTTGCCCCATAATGGTGCATTGTCGGCGGTGCAGAGTGCAGGCGTCGGTGCGGAAAGGCGCGGCGTATGGTAGTCCGGGTGAAGGTAATAGCCGCTGCGCGGGCGGCTTATCAGGTAGCCCTCGTTGACCAGGCTTTCGAACACCAGCGCGGTGGTGTTACGGGAAACCTGTAGCTGTTGGGCCAGCTGTCGACACGAGGGCAGGGGCGTGTCGGCGGCAAAAATGCCGCCGAGAATGGCGTTAACCAGCGACTCGCGAACCTGTTCCTGCAACCCGCGATGCGCCTCAAAATCCACATGCAATAAGTGCCGAATCATGCGCTACCCTCCCGATTGTTCGCTTTCCTCCAGCGCAGCAATTTCTGTACCAGCCTGAAATCGTCTGCCACAAGCGCACGCGAAAACTGGCTCTATTCAGAATGCAAAAAGTCTCCTTACAGTAAAAACGTCGTCAGCCAGCGTCTGAAAATGCCGCTGTCGGCACACATCTTGCAACGCCGGAATAAACGCATCTGGCATATTTGAGTAGGGGTCAATCGATGAAAAAAACGATGGGTTCGTATTATCTGGCCGCCATGATGGCGATGACCTTTTCTTTGCAGGTGGCCGCCGCCGATTTACCGGAAATTGAAAAATCCGGTACGTTAAAAGTGGCGACCGAGGATGACTACGCACCGTTTAACTTTATGAATAACGGCAATGCCGATGGATTTAATAAAGATATGCTGGCGGCGCTGCGTGAATACGCCAAATTTAACGTTACGCAAAGTATTTTACCGTGGACCGGGTTATTAGCGGCGGTTTCTACCGGGCAATACGATATGGCGTTAACCGGCGCGGTGGTCACCGATGAACGCCTCAACGTATTTAATTTCACGCCGCCGTGGGCCTCCGCGCAACACTATTTTGTTAAGCGTGCGGGTGATAATTCATTAAATACCATTGCCGATCTGAGCGGTAAAAAAGTGGGCCTCCAGGCAGGCAGCGCGTTATTAGCGCGTTTACCGGAACTGAAGGCGATGATTGAGAAAAGCGGCGGCAAACTCGGGCCGGTGGTGGAATATCCGTCTTACCCGGAAGCGTACGCCGATTTAGCCAATAAGCGTCTCGATTACGTGATTAACGTGGTGATTTCCGTCAATGACCTGGTGAAAGCCAAACCTAAAGTGTTTGCTAAGGGACTGGCGGTCTCCGGCCCGGGTTATATGGCGTGGCCCATTCCGAAAAACTCGCCGGAGCTTTTGGCCTATATGACCAAATTTATCAATCATATGCGTGAGACCGGCAAGCTGGCCGAACTGCAGAAAAAATGGTTTGGCGAAACCTACGATGATTTGCCGACCGAACCGATTACCAGCGCCGCTCAGTTCCACAAACTTGCCGGACAGTAAATCGCCACCCGGCTAAGCCGCGCAATGCCGGGAGCGACACCCGATTCACTTCAGGAGGGCACCATGGATGCAATAGCATGGCAGTTATTGATTGAAGGCGCATGGACGACCCTCTGGATTTCCGCCATCGCCATCGCCTTTGGCGTGGCGATTGGGCTGGTGATTGCCTTTGTGCGCATGATGAAAATCCCGGTCATTGACCAGATACTGGTCATCTACATCAGCCTGGCGCGGGCGACGCCGCTGGTGACGCTGGTGCTGTTTCTGTTTTTATCACTGCCCACCGTTGGGATTAACCTTGATAAAACGGTTGCCGCCATCGTCGCGCTGACGCTGAACACCTCGGCGTTTAACGCGGAAATCTGGCGTAACGCTTTTCGCACCTTCCCGCGCGAACAGCGGGAAGCGGCGGAGTCGGTCGGCATGCGCCGCTGGGCCTATTTTCGCTACATCATGCTGCCGCAGATGTGGCTGGAGAGCCTGCCTGCGCTGGTCAACGAAATGTCTTTTTTAATCAAAGGCAGCCCGGCGATCGCGGTGATTGGCGTAGTCGATCTCACCCGCGTCACTAACCGTATCGCCTCCGTTACCTATGAACCGCTTTCCCCCATTCTGGCCGCCGGGCTGCTGTATGTGGTGATTATTGGCCTGCTGCTGAAGCTCCAGAGCCTGGCGGAACGTAAAGCAAAACGACTGGCGCGCTAAGCCCGGGAGGACTGATGAATCAATGGGCAATTATCTGGGCCGAGCACGACAAGTTTATTACCGGGCTACTGGCAACACTGCAGCTGTTTATTATCGCCGCCGTCTGCGGATTATTGATTGGTACCGTCCTGTGCTACGTCACGGAATACCAGAAGCGGGTACTGAACAACGTTATTATGGGCTTTGTAAACCTGATGAGGGCGATTCCATTCCTGATTCTGGCCTATTTGCTGTACTACGGATTACCGGAGCTGGGGTTGAGTCTTGACGCCTGGACGGCAGGGTTGGTGGCATTGATTATCTATCACGGCGCTTATTTCTTTGAGATTCTGCGTAGCCAGAGGCGGGTATTTTCCCATGGCTATATTGAAGCCGCAGTGGTGCAAGGTTTCTCTCGCTACACCATCTTTCGCCGTATTGTGATGCCCAATATTTTCTCTTCCGCACTGCCGCTTCTGGGTAACCAGCTCATTATTTGTCTGAAAGATACCGCGTTTCTCAGCATTATTACCGTTCAGGAGATTACCGCTGCCGCGAATAGCGTGCAGGCGACCTATTTTATTCCGTTTAATGCCTTTATTGTGGCCATTGCGCTGTATTGGGCCATCAGTATCGTGCTGGAGCTGCTGGTGAAACGGTTGACTGTTTATAGCGCAAAAAGAGGAATGAGCCATGTCTGATACCACGGCGGTCAGCGTCAAAAATGTCTCCAAGCAGTTTGATAACGTGGAGGTGCTGCGCGACATCAATCTGACGGTGGAAAAGGGGACGGTAGTCAGTATTCTCGGTTCGTCCGGTTCGGGTAAATCCACGCTACTGCGCTGCATGAACTGGCTGGAACAGCCGGACCGCGGTGAAATTCATATCGGTGGCCAGCGCATCGGCGTGAACGACCAGACCGGGAAAGCGATGTCGCACCGCGATCTGTCGAAGATTCGCGAGCGGGTCGGGATGGTCTTCCAGAGCTTCAACCTGTGGCCGCATCTCACCGTGCAACAAAACGTGATGGAGGCGCTGCTGCACGTGAAGGGGATGAGGCGCGAGGAAGCGCGCGCGATTGCCGAGCAGCAGCTTAAAAAGGTAGGAATGGAGCATAAGGCGGATGCCTACCCCATCACGCTCTCCGGTGGGCAAAAGCAGCGTGTGGCCATCGCCCGTTCTCTGGCGATGTCGCCGGAGGTACTGCTGTTTGATGAACCCACTTCAGCGCTGGATCCGGAGCGTGTTAACGAAGTACTCAGCGTCATGAAGTCGCTGGCGGCGGAAGGCTACACCATGGTGGTGGTGACGCATGAAATGGAGTTTGCGCGTCAGGTATCGAATGAAGTGGTATTTCTGGAGAAGGGGATATTGATTGAGAAGGCGCCGCCGGAAGTTTTCTTTACTCAGCCAAAATCGGAGCGTGTGCGGCAGTTTTTGCAAAGCAGCCGCTAAACCCTCACCCGGCCCTCTCCCTGGAAGGGAGAGGGAGAAAGCAAGGCCCTTGCAAACCTGTAACTAACCGATAAACCGCACAATCCCTCTCCCCATTGGGG